>FMTN01000018.1 GCA_900100095.1 Lachnospiraceae bacterium C10
GGTTTTGAACAGATTGTTGATCAGGCGGTTGAATCCGATTTTTGAGGCAAACTCTTTGATAAGAAGTAAGCCTGCATCGGATGAAAGATCGCCGCCATTGAAGTTGAGTTTAATTTTTTTGTTGCTATCAAGTGAAACAGTGTTTAAAATAGCCATAGAGGACCTCTTCTTTCTGGTTTGATTTGGCTTTGACACCTAGATTTTACCAGGGATCTGGTCCTTTTTCTATTCACTTGAAAGATGAAAGTAGAAGAATCTGCAACTGTAGTATCTATGCGGGTTTCACCCGCATTCACCGAACTTCGGTGAATAATTCAGGTTTAGACTACATTCGTTTCCTGTATCATCCTATCAAGAAAAGTCCATGTTTTCTATAAAACATTTTTTAGATTGATAACAAAAATCTTTGTTCTGTGTCAATTGTAACGACTCGGTGTCCTTCGATCCTGCATCTGGGTGTACAAATCATAGAGCATCGATCCGGTCTTTCCTCTTGCCGGATGATCATCATCTGTAATCTCAAGTGAGAACGTATCATAACAGTTGATAATCTTCGTTCCGCTTGGATGATCATAGATTCTCTGAAAATGCGCCCCGTATGTCTTATGCACATGACCGTGGAGCATGTACTTTGGCTTCCACTTCTCAAGGAATTCATTAAAGCATTCAAATCCCTGATGCGGAAGATCTTCCAGGTCTCCGTACCCCTTTGCCGGAGAATGTGTTACAAGGATATCGATTCCGTTTCGAAGTGCAACCTGACGGTTCAGCTTTTTGATTCTACTTCGCATCTCTGCTTCGGTGTACATATCGGAGCCTTCCTTATATCGCATGCTTCCTCCAAGTCCTAAAATTCGAAGCCCCTGATAGTCATAGATCCGGTCATCGATCGGACTGCATCCCTGTGGCGGATCCTGGTCGTAATGTCTGTCATGATTGCCTCGCACATATAAAAGCGGACAATTTACCATGGTCTCCAAGTACTGCAGGTAGTGTGAATTCAAATCTCCGCAGGAGATAATAAGGTCCACTCCCTCCGTTTTGGATTTATCATAGAAATCCCATAATCCTTTGTTTTCTTCGTCTGCCAATGTTAAGATTTTCAAAATACTACTCCTCAATTACTCCACTTACATTTACCGCCGCTTTTGCCTTACGGCTTAACTGATCCATCTGCGGTAATGTTCCGATAACATTTTCCGCAAGCCAGGTCTGGGTTAAAATTTCCTCGTTTGAAATTTTCGGGGTACCGTAACCTTTGATTTTCTGATGTCCCTGCTGATAAATCTCTCCATAAAACGGATTCAAATTCTCCGTGACCATGGACTGCCTTAAGATATCCGCCAGCTTATAAGTCTGATAAGGAAGATGCGGTGATAAGATAACATCAATAACACCGGATGACATTCCCCACCAGTAATTCAAAGCCTTTGCTTCTCCCATCGGCTCATCATCCCAGGTTCCTTCCAGCACCTGACGTATGATCAGTTCATAATACTTGCCCCAGTCCCAGATCGGGAAAGCCAGATTCTTGATCTTGCCATTCTCCTCCCGATAAAGACCGTATTCTCTTGTCGCCTTCTCCGGACGGATCAGATCCGGACCTGATATCAGATCCACTCCCATCTCTTTAAAATAACTTCTCCAGTCCCGATCCTTCTCGGAAGACCAGGCCAGATATATTTCGCTCTCCGGATCCGCCATGGAGGCACCGATGGCAAAGGCATTGATCTCTGCAACAGCCCCGTAAATAGGATAGGCTGCCAGATAGCCGATCTTATGCCCCCGGTTTCTTGTCGCAGCCAAAAAGCCCATGAGAAATTTCGCCTCATACATTCTTCCGTAGTAGGTTCGCACCATGCTCTGGGTCAGATTCACCGAACAGTTCAGGAATTTAACTTCCGGATAATGAAGGGCTGACTTCATAGTCTCTTCCATCTGAATCGGGGAAACCGTGAAAATCATCTGGGCTCCTGCCTCAACTGCCTGATCGATCCGCCACCTCAGCAGTTCATTGCAGGTACAGTCGTTATAGCAAATGGTCTCCACCTCAGGTCCAAAGGCCTGCTGGATATAATTCCTGCCAAGTTCATGGCCGTAGATCCATTGGGACGTCTCCGCCGGGCGTTCATACATGAAAGCAACCTTAAGAGGGTTCTTTGAACTGTACTCCGGTTTCTTCTGCCACATGGCAAACAGACCGTTACTCTCCTTCTCAACCTCACTCGGATGGAGCGCCAGTGCCACGGATTGCGTATCCCCTGATACAACAAATTCCTGCCAGAGTTTTTGAATGCGTCTCTTTAGCAGTCCTTCGTCGATTCCGATCAATCCCTTCGGTCCATAGAATCGCAGATACACCAGAAAAGCGTCTCCGGTTGTCACATCCAGCCGGTCTGCCCCTTCCTTCTTAAATGCCTTCCGAAAGATCGTATAATTGCTTCTTAAGTCCTCGAACTTCTCACGCGGCCAGGGATCTTTTAAATTCTCTCCATAATAATCTGCCAGCTTGGCATAGTCTCCCTCATGGGAAAAAGAAATATCGTAGTAAGGAGCAACCCTGTAAAAGTCCAGAAATTCAAAATATATTTTATTCTCCGGATCATCCGTCTTATTGGGAACAAGGCGGGTCACATCTCCCAGTACCGCCTCAATCTCCAGGAAGTTTGACATGGAAACCCGTTTGTTTCCCTCCTGAACATAGAACTGCCTCATATATTCATAAACTTTGATTGGCTCACGAATCCCTTCCGTCACCGCTGAGTCGTAAAGCTGGCCCCACTTGGCGGCAAACTCCGATCCGGGATCCAGGATTGGCATAAAGTTTCTTGCAAAGGATTCCGTTCGCCCCTTTGTCTTCGTTCCTACGATTTTATCCGTAGGAATCTCTATAAGGCCAACGTGCTCTTCCGAAACATCCGCAGGAGAAACGATCTCATCCAGGACCGGAAGATAAGGATATACACCTCTTACCGTATCCCTCCGAAAGCATCGGTCTCCTAACCTTTTTGCTCTTAGATAATCATCTATCATTACATTTGCTCCTTCTTCTGTTCTACAGAAAATTCGCCTGTCAATCACTATGCCTATTGTACCACGAAAGCACGAGGAAAATACAAATTTAACTGCAAGTAAAAAGCCCTGTCCGTTCATACCGGACAGAGCTTTCAAAAATGTTACTTGGACTAGTCAAAAAAATCGTTGTTCTAGTCCCATTCCCCTTTGAGACATTTCTCTATCATGACGCAGGTCATAAAAAGCGCCCAGAGGATGACAAAAGAATATTCCAGGCAAAAGGGAACGACCCAGATCCCGACAAAGGCCAGGGAAATACAAAAACTCACCCCAACCTCTGCCATGCCATTCCGGTATAAGACCATCATAATTCCCAGAAGGATCAGCCCGATCAACAGGCCATGAAACAGATAGATTCCCCTGATATCCGTCACCAGATGGAAGAGTCTTATAAAAGCATTCCCCCCATGCCAGTAACGCAGGTATTCCTGATTCCCTTTCAAACCCTGTCTCGTCTGCACCAAAAATGCATCTTTCAGCTCGGTACCTGCCCTGCCATAATACTTCGACCAGAGTACCGAGGAAACCGGCTTTTTGCTGTCATAACCATAGGCGATGGAAAGCCAGATGGCGTCGGCATTCCGGTCGAGGCGGCAGATATCCGCCCCCTTTATCAGCCGATAGGATTTATCATATCGGCTCAGATATTCTGCAGAATCTCTCATATGATCCTGCAGGGCTGTTCGGGGAATTCGTGCACTCAGAACGAGCATGGCTGCCAGACCACACATCGTCAAAAGAAATACCGGTACATACATCCCGATTTTTTTCACTATATTCATTGCTGTCTAGTCCATCTCCTGTGAGATATAGTATTCTTCAATCTTCTTTCGGGATGCCATAAAAACCTCCTGCAGATTCGGATCAAAACGGCTTCCCATCTGCTCTTCCACCATATTCTCCACTTCCAGCAAGGTCTCCTCCATAGGTCTGCCCTTTTTCTTCTCGGCAACCCATTCATCGAAGGCATCCGCCAAAGCAACGATGCGGGCTTCCAGTGGAATCATCTCTCCCACAAGTCCGTCCGGATAACCTCTTCCATCCCAGCGTTCATGATGATTTCTTGCAATATGATAAGCCACCTTCACATACTGCGGATTCTCTGCTTCATCAAGAATCCGGTGGACAAATTCTCCGCTTTTTACAGCATGGCTTTCATACAAGGCCTGCTCTTCTGTGGTACGGTCGCTGCCTTTTGAAATAATCGCTTGGTCGATACAGATCCTGCCCAGGTCATACATTGGAGTGGCGCGTAACATATCATTGAAAAACTGCAGACTGGCTTTGAAATAATCCTGCCTTTGAATTTCTCCCACCAGGATATGTACCAGGGCATTCGTCCGCCTTGCGCGGCCGCTTTGTTCCTTGTCCCGTGAATCCATCATATCTGCAAGGCCAAGCACCATACGCTCCTGCATATTCACCATGGCTTTCATTTGACGGTTCACTTCTTCATTCAAGGCATCGTTATAGTCTCTCATGACCTTGATGACATGCTGTTCCTCTGTTATATCACGTATATCAAAAATGTATCCCTGTACTTCACCGTCCACCCGCAGGGAGAATTCCGAAATCTCGCATTGGCAGACCATATCCCCCATCTGAAACTGTCGAAGAAGGGTCTTATTTGCCAAGAAATCCTGCTTCAATCCGTACAGGACCTCTGCCGCCTCTCCTCTCTCCGGAAGCTTTGCATCCACGATCTGCATTTCAAGTTCCGGCAGAAAGTCATAAGCCTTTTTGTTACAACTCAAAAACCGTCCGGACAGGTCAATGGCAACATATGCCCTGCCACTATGTTGTTCCTGCTGTCTTGAAACCAGACTGCTGATGTCATGGGTGTGATCCCGGTCATAATTTAAAGCAATGATTGCATCTGCAATCACATACATGGTTGGCAACATGGAAAAATCCACGTCCATAAAGGATTCAATGATATAGAGCAAAAGTCCCGCTGACAGAAGAACGGTATAAATAACCAGCGTTCTTCTCGAATAGGTTCCACGCCGGATCCAGGCAACCAGAATAACCGTTATGATTGCAAAAAGGATTGCCGCGATATAAATCCAGTGGATGATTTTTAACGGACCGCTCTCCATCTTCGTCGCTATACCGACTCCTGTATCAATCAGCTTCACCGACTTATAATAAAGTCTGTTATTGATGCATAGCCAGAAAACGAACATATGCGCAAAAGAAGTGCCATAAATAACCAGTCTTATCCATGGCTTGACTCTGATACGCATAAAATACAAAAGGGCACACAAAATCACAGCCAGCATCAAGGTACTGTCCAGATAAATATAAGAAAATGCTATCATTGCCCCGTTTGTTGTGGTTACTCTGGTCTTGAGCCAATACCCCAGTATCACCAGCGGTATAATGACCGTTATGGTCCAATGATGAATATCAATATTCTCATACGTGTGCTGTGCAACAAAGATTGCGATCAGAATAGATATCACAAGCAGTATGGCATAATAAATACTGACCATAGATGCTACATCTCCTTTTCAAAATACATCCGAATGTTTGTAAGGATCGATTCCTTCGCCTGTGTTTTCAACATATATCCCTGCGGCTTAAGTGCCAGCAACTCCTGCACCGTTTCCTTGTCATTTTTAGAGGTAAGAAACATAACCGGTGGATGTTCAGCTCCAAGTTCCACATTCATCATCTCTAAAAACTGTGCGCCGCTGCACACCGGCATTTCATAATCCAGCAGAATCATATCCGGTTTCTTGACATTGATCAGCTTAATTGCCGCAAAAGCCGACGGACAGACACATACGTTGTATTCTTCTTCGAGCCATTCCGATGCCGTTCTTAAAAAAGTCGGGGAGTCATCCACCACCAGAATCGTTTTACGAAGGCTTCGATTGCGGATGTTCTCCAGAATCTCAACCACCTTTTGTGCCACTTCTTTTGCATTGATTGGACGAACAAATTTCTCTGCCACAACTGCCGGAGAAGTAATTTCCATCAATTGATTTACCAGCTCTTTGTCATCCACAATTAGAAAGTGGGTTCCCTGTTCAATGCAGCAGTCATAAAGAAACGCCCTTTCGCTTGGATTCTCCAGCAAAACCTTGGCATCTGAAATAAGAAGCTGCGGCATAACCTGGAGAGGATTCTTAAGAGTGGTTGTAATATCAAGTGTATCCGTCGGGACACGATATTCATCCAAAAATACTTTGATCGCTCCATTAACAAATGGCATTTTATCTTGGTATAGAAATACGGTCTGTGTTGTTTCTTTCCTCATGAACGGCCTATTCCCCTTTCATCTCATTACAAATCGCCCTGCAACCGTCTGCATCCAGATTTGCCACAACCAGATGCAACTGTTCCAGATACTTCTGTAAAAAACGGTCCTCTTCGTACTTATCAAGTTCTTCCATAATCAAATCGGAATTCCTGATATCGTAGTTCTCCATACTCGTCATCAATTGATCCAAAAGACTGTTCAGCACCTCTTTGGCGATATTTCCATCTTTTACTTCTGACGCGGGCTGTGTACTCTTTATATATTCCTTAATGCGGTGATGCATCTGCAGCCAGAAGTCCAGAAAATATCCTGTGGTTTCAAGAATCTGCTGTACTGCACCATTCTTTGCGGCATATTCCAGTTGTGCCGCAACACCATGCACCTGCAGTCCGCCGCAAAGGGCTGCTGACGTCTTCATCGCATGAACCTTGATCCGATAACTTTCAAGTGCTTTGGCATCATCCTGCTGTTTCTTTAACGCATCACAATATCCCTGAAGCTCTTTTGCATCATATTCTGCCACTGAAACAAACTGCTTCATGACATATACAACACCCTCAAGACTTCCGACGTGTTCAACAGCATAAGTACTGTCGATTCCCTCAATCTCTGGAAGGGAGACAGCTGCATCCGGCTTATTCTTTGATATCGCCTTACGCTCCGCCTTTTGAATCAGATCCTTTGGAAGATACTTTTGCAATTGCTCTTCTAATTTCTGATCATCGATTGGCTTTGACAGATAATCTGTAAATCCGACGGACATGTACTCCTCTCTGGCACCCTGAATTGCATTTGCTGTCAATATGATGACCGGCGACTTGCGATTTGCACCATCCTGATCTGAACGAATCCGCTTAAAAGCTTCAATTCCATCCATCTTAGGCATCATATGATCCATAAAGATCAAATCATATGCTGTATCTTTGGCATAGGTAAGAGCTTCTTCTCCGCTTGATGCCGTCTGAATCTGCACCTCTGTCTCCTTTAGAAGATTCTTGAATACGGTGAGATTCATCTCATTGTCATCTACCACTAAAACCTTTGCATCCGGTGCAACAAAAGATACTTCATATGCCTCTTCATTCGGCAGCGTCGGGTTCGACCAGTCCACTTTACCAACCACTGCCGGGTCACAGATCTTCTGTTCGATTTCGAAGTAAAAATCACTTCCCTTGCCGTACATACTGGACAATTTCAGTTCGGAATGCATCATATCCAGAAGACCCTTTACCAGACTCATGCCGATTCCGGTTCCTTCCACCTTACGATTCTTCTGCTCATCGAACCTTGCAAATCGATCGAACAATTTCTCCTGGTCTTCTTTGGTAATACCCAGTCCCGTATCACGGACAGAAATCAAAAGATGAACCTTCTGATCCTTTAAAACCGTTCCATAGACTCCCAGGCGGATACCACCCTTTTCCGTATATTTCAATGCATTCGTCAAAAGATTGATCAGGATCTGCTTCAGTCTTACATCATCTCCATACAGGTGATCCGGAATATTTTCTGATACATCCACATGGAAGGCCAGATTCTTGCTTTCAATACGATTCTTGACCACACTCTCCACTTCGAAAATCATCTGTGTAAGAGAATATTCCGCTTCGATCATCTCCATCTTGCCGGCTTCCAGCTTGGAGTAATCCAGGATGGTATTCACAAGGGCAAGCAACATATTGCCGGCAATCTTAATGTCCTTTGCATATCTGCGGACCTGTGACTGCTCACACTCACGGAGAATCATCGTATCAAGCCCCAAAATGGTGTTGATCGGCGTACGGATTTCATGGGACATGTTGGCAAGGAAAGTGCTTTTCGCGTTGCTTTCCATCTTCGCTGCCTCCACCTGATGCAGAATCTCGTCCTTTTCCTTTTTCTCCTGATTGATTTCCTGAACCGTGAAAATGACCTTCGCCAGGGTTCCTTCCCCATTGCGTTCCATCACGATAAACTGAACACGCTGCCATCCAAAACGTTTGCTCTCGTATTCAAAGGTAATACTGCTTCTCTCTTCCAGTCGATGGGGTAAGGTATGAAAATCCACAAATTCCGTTGCCAGTTCCGTATATTCTTCCTTTGCATCCGTGCGCATCAGATTGACAAACTGCTCATCGGCCGGTAAATCCTTCGGACGATCCTCTTCTAAATCTTCACTGATTCCCACCGGCGTTACCGTTCCCTGCAACAGGTCGATGATATATACCAGCGCATATATTTCGGACAGACAGGAAATACCCGACTGCCGCAACTGATTCTCATATTCTGCTCTTTTATATACAAAGATTGCGACTCTATGGAAAAGCACCGTCAGAGCAAAGACAATCCACAGAACCATTGAGATATAAAAACCGGCACCCTCGCGATAATCCGTATGAACAAAATACTTGATCTCATAATCTGTAAAACTCAGGTTATCACTCGAATAGAAAATTCCTCCGACGGTTACCGTTTTTCCTACATCGACCGGTGTTTCTCCCACACTCTTTGAAGGATAATATAGAACATAATCCCCTTTTTGCAGAGGGATCAAAAGATCTGATTCATCCAGGATATAATCCACCTTCAGCGCACTCTTTTTAATCTTGGCAAGATTGACCCGCTGCACTTTTTCAGAAGAATTCACAGACTGGTGAATCTCCACCTCTCCGTTCCAGAACTGGTTAATAAAGCAGTCCGTATGGATATTAATCTTCATAACCCAGGACTTCATTTCATGCCCGGTATTATTTACCACCATTGCGTCATAAATCTTACCATGTCTCCTGGAATTCTGCTTTATCCATGAGGATGTACCATCGGTTCTGTGGACGATGTTAACCTCAACATCCTTCTCCACTGAATCTGCCGTGGCAATGTGTTCTTTCCTGTTTGCCATTGTCACACCGGCAACATGAAGTATCAAACTCAGCAATGCAATCACTCCAAGTGCAATGACAGACAATCGCATTCTATTCCTTCGAGTTCTTGTCATAACCCCAAAATTCCCTTTCCATTAGTTTCATATACCCCATATGTACTAACCTCTATTATAAATTTTACCATTCCTTTTTTCAATCTACTTCGCCGTTTCTCTTGACATTATCAGTTAGTATGGTATGATATTCGTTTCTTTTGCAAAAAAACTGTCAGAAAGAAAAAATGCAAGAGGCTTTTGACCCCTTGCACTTTTTCTTATGAATCTTCTGATGAAAACGAATGATAAAACGCAGCGATTTCTTCTTCTGTAATTTCTTCCGCCGGCTTGATCAGCGTAAACTTTATCTGCTTCGCCGTCAGTCCTCCTCCCGCAAAGTAGATCCTCACAGTCTCATACTTTGTATTCAGCAACAGCTTTGTATCCAGTGTCATATCCTCGCCGCCGGTTCCGTGAAAACTAAAGTTCGCGATCGGAATATTCTGGATAAATAGAGCAACATTGATCTGAGACCGCTCCGACAGTTCACTGCTTCCCGTAAAGCTCATCCGGTAGAAGCCCTTCTCCATCACATCAATGCCGAAGACATACTCACTTCCCCGATCGGTATTTTGACCTGTCAGATCAAGGCAGGTGCCATCCGATATCTTCACATAGGACACGTCAGAAGGATCGATTTCTTTTTTGGTCGCCGTATAATTTACCAGTTCCATCTTCTCGTCTTCTTTTAAAAGCCGTGTCATCGCATTAGTATGCATCAAAAATCCGCAGATGTTAGCCGCACAACGAACCAGCTGGCCCCGCCCAAGGCTTCCCCCCGCCAACTCTTCTTGGAGATTGTCCCCGGTGGAGTTTACCCCTGCTTCCGGGCATACGGCATAGAAATCATTTCCTGCACGTACCATTCTGGCAAAATCGTTCTTGCTGACACCATGTTCAAGATCGCCGATATCTGCCCACCAGTCGGTCATGACAATTCCTGTAAATCCCCATTCCCTGCGCAGAATCTCTGTATTCAAATCATGGCGACTGTTGGTCCATATACCGTTCACCGGTCCGTAGGTTGTCATAACAGAATCCGCACCACCGCGAACTGCAATCTCAAAGCCCTTCAGATAAATCTGTCGCAGGGCACGTTCTGAAACAATGCTGTCCACACTCTGGCGACACTTTTCCTGATTGTTTGCGCAGAAATGTTTGATTGTACCTGTGTTGCCTGCTGCCTGCAAGCCTTTGATCTGTGCGGATGCCATACATCCGGTCAGATACGGATCCTCTGAAAAATATTCAAAGTTACGTCCATTCAAAGGATATCTGTGAATATTGATTCCCGGTCCTAACAGGACATCCACATGATTCTTGTACATTTCAAGGCTTAAGAATGCGTACAGTTCCTGATTCAGCTTTGTATTCCAGGTGCATGCCAAAAGGGTTCCGCTGGGAAGAGAAAATGCTCTTGCCCCGCAATCCAGTCGCATACCGGAAGGTCCGTCGGAGCAGCAGGCTGCCGGGATGCCATACGCAACAAGGCGATCGGATACTCCTCCAAAAGCCGCTGCTGTTCCCGGCGTTACCCGCGGGCTTCCCATTCCTTCCGCTCTGACAATCGCAGCCAGGTCCTCCTCGCTAAGCTGTGCCAGAAAATCTTCCATCGAAGCCTTTTTATCTCTTACCTCCCAGAGCTTTATTCCGCGATCACCCGTGTATGGTTTACAATCCGGCTGATCCTCTCTGGCCTTCTGGTCATCCACATTTTCACCGGCAGGCACCTCTTCCCAGGCAATCTGATAACTCCCATCTTCTGCCAGCTTCGGCCTGATTCTCTTAAAGCCTTTAACCGGCGCCATCTGCACGGACAACTGCTGCACAAGCTCGGTCTGTTCCAGTGTATATCTGCCAACCTCTGCCACATCTCTTACATTATTTCCTGCGAAGAACCGGTAGTCTCCGGCTTCATGAACATAGGCATGGGGATAGCCTGTCACACCCAGGTCATCATAGGATGCAAAATAATAACTGCATCCGGTCAGCGTAATCCATTCACTTTCTCCCGGCGCAAGTTCCTTTGTCTTCGCAAAAGCTGCCAGTGCAAGTGACGGCTGTCCCAGCTTTCCCTGGGGAACCGATACATACAGCTGTACAACTTCCTTTCCGGAACGGTTTCCGGTATTCTTAACCTCAACCTTGACCTCCACCGTATCTTTTCCATCGACTTCTTTTCGTTCGAAAACAGCTTCCCCAGTCTTGATCTCAAAGGTGGTGTAGGAAAGTCCATAGCCAAAAGGATACAAAACCTTCTCCTTACAGAAGGTCTCGTAATAACGGTAGCCTACATAAATATCCTCAGCATACCGGTTCTCCTTTAAATCACCGAAATATCCATGGGCTGATGCATCTGCCAGAGAATGCAGGATGGTATCCGACAGATGTCCGCTCGGTGAGATTCTTCCCATCAATACATCCGCTGTTCCAAGTCCACCGATTTCTCCACCTGCCCAGATCATCATGACAGCATCCGGAGAAATTGAATGAATCTCAGACATATCCAGTGGCGCAGTGACATTCAGTAATAGAATCATCTTACTGAAATGACAACGGACCTTCCTTAACAGCTCCACCTCAAGCTCCGACAGGCGGTAGGCTCCCGGTGTATCCGTAAAGTCCTGTTCCTCTCCCGCTGTTCGTCCAAGAATGACGATCGCAACCTCCGATTCATCTGCGGCTGCCTTTACATCCGCTTCTTCGATCGGCATCTCCGGCTGTGACCACGGCTCATTGCCAAATCCCATTCCCTTGTTAAAAGGAACCTTTTGTTCAAAGGCGAGGTAGGACTCTTTTAATCTGTCATTTAAGATGATATCTTCCTGCTCAAGGGCATCCATCACCCCCCAGACCTTATCCACATTGACCATGCCGCCTGAGCCTGTGCCACTCTTGTAGTAATTATTCTGCATGCGGCCAAAAACAGAGACCCTGCTCTTTTTCTCAAGTGGCAGTACATCCTTCTCATTTTTCAGAAGAACAACACCCTCTGCCACAGCCTGCTTTGCTTTTTCTTCGTACTGTTTCCAATCCAAAATCATACATCAATCTCCACTTATACTGAATGCATTTCCTGAAATATAAGAAAATGTACCATATAAAGATACCGTTTTATATCAGATTGAGTACTATTTATATCAAAATCATGACCTGCTTTTTCTTAATGGATATTATGTTTCATTGTGTTATACAGTGCTTCAATATCAAAAGGCTTCACCAGATGGTCATTCATACCGGCCTGAAGCGCACGGATACGATCATCCTCGAAGGCACACGCTGTCAAAGCAATGATTGGAATGGTCTTTGCCCGGGGTTCATCGATGTTTCGAATAACCTTGGTCGCCTCACAGCCGTCTAACACCGGCATCTGAATATCCATCAGAATCACATCGTAGCGGTCCGGATTCGCCAGGAACTCATCCACGGCCTCCTGCCCGTTCACAGCCTCATCCACGACCATATTCTTCTCTTCCAGAAGCATCCGCGTGATTTTCCGGTTAAAAGCAACATCCTCCACCAGAAGTACCTTTTTCCCTTCCAGGGTAATATCCTCTTCTTCCTGTTTCTCTTCTCTTTCAGCTTCTGTGATTTCCTGCACTTTCGCATATTCGATCGGAAGAACCACCGTAACGGTACTTCCCTTTCCGATTTCACTTTCCACCGTAATGGTGCCATGCAGGGAATCCACCAGCCGTTTTACAATGGCCATACCAAGTCCGGTTCCCTGAACACCGGAAATCGTCGATCTTCTTTCCCGTTCAAAAGGATCAAAGATTCTCTTAAGGAAAGCCTTCGACATTCCAATTCCATCGTCCCTGACGGTAAAACGGTAGTCTGCACCTTCTTCCCGTTCTGTGGCAAGTTCTTCCACTTCTACCCAAACACTGCCGTTTACATTCGTATACCGTATCGCATTGGAGACAAGATTGACAAGAATTCTGTTCATAATATCGAAATCACAGACTACCCTCTTGTGTTCAACCTTGTCGCAGTTAACCTCATAGGAAATATTCCGCTCCTCTGATGCCGGTTCATACATATTCCTGATCGTATCACAGATCTGCTGAATCGTTCCTTCCTGCTTATGAATGGACAGGGGTCCTCTTTCCAGCCTGGACATGTCAAAAATGTCATTAATAAAGCCCCGCAACTGGCTCGATGCAAGATCGATCTTCTTAAGACTGACATTGACAGTCTCCGGATCATTCTGATGCCTCAGTGCCAGATCGGTAAGTCCGATAATCGCATTCAACGGATTCCGGATGTCGTAGGAGACATTATACAAGAATTCCGTTTTCGCATTGCTGGCCGCTTCCACTCCTTCCTTCGCTGCCCGAAGCTGACGATTTGCCTTTTCCATATTCCGCGCAAAGAGCATGCTGCGAAGAAACAGGGCACTGACAAGGACCACATAGATCATGGCCAGAATCAGCACAAACAAAATATTGTCCCGGACAAACTCATCAACACCTACCTTCCGGTATTGTGTTGAATTTTTAGCAAGGGACGCATATACATCCGCATCATTTAAGGAGCCGATTAGCTTCGACATGATAGAATATAGTGGCATACTGCTTTTTCTGAGAGCAAAGGCCTGTTTCACAGAGACTCCGGTTCGCACCGAATTCAGCTTATACTGCCGCATCAGATCTTTGTAATGATCCAGACGATAATCACTGACCACAACACAGTCCGCCTCTCCTTTTGCCACAGCCTGAAAGCATTCTTCCATTGATCTGTATTTTACTGTGGACCAGTTCAGGAAGTTGTCTTTTACAAGAACACCGTGGGACAGTTCTTGATCACAAACCGCAACCTTATTCTCACTGTTCTCATAAAATTCCGCTTCCTTTGAGGAACGAACGACGGCATCCAGCTTGCTTTCGCCAAAGCCTTCCGTTACAAGCAAATGAGACTTTTCTGCATCATATTCATCAAAATACACCGGGAAGACAACATCAATATCCCCTTTTTTCAGAGCCTCTATGGCATCCTCCGTCGTTGCGTACTCCCGCGTCTCAAACAACAGCTTGGCATTTCGCATGGCTGTCGAGGCTTCATCCATAAATTCTCTTAGAAGCCCCACGACCTGTCCGCTTTTCCGTCCGGAAAAAGGAAGATAATCCGTACGGTATCCGATCCGGATTTTCCCATGGCGTTTTAACCATTTGATCTCTCCCAAGGACAGATACCTTGACATCCCGGCATTTGCAATATATTTCTCATCCAGGTACTGGTGATAACTTCGATTCTGTCTATAAATCAGATTCATAGCAGCATCGAGTTCCTTGACAAGATTCGGCTTGTTTTTATTGACTGCAAAATAGAATTCAGAAGATCCAACGGACAGGATCGGCACGGAGTTCTCCATGTACTTGTGAAAAGCAGAGAAATCAACATAGGCATCCAGATTTCCGCTCTGCAGCCGTTTGGCGTGCATTTCCTCTGTCTCACTAACTTCAATCAGCTTGGCATGAACCTTATGTTCCTTTTCCCATGCCAAAAACATCTCTTTCTGAATACCGCCTTTGGTAATTCCTACCCGTTTTCCGTTCAAAGACTGCAGGTTATCCGGTGTGATTTCCTGATTCCCGGCAGAAACATAAATATAGTATTCTTCCTTTCCCATCGGCTGGGAGGAAAACAGCATATGCTGCGCACGATCCTTGGTATAGGAGACATCCGCCATCAGGTCAATCTCACCCCGTTTTAACTTCTCAAACAGATCGGACCAGCTGCCTTCCACATATTCATATTTCCATCCGGTGTATGCCGCTATTTTCTGCTGATATTCATAGGCATAACCGGAACGCCGCCCTGATGCATCCATTTTATTAAATCCAGAATCAAACCATCCGACCCTGACAACACGTGTCACTTTAGGAGCCGCCTGTACCGGAGTTATTGCTGTAAAAAACAACACTACTGTCAAAAAAAATATAAGTCCCTTTTTCATCCATGCAATCTCTTTTTCTATAGAAGGTGAAAAGTTTACTTCCCGATCAATGTGCATCGTACCAGCTGTTTCCCTCCTCCATATCAATAGCAAGAGGTACCAGAAGATGAGCTGCCCGATGCATCTCCTCGTCAAGAATTGCCTTTACCTGCTCTTTTTCTTCTATTTTTGTTTCGATCAATAATTCATCATGTACCTGAAGAAGCAGCTTCGAAGAAAGTCCTTCTCCGCGAAGTCTCTGCCATACATGAAGCATTGCGATCTTGATAATATCTGCCGCGGTTCCCTGAATCGGTGCATTCATCGCAACTCGTTCTCCGAACTGCCGCTGCATATAGATACTGGATGACAGCTCCGGCATCGGACGACGTCTGCCAAACATCGTAAGTGCCACATGATCCCTCTTTGCTGCAGCAACCAGCTCATCAAGATATTCCTGAAGTCTTGTATAGGCCCGGAAATAATCATCAATGTACTGCTGCGCCTGCTGCCTTGAAATATCCAGGTTCTGGCCAAGTCCAAAAGAACTGATGCCATACACAATTCCGAAATTAACCGCCTTTGCTGCACGTCGCTGCTGTGGTGTAACTTCCTCAAACGGCACGTGGAATACCAGAGCTGCCGTTGCCCTGTGAATATCCCTGTCTTTCCGGTAGGCTTCGATCAACTGCTGATCCCCTGACAGATGTGCAAGAACGCGAAGCTCGATCTGGGAGTAATCGGCATCTAAGAAGACATAGCCCTCCTTCGCATGGAAGACACTCCGGATTCTTTTCCCAAGTTCGATGCGCACCGGAATATTCTGAAGGTTTGGATCGGAACTTGATAATCGTCCCGTTGCTGTCACCGCCTGCTGGAAGGTGGTATGCACTCTCTGATCCGAAGCAATGCAGTCCAGCAGACCATCGGCATAGGTACTTTTCAGCTTGCCGAAGGTTCGGTACTGAAGAATATGTTCTACCACCGGATAATCCTCCGCCAGCTTTTCCAGTACGTCCGCTGCGGTAGAGTATCCGCTCTTTGTCTTTTTACCTGCCGGAAGCCCCAGCTTTTCAAAAAGAATCGTTCCGAGCTGTTTTGGAGAATTAATATTAAATTCCTCACCGACCTCCTGATAGATCTGCTCCTGTAATTTTAAAATGCCCTCCGACAGTTCTTCCCCATAACGGCGAAGTGCTGCAGTATCCATGGCAATTCCCTCTTTTTCCATGCTGTACAAGGTGAAAAGAAGCGGAAGTTCCATCTCTTCGTACAAGGAATACTGACCATCCTCTTTCAGTTCGGACATTAGATCCCCCGGCAGTTCCGACAGCATAGCCGTCCGAACGCCTGCATAGGAGACATAGGCCTCTCTCTTTTCTTCCAGTACTTCCCTTACGGACTTTTTACCGAAACGGCTCTTATAGTCCTTAAGTTCAAGCTTTCGATAGACTCCTGCCACCTTTTCAATGTCAAAATCCTTACCGGTAGACAGCGGCATAAGAAGGTATGCCAACAGAGAAACATCGCAAAAGATGCGGGATAATTTTTTGGAATACTCGCCTGTGAAATATCCCCGGTCTGTTACAGAAAAGCTATCCTTCTCAGAAGAAAAAACATCCTCTTCCAGAGAACAGAGCCAGTCTAACAGTTCCCCTGCACCCCGGTCATTTTCTTTTTCATCTTCCTTCTCCATCGCAAACAGACACAACTGCCCGTCAGCTTCCTGCTTCATGCCATCCCCGATCTGCTCGGACAACAGCACGTCATATCCTCTTCCGGCGATTTTACCGCATTGATGAAGAAGATGCTTAAGATTCCAAAAGGACAGGGTCCAGCCGGATTCTACCGCCGCTGTCAGAAGCTTTTTCACCTGTTTCATCAGGTCTTTGCTTCCCAGGTCAAACAGAGCCGTATCCTCTCCGGTAGATAAACATACCGTCTCAAGCGCACTCCCCGTCGTTTCGATGGTAATTCCCAAAAATCCCGTTCCTTTTTCGAAGGTGGCTTCAAAGCGTTTTGCCGCTTCATGGAACATTTGCAGGCTGTCCACATAGATGGCATCTTCTCCCAAAAGCTTCTTTTCTGCCTTTGTTCCTTCTGTCAATGCCGCAAGCTGCTCCGGGGAAATCTTCGTATCCTCATCGATGGAAAGCGGGCTGATGACGCCGGAATCCACCTTGCCGGCTTCCGGTGTTACCTTAAGGGCCTTTGCAAGGATCTCACCCTTCTGCTCCAGCAGTCGCTGCCAGGTCCTTGGACTTTTGCCCCTGATCTCTTCCATAGAAAGCAAAATGGTTGAGATCGAGCCATAAGTCTTCATCAGGCTCTTTGCCATCGCTTCTCCAAGAATGCCGGAAAGTGCAATCACTTCCGGAATGCTTTCCGCCTCATACCCCAAGGTCTCTTTGATTCTTGCACCATCAAGATGGACGACATGACTTCCCTCTTCTTTTGAAATTTCAGGGGAAATCAGGCTCACTTCTCCCTGCAGAAGCGTCTGCCAGGTCCGATCATTCGACAGAAGAATGACTTTCTTCGATTCGGTATGAATAAAATGTGAAAGCTGATGTAAACAATTGTCTTTTTCAAGTAGGGTTACTGCTATGCCGGCCTTTTTCGTTGCAGCAAGCAATAATTCATTATAATGCGTATAGGCTTCTTCCACCGGATCGGTAAATACAAAAACAAGATCCGTTGCCTGATATTTTACAGCCTGTGAACCGACAAAGGAAAGCATCGCCGTAACGCTTCGCTCCTCTTCACTCGGATCAAAAGGCAGCCCCTGTGAGGCTGCCTTCCCTATACTGTTCGCATCAACGATTAACCATGTGCTCATATCTTACTCCTAGGCTTATATTGGTCTGGTAACTTCCTTCAGCCACAGTGCCTCCTCTTCCGGAAGAAGCGGCGCTAATGTCTCATAACAGTCCGCATGATATGCATTCAGCTGCATCTTCTCGTACTGTGTAAGAATGGTCGGGTCAATGGCATCCAGATCGATCGGACAGAATGTCAGATTATCGAATTTATAGAATTGTCCGTATTCTGTCTTCTCATCCTCTACACATAAGAGTTCACTTTCTGTGCGGATACCAAATTCTCCCTCAAAATACAAGCCCGGTTCATCGGTTGTGATCTGTCCCGGAACAATATGGGTTCTGGCCTCGGCATTCTCCACTCTCCAGCGGAATGCGTTCGGTCCTTCATGGACGTTCAGAATATGTCCGACTCCATGTCCTGTTCCGCATCTGTAATCCAGTCCACGATCCCACAGTGGGCCACGTGCTAAAATATCAAGATTGACTCCTGCTGTTCCCTTCGGGAAATGAGCTGCCAAAAGGCGAAGATGAGATCTTAAAACAAGCGTAAAAGCTTCCTTCTCCCAATCGCTTAATTCTCCAAGGGCGATGGTTCTTGTAATATCTGTCGTACCCTCAAGATAATGTCCGCCGGAATCCACCAGTAAAAAGCCCTTTGCCTGAAGCTCTACCTCATGATCTCTTCCCGGCTCATAGTGCATAAGAGCCGCATTCTCTCCATACGCAGAAATCGTATCAAAGCTGATATCCAGGAAATGTTCCTGCTCCTTACGGAAGGCAAGAAGACGATCCGCTGCATCCATCTCCGTAATGGTCTCCTTACCGACATGATGCTTCAGCCAGTAAATAAAACGGGTAACCGCAAGGCCATCACGAATATGTGCCTTTCTTGTATTCAAAATCTCGGTCTCATTCTTGACAGACTTAAGGAAATTGGTTGGATTGTCTGCTTCAATGACCGTAGCCTCTGCCGGAAGCTGGGAACAGAGAGCTGCATTTACAACCTGTACATCTGCAAGAATCTTCTCCTCCCTGATGCCAGCGAGATCATCGTAGATTGCCTCATAAGGACGAAGGGTCACACCGTGCTCTGCAAGATATGCCTTCACCTCATCATCAAAGACCGCCTCATTCGCATATAATGTGATCTGATCCATGGTCAGATAGATATAGGATAAGAACACCGGTACACACGGAATATCATTGCCTCGAAGATTCAGAAGCCATGCAATATCGTAAAGGCTTGTCAGGATATGTCCGTCACATCCTTCCTCCTCCATCTTTCTTCGTACATCCGAAATCTTCTCTTCCATGGTTCTTCCGGCATATTCCTGTGAAAGAATCCATACCTTCTCTGCCGGAAGAGCCGGACGGTCGGTCCAGATGGCCTCTAAAAGATCCTTTTCAATCTCGATCTTAGCGGACTTCTTCTCCGCAATGTCCATCATATCCTGATCCCAGGACATGGCAAACAGACGGCCGTCATATCCAAGGGTCTGTCCTTCCGATAAATGGGATTCAATAAAAGCCTCCACGGTAGGAACGCCTTCCTCACCCATTTCAAACAGCTTCACACCGCTGCCTTCCATCTGCTGACGTGCCTGGATAAAATAACGGCCATCGGTCCACATTCCGGCTTCCTCTCCGGTAACCACAAGCGTTGCGTTGGTTCCGGAAAAGCCGCTGATCCATTCCACTCCCTTGAAATGATCTCCCACGTATTCACTCATATGATAATCCGATAACGGGATAACATATACATCGATTCCATTATCGTGCATCTGCTGACGCAGTAACTGTAAATGTGTTGCATTCATTCTTATGTCGCTCCTTTGCAATCAAAATCTTCTCCTATCATAGCATAAGATACATATATTTGCATCGCATCAAAGCAACAAAACATCCCTATTTACGGTCTCTATCCCACTTATCTGCAAGAGAATTGATCTGATCGGCAAATTTACCCAGATCCTTGTTCGCCATGCCTTCACACCGGTCAATGACATGCATCAGACGCTGACCGGAAGCAATCAATCGCATAAAGACATTGGAAGAAGCGCGAATCTTTCCTGTCTTTGCCTTTTGCTTTTTCTCTCTGTTGCCTGTGGTAATCTGCTCCCCTGTCAGCAGGTCAAAACTGTCTCCGGAGTACGGCGCAATCGCCTGAAATCCGGTAGTTGCCTGTACCTCTCCGGCGAATTTATCCACCACATCATCATCACCGTGAACGACAAAGACCTTCTGAACGGGCCTTTCAAATGCTCCGATCCACTCAAGAAGCTTCCCATGATCCGCATGTCCACTGATACCAGGAAGATTCTCAATCCGCGCCGCCACCTTCACTTCCTCACCAAACAGCCGCACTTCCTTGGCTCCGTTCAAAAGATTAAAGCCAAGGGTTCCCGGAACCTGGAATCCCACAAACAAAATTGTAGAATTACTTCTCCAGAGATTGTGCTTCAGGTGATGGCGGATACGACCCGCCTCGCACATACCGGAGGCTGAAATAATCACCTTCGGTGTCTGATCAAAGTTGATGCTTTTTGACTCATCCGGAGACACCGCCACTTTAAGTCCCGGGAAACTGATTGGATTGATTCCCTTGGAAATCATATCAATCGCCTTATCATCGAAGCATTCTGTTACATTCAGCTTATAAACATTCGTTGCCTCCACAGCAAGCGGTGAATCCATAACCACAGGAAAAGCCGGATTCACGTAGGTCAAAAGCTTCTCCTCCTTGATCCGGCGGATATTATATAAAATCTCCTGGGTTCGGCCTACAGAAAACGCAGGAATCACAAGATTTCCCCCAAGACTTAACGTCTCATCTATAATCTTCGCAAGTCCCACCGCAAAATCAGCATCCTTCACATGGTCACGATTGCCGTACGTGGACTCCATCAAAACATAATCTGCCCTGGTAAGATATTCCGGGTCCTTAATCAGCGGACGATTCGGATTACCGATATCTCCTGAGAATACAACAGTCCGATGATTCTCCCCTTCTGTCAGATCAATGGAAATGGAGGCGGAACCAAGCAAATGTCCGGCATCATAAAATTCTGCCGTGATCTCATCACACACCTTCACCTTCTTGTGGTAATGAACCGGAACAAAGAGCTTCAATACCCCCAGCACATCTTCCATATCGTATAAAGGTTCCACTTCCCCTTCTCCGGCTCTCTTGGCTTTACGGTTCTTCCATTCCGCCTCTGACATCTGGATATGAGCAGAATCCTTCAACATAATGTCACAGAGCGCGCAGGTCGCTTCCTGTGCAAAGATCTGCCCCCGGAAACCATGGGAATATAGCAACGGCAATAATCCGCTGTGATCAATATGTGCATGTGTCACAAAAACATAGTCAATACCTGATGCTGCAACCGGGATTTCCTGATTCTCGTAAATGTCCGGACCCTGTTCCATGCCACAGTCCACCAGAAATTTCTTATCCCCAACCTCAACATAATGGCAGCTGCCGGTAACCTCATGATCCGCACCTAAAAATGTAATCTTCATAGGAACCCCTCCCTTCTTCTGTATAGTTATATTGTACAAATTGTGGGGCTGTTTTTCAATATTTTTGTAATTAACTAACAATTTGGGCTCGGTGTTATAATCGAGCAGGCTGACTCCTGCTCGATTTCAACTCTGTTTCACACCTCAAGGCAAAGCCTTTCGGTGCTTACAGTCGCCAAAGTCTCCCTTGCAAGCAAGCTTGCAGATGAGACTTTTGCTCGTTGTTATACAAAAAAAGAGCCTGTGAGGTATTCCTCACAGACTCGTAAAAGTCTTACTGACGATTCTTTAAGAAATCAGGAATGGAAATAGAAACTTCCTTCACAGAGCTTGTTGGCTGTGCCGGCTTAGTAAGACCGGTAAAACCTGCTGCCGGTGTATTATTGGCCGGACGACTTGCCTGTGTTGCTGTATTGGTTGCAGAAGAAGCTGCCGTATTTGTCGGACGGGCAAAATTGCTCGTCGGACGGGAAGCTGCCTGCGTTCTGGCAGAAGATGACATACTGCTGATCGGATTCTGGTTCGCATAGCGCATACCACCAAGGAAGGAGTTTGGCTTATTCTCTTCCTCAAGGCCGGTTGCAATAACAGTAACCTTGATCATATCCGTCATCGTCTCATCCGCCTTCGCACCGAAGATGATATTCGCGCTCTCACCTACGAGATCCTTAACATAATTTACCGCATCACTTGCATCAAGCAGTGAAATATCACCGGATACGTTAACAATGACATCGGTTGCTCCATCGATCTTCGTCTCAAGAAGAGGAGAAGAAACAGCCTGCTGAACAGCCTCATTTGCCTTCTCATCACCCTGTCCCTCACCGATTCCGATGTGGGCAAGACCCTTCTCCTTCATGACAGACTGGATGTCTGCGAAGTCAAGGTTAATAAGAGACGGTGTGTTGATCAGATCTGTAATACCCTGCACTGACTGCTGGAGAACCTCATCCGCCTTGGTCAGAGCCTCCTGCATAGATGTTCTGCGATCAACGATCTCAAGAAGACGATCGTTTGGAATTACGATCAAAGTATCCACATTTGCCTTAAGACGGTCAATACCGCCCATAGCATTGTTCATTCGAGTCTTAGCCTCAAAGGTAAAAGGCTTTGTAACAACACCGACGGTAAGGATGCCCTGCTCCTTCGCAATCTGAGCAACAACAGGCGCTGCGCCGGTTCCTGTTCCGCCACCCATACCACAGGTAACAAATACCATATCATAGCCCTTGACTGCAGCAGAAATATCCTCAGCACTCTCCTGTGCTGCCTTCTCTCCAACCTCAGGCTGTCCTCCTGCACCTAATCCTTTTGTAAGCTTCTCACCAATCTGAAGAAGATTCGGTGCCTTACATAAGTCCAGTGCCTGCTTATCCGTATTAACGCCAAGGAAATCGACTCCCTTGATGTCTTCTTCTACCATTCGGTTTACAGCATTATTGCCGCCACCGCCGACTCCCACAACGATGATCTTAGCGCCGTCTATTCCGTTAGTTTCCTCTGTTATCTCCAGCACAGGTAGTTCCTCCTATCCTATCTATGTGAACGATCCATGTCACACTTCATTCAATGAAATCATATAAAAATATAATACTTTTTTCTAGGATGATGCGCAAGCCTTATTTGCAAATCAACCTTTCTTTTTTTTCGAATTAAACACAATATCTGTGTTATTCTCTGAGAAGTCTTCTAAATGTAGTGTTCCCTTCTTCCCGTCAAGCATTGGAAGAATATAAGCGAGTCGTCTGAGCTTTTCCTCAAGGCCACTTCTGTTTCCAAGCCTTACTTTTACGTCGCCGGAATTCACTACAATATTACCGTCTTCTGAGAAAATCACATCGTCCACCGTAATTTTACGGCTTTTGATATTCTTCCACAATACCTTGAGCGCATTGATTCGGTTCCCTGCCACAGGAAGCTTTCTTCCGGCCTTTACCTTATCATGCGAGACCTCTAGGCCGTTAACCGGAAGGGCATCCGATACAAGCTTTGAGGAGACCTGCGTTACACAGGCATCCTTATTACAGTAAACATACAGGTCCTTATCATCTCTGACGTAGTAGTCCGTCTGTTTCTCCCAAACCTTCAGCACAACTTCATGAGGCCCCCGCATCGATACTTTGATCTTCTCGGCAAATTCCAGATCCTTCACCGGATGAAATTTTGCGTAGATGACATCGTACAATCCGTTGTGCTTGTACTTTTCCACCAGTGAGGCTCGCAAGACCTCATCTTCTGTCAGAATGTTATTCCCCTCAACGGTGAACTTATCCACACGGCAGACGAAAATGGACAACACTGCGATGCCAAGGAAAAAGATCAACACTCCGAGGATGATATTTACCCGGTAATACCGGAAAGGAGAATAACGCCGCTTTTCTTTTTGCATCAGCCACTCTCCTTTCTATAATTCCGTCTGATCCAGCGGTATATCCCTTGAAACCGACAGAACGATCCCCATCTCAGCCAGCAGAATAATCAGCGACGTTCCTCCGTAACTGATAAAAGGAAGCGTTACACCGGTATTTGGAATCGCATTGGACGCTACGGCAATGTTTAAAATGATCTGCAGGGATACATGAATCATAATACCGATCACAAGGAAGGAACCAAACATATCCTTTGCATGATTGGCAATAAACATCATCCGCCACAAAAGCACCATGAACATAATGACCACGCAGACCGCTCCGAAGACACCAAGTTCCTCCACGATAACGGTAAAGATCATATCGTTTTGCACTTCCGGTATCTTGCCAAGCTTCTGTGCGGAAGAACCAAGTCCCTTTCCGAAAGGTCCGCCGGAACCTATGGCATACAGTCCCTGAAGAATCTGATAGCCCTGGTCATCGCTAGCCAACTCCGGATGCCGCCAGTTTGCAATTCGGCTGCTTCGGTATCCACCCTTAAGCTTCGTTCCGATGGCCGCCAGAAAAATCAACACGCCGGACAGACCGAACAGTTCCAGTTTTCGCCTTGTGGCAACCAGCATCATTCCGAAACCGATTCCCACCACAATGGCAGCCGTACTCAGGTTATTCAAAAGAATCGGAAATGCCATAATAACAGTAATGCCCAGTCCGAAGACCAGATGTTCTACATATAAGAGCTTGTCCCGCTTCTTATAGATCCAGCTTGCAATCGCCACGGTAATGGCCGGCTTTGCCAGCTCCGACGGCTGAAATCGAATGCCGCCGATGGGAATCCATCTTGCCTGTCCTTTTGCACTGTATCCGATGAACAGTACCAGAACGCAGAGAATCAATGTCCCAACATACGCCATCTTATCCAGCTTTAACCATGACCGGTAGGGAAAACGGGCCATAACAAACATTGCAAAAAGACCGAGCATTGCCATCATCGCCTGCTTTTTCAAAAAATAGGTCGGACTCCCGTAATGCAGCGCTGCCGTATATGCACTCGAAGAATATAACATCACAAGACCGAAGCCAAGCAACATGAACACCATTCCTAAAAACCCGTAATCAAAGTACCGGACTTTAGGCAACCTTATTCTTTTACGCTCTCTTTGTCTTGCATCAACCATTTTTACTTCTCCGGAAGACTTCTCACATAATCCTTAAACTCAGTTCCACGTACTTCATAACTTGGGAACATATCCCAGCTTGCGCAGGCAGGAGATAACAGAACCGCATCACCATCCTGTGCATTCCTGTAACAGATATCGATCGCCTCCTGCAGGGAGGATGCAAACTCATAATTTTCAAAACCGTGCTTTCTGCAACATTCTGCAATTGCATCCTTTGTTGCACCCATAAGCACAAGCTTTTTCACCTTTCCCTCAAAGGACTCGATCCATTCATCATAGGTACTGCCCTTATCATAGCCGCCTCCGATCAGGCAGGTCGGACGGTTCATCGCCCCCACCGCTTTGATGGCAGCATCCGGATTCGTGCCCTTCGAATCATTGTAAAATTTGATTCCGCTCTTTTCACAGACATATTCAATTCTGTGCTCTACCGCAACAAAGCGCTTGAGGCTTTCCCGGATCGAATCCATCGGAACCTTAAGTGCAAGGGATAAAGCAACGGCAGCCATGACATTCTCAAAGTTATGACGGCCAAGAATGTTCAGCTCATCCACATCGATGACCTTATCCTTTTTCCCCTCTTCCTTAAGGTAGATGGCCTTATCTCCCTCATCGTAGTAAAGACCCTCTGCAAGCTCTCTTTGGCTTGAGAAATACACAACCTTCGTCTTTAATGTCTCACCAAAGGCACGAAGCACCTCATCCTCATAATTTAAAACCGTAACATCACCAGCGTCCTGATTCTTTGTAATATCCTCTTTCGCCTTAATGTAGTTCTCCATGGTATGATGACGGTTCAAGTGATCCGGCGTGATATTTAAAATCGCTGCCGCCTTCGGATGGAAGGTCTTAATGGTCTCCAGCTGAAAGCTTGAAATCTCCGCTGCTATTCTTGTATCCTCTGTTGTGGTTGCTGCCTCCTGGGTGTACGGAATTCCGATATTGCCCACAACGCGAACATCATCATAATAGTTCTGTAGAATCTCTCCTGTCAGAGCGGTTGTGGTGGTCTTACCATTGGTACCTGTAATCGCAGCAATTTCTCCCTGTCCCATGGTATAGGCAAGTTCCACCTCACCGGAGATCTCAATTCCTCTTTCTCTTAACTCCTCTACGAAGGCCAGATCCAGCGGAACACCCGGAGACAACACAGCTACGGTAATATCTTTTATTACCTCCTCCGGAAGAGATCCTGTATAAAAAGGAATTCCCTCAAGCTTTGGATTCTTCTGATAAAACTCGGCTGCATCAAGATCGGAACTGTTAAAAAGAACCATCTCCTCCTGCTTTTGTAACAGTAAATGTGCGGCTGCTATACCACTTTTCCCCATACCAACGATTAAATACGACATGTCACATTTTTCTCCTTATCCGTTTATACTTTAGTAGGAAGCATTACACTCCGACTGAGTTAGAACCCTTTTAATCCAAGGATTCCAAGTACACATAATACCACAGTTATCAAAGTAAAGGTGATAACAATTCGGATTTCGCTCCAACCACCCTTTTCAAAATGATGGTGAATCGGTGCCATACGGAAAATTCTCTTTTTCCCGTGTGTAATCTTAAAACTGCCCACCTGAAGGATGACGGATACAACCTCCAGCAGGTAGATAAATCCAACGATCAGAATAAACAGCGGCATCTGAAGCAGATAGGCAACGCCGGCTACATAACCGCCAAGTGCAAGGGAACCTGTATCTCCCATAAAAATCTTGGCAGGATAATGATTGAATACCAGAAAGGCTGCAAGAGCCCCCATCATAGCTGCACTGACAGGCTCCAGTTCTCCGCCGAGAAGAATGGATGCCACGGTAAAAAACAGCGCCACAATCAAAGTAACAGAGGATGCAAGGCCATCCAATCCATCGGTAAAGTTTGTTCCGTTTACTGTTCCAATGACGGCAAAATATAAAATCGGAACCGCTACCCATCCCAGATCCAGTGAAAATCCGCCTGAGAACGGTACCATAAGCTCAAGATTCACATCTGTATAGTAGATCAGATACACGCAAAAAACCGTGGTGACAATGATCTGCAGCAGCATCTTCTGCCATGCAATCAGACCATCCGGACGACGAAGTACCACCTTTAAGAAGTCATCAATAAATCCGATTAATCCAAATCCAATGGTAAGAACAAGCACCGGAATGACCTTCGGATGGGAAGGTGCGTAGATGATCGTGCCTAGGAAGAAGGCAAGTAAGATCATAACCCCTCCCATGGTCGGTGTTCCGTTTTTCGCCACATGACTTTCAAGATAGCTGCGTTCCGTCTGCGACGCCTTCAAACGACGAAGAAACGGAATCACCACCGGCCCCTGCACAACGCCTGCTGCAAAGGCAACAATAAACGGAACGATCACAACCCAAAGGGATATTCCTAAACTTGACATATTACTTACTTCTCCTTCTTCTTACTACTCTTCTGCTCAATGTTACAATACGGCAGAATTGTTTTCATAATGTTGTGTGCAACCTCCTGCGCATAGGTTGAATGCGCCTGGTCTTTTACATTCGGTTCGTTGACTACAACATAAATCATGAGCTGTGGATCCTCAACCGGAGCAAATCCGATGAAGGATACCAGATATTTCTTATCTTTACGTGGCTGTTTCTCTGCTGTACCGGTCTTACCTCCGATATCATAGCCCTTGACCGCTGCCGTCACTCCCGTACCGCCTGTTACAACAGAACGAAGATAACTTCTCAACTTCTTGCTGGTCTGTGCCGATATGGTCTTCTTCTCGATCACCGGATCATACTGCCAGACAACATTGCCTGCATCATCACGAACCTCTGTCATAACATGGGGCTGATAAAGGTTACCGCCATTGATAAGGGAACAAAAACCGCTGGCCAGCTGAACCATCGTCGTATTGAAGTTCTGGCCGAAGGCATTGGTTCCCAGGTTGACCGGAGTCTTTTTCAAAGCCTCTTCATCATATAAAAGGCTGTCCGTTCTCGGTTCACCCGGAAGGTCAATTCCCGTCTTCTGACCGAAACCGAAAAGATGCTGATAATCATGGAAGGTCCTTGGACCGATCCGGCTTCCTATCTGCATCAGCGCGTCATTGCAGGAATACATAAGCGCGTGACGGATATCGACGATTCCATGATGGGATTCGCATCGTACAAAAACATTACCTGCAAACTTCTGGCCACCATCGCACATGAAGGATTCACTGCCCTTTAACACACCGCTTTCAAGACCCATGGCGATGGTAAAAGGCTTCGCTGTCGAACCCGGCTCATACGTAAAGCTCACCGGGAAGTTCTGCCAGATTCCGTTCAATGCGTCCAGCTGCGCCTTATCATCCATTGCCGCCAGCTGCTGTTCCGTATACACACCGGAGAGGTCTCTTGGCTTTGTTAAATCAAATGTCGGATAAGAAACCATGGCCTTAATCTCACCGTTGTTTGGATTCATGACAAGAACCGCTGTATTAAGACTTCCTCTCTTCCCGCCTTTCGCAAGCTTTTTATTATATTTTTGCACCTCTTTCATTGCGGCATTCTGGATCATCAGATCAATGGAGGTCACCAGTGTTTTTCCGTTCTTTGGTTCTGCAACCGTATTCTCCATCTGGTTGTTTTCATTCTGATAGCCATAGCTTCTGCCGTTGACACCGTTCAGCACATTGTTGTATTGGTGCTCAAGCCCTGTCACGCCCTCATTACCGGCAGCTGTAAATCCGATCAGCTGGGAGGCAAGGGTTGGATAAGGATACTCTCGTTTGTACTCCTTTTCAAACCATATGCCCGTGATCTTGGAAGCAGTACTCTCATCCTCCATGATCTTCTGGAAGGCATGCATTTTCTTGTAGCTCACCTGTTTGAGCAGAACCTTGTACTGACTCTTCGGTTTCTTTGCCACATATTCTTTAATCTCTGATTCTTTAATCTTTGGAAAACTTCTCGACAGATAGTAAGCCGTTGTGGATATAATGCCTTCATTCTCATTATATTCCTTGCCGTGCCGTGCCGCGCGCTTTGCTTCCTGCTCTGCAGCAGCATTCAACTCCTTACAATCCAGTATGATGTTATATACATCCACAGATGTCGCAAGGACGCTTCCTTTTACATCCACAATATCCCCTCTCTTGTAGGGAATTACCGTACTGGAATATCCTTGCTGGGACAAGACAATCTTCTGATATCTCTCACCGTCCACTGCCTGAATTACCATAACACGAATCACAAGTAATATCAGTAGACAACAAACTAGCATAAAGCATCGCACCAAAGTGCTCTGCATTCGTTTCATGATTCTGGTCTGGCGTATACGTTTTTTTCTTCTCCGTCTATTAGCCATACTTATCACCTTTACATGTACACAAAGGAACAAGCGCCAGAATGATGCCATTCTGGCGCTCGTCCTATTCTACCTCATTTATCTGATTCTGTATACTGACTCATATAATCTTCATCTGTCATAGAGTAATACTGAATCTGCTTGCTGGTAGCATACTTCATCCCAAGCTTCTTCATTGCTTTCTTTCGAATCCGGTCAAGACCCGCAGTTGTAGCAATTCTGCTCTCAATGGCAGCATTCTCCGCCTTAAGGTCACTGATCTCCTTCTGCATTCCGGACACATTTTGCATACTCGCTGTAATACCGTTTTGCAGATAGATAAACGCAGTAAAGAAAAGACCTAATACGAGAATGGACGCCAAAAGAGAAATCATATGGGTCTTTTTGGCCCGAAGCATTCTGGCGTTGATTCTTGCGCGCATCTTTCGTTCACGCTCACGGCGTTCTCTCTGTCTTCGAAGTCTTTCTTCATGAGCGGGCATCGTTTCAAACTGATGCGCCTCCGCTCCGCTTTCATAATAATAGCTTTGTATCTCTCTCATAGGCCCCCACTCATAGTTCCCAAGCTTTACCAATCATCCCTAGACCGGATCACTGGTCGTTGACTGTTTCTTCACAAACACCCGAAGCTTTGCGCTTCGTGATCTTGAATTCTCTTCCAGTTCCTTTTCCGATGGAAGAATCGGCTTGCGGGTCAAAACATGACCCTTTGATATCTTCCCGCAGACACATACCGGAAAGTCCGGCGGGCAGGTACAAGGATGCTCATTCCTCTTAAAGCAGCTCTTTACAATCCGGTCTTCGAGAGAATGGAAGGTAATGATACAAAGCCTTCCATCTTCTGCCAAGAGGTCAATCATCTCATCAAGATGATCCTCTAACACACTAAGCTCCCTGTTAAGTTCAATTCGAATCGCCTGGAAGGTTCTCTTCGATGGATGTCCACCGGTCTTCTGGCTCTTCATCGGAATGCTTCTTCGAATGACATCGTTTAAATCACCCGTTGTCAAAAACGGCTTCGCATCCCTCTCGCTTACAATATTTCTGGCAATCCTGGCAGCATATCGCTCTTCGCCGTAATCCCGAAGGATTCTTGTGAGCTCACGTTCTGAATACGTATTCACAATATCTGCCGCCGTAAGAGACGCCTCCTGATCCATACGCATATCAAGAGGTGCATCCTCCTGCATATAGGAGAATCCTCTCTCGCCGGTATCCAGCTGGAAGGAAGAAACACCAAGATCCAACACGATACCGTCTACTTTTGTAATCCCAAGACGTTTCACATCCTCTACCATATGCTCATAATTGTCATGCACAATGGTAACACGGTTCTCATAAGGGGAAAGTCTCTTCGTTGCTGCTGCAATCGCATCACGATCCTGATCGATTCCAATCAGCCGGCCCTCATCTGACAGCCGGGATGCAATAACACTTGAATGTCCGGCTCCACCCAGGGTGCCGTCTACATAAATTCCATTCTCTTTGATCTGAAGAGCATCGATTGTCTCTTGCAGCATAACCGAATAGTGCTTAAATTCCATTAGATATTAAGTCCCATCTCTCCAAAACTCTCGGCAACCTCATCGATATCATCGAAGGTGCTTGCCTCATCCCACTTCTGCTTGTCCCATACCTCAATACGGGTCAAATTACCTGCAAGGACAACTTCCTTTGTAAGTCCTGCGAACTCTCGAAGATTCGCCGGAATCAGGACACGTCCCTGCTTGTCAATTTCCAGGTTGCATGCAGAGGCAAAGAAAAAACGTGTCAGCTTACGGACATTGCCTGTCATGCTCCCCAGATTCTGAAAGTGTTCTTCGAATTTGTGCCATTCCTCATAGGAATAGCCGTAGAGGCATCCATCCAGTCCCTTGGTCAGTACAAACTCACTGCCTAACTGTTCTCTAAACTTAGCCGGAACAATCAGACGCCCTTTCGGGTCAATGGTGTGGCTGTACTCACCCATGAACATCAGGAACACCTCCTTCCACTTTCTACCACTTTCATCCACTTCGAACCACTTTTGTAATTATTTTACGCATAATAAGGTTGCTTTGCAAGGCAAAAAGCCCGTGGTTAAGCGGTTTGCGAAATGTGGAGTAAGGTGGAGGATTGTGGTGGGACGTGGATGACACAAGATATAGTGGCTGTTCTTGTATACAACTCCCATATCTGCTGATACCATCATTTTTTGTTGGTTTTTACCAAAATTTATGTTCGATTCTTCCGGCATAAAAAAACTCCTGCTTCCGCCACGGAAACAGGAGTTTCTTTATTTTTCTACAGATTCTGAAGGTTCTTTCGCCTTCCATAACTTACGGTAGTTTCCCCACCAAAGCCAGATGACAGAACCGGCAATCAGGCAGGCTGCCAAAAGCTGTGAAACCGGAATCTGTGTTCCCGGAATCTTAAGCTGATCGGTTCGAATTGCTTCAATCCAGTATCTTCCAATTCCATACAGGCAAAGATACAAGGCAAAAATCTCTCCGTCAAAATGCTTATGGCGCTTCCGAAACCAAAGCAGGAACACAAGCACTCCAAGGTTCCATAAGGACTCATACAAAAACGTCGGATGCACCTGAATGCAGGCTACCCCGTCAATGTTTTTGATATGCATCATCATTTCTGCCGTCACATCGTCCTGTGTCCGGATGGAATCCATCGGAAGGCGCATAGCAAGCAGATTATTTGTATAACCGCCAAAGACTTCCCGATTGAAGAAATTTCCCCATCGGCCAAAGATCTGTCCGATCAGGACGCCGAAAATCACAACATCGGCCACCTGCAAAAACTTCATTTTCTTGACCAGGCAGACAAGAAACACGGTCAATGCTCCGCCAAGAATACCTCCATAGATTGCAAGGCCGCCGGCTCTTAAATTGAAGATCGACAAAAGATCGTCCTTATAAAGATCCCAGGAAAAAGCCACATAATACAGCCGCGCCCCGACAACACCAAAGAACAGTCCCCACAGAAAGATATCCATGTAATCCTCCTGCTTATAGCCCAGGCGTTTGACCTCTTTCATGATAAAAGCAAAGGCTACGACCATTCCCAGCGCAATGACACAACCGTAAAAAGCAATTGTAAACGATCCGATTGCAAATTGTTTGCCCACATGAGGCAACAGGATGTGCAGATTCGGAAATGCAATACTATCCTTATACATATCAGTTCTCTTTCTAGTCTGCCGGATTAATAAACATGGCATCTCCAAAGCTGAAGAAACGGTAACGCTCCTCCACTGCTTTTCTGTATGCAGCAAGAACATGCTCTCTTCCTGCAAGGGATGATACCAGCATAATCAAGGTAGACTTCGGAAGATGGAAGTTGGTAATCAACCCGTCTACCACCTTCCATTGATAACCCGGATGAATGAAGATACTTGTATTACCGCTGGCACTTTGCATATGTCCGTCTTCAGAAGCAACGGTCTCAAGGGTTCTTACACTGGTCGTACCAACTGCAATCACACGGCCGCCCTTTGCCTTCGTTTCATTGATCAATTTGGCACTTTCTTCACTGACCTGATAATATTCCGAGTGCATCTCGTGTTCTCTTACATCATCTACCTTAACCGGACGGAAGGTTCCAAGTCCCACATGAAGTGTGACCTCAGCAATCGAAACGCCCTTGGCCTTCACCTCCTCCAGCAGTTCCTTCGTAAAGTGAAGTCCTGCCGTCGGGGCTGCAGCAGATCCGTCATATTTAGCATAGACGGTCTGATATCTTGTCCTGTCTTCCAGCTTGTGCGTAATGTAGGGCGGAAGCGGCATCTCACCCAGGCGATCCAGGATTTCTTCAAAAATCCCTTCGTATTCAAAACGTACCAGACGATCTCCGCCTTCCACCACTTCTAAAATCTCACCTTTTAAAAGGCCACCTCCGAAGCTGACACGGGCTCCCGGGCGAAGCTTTTTCCCCGGATGAACCAAGGTCTCCCAGACGTCTTTCTCCCGGCGTTTCAGAAGCAAAAGCTCAATACGGGCTCCTGTTCCCTCTTTTTCACCGATCAAACGCGCCGGTATAACCTTGGTATTATTCAAAACCAGGCAGTCTCCCGGTTTCAGGTAATCCAGAATATCACGGAAATGATGATGGCTTACCTGACCGCTTGTCTTTCCTAATACCATTAATCGGGAAGAGCTGCGATCCAGGAGCGGATCCTGTGCGATAAGCTCCTCCGGAAGTTCATAATCATACGCTGACAAATGCATTTCAAACTCAGCCGTATCTTTTGTATCCATTCTTATATCCTTACTGTCTAAGAGCTACATTCAGCTCTTTTAATGCTTTCATGATTCGTTCCATTGCGCTGTTGACATCTTCATCAGAAAGATTACGATCCTTTGCACGGAAGGTCAGGCTGTATGACAGTGACTTATGGCCGGAAAGGACCTGTGCACCCTCATATACATCGAAGAGCTCATACTTCTCAAGATACTCTCCGCCTTCTTTTTCAAAGACAGCTTCGATCTGACCTGCCAGCACTTCCTTTGGAACAACAAGAGAAACATCTCTTGAAGATGAAGGGAAGTTTGCAATGCCTGTGTACTTCTTCACGAAGTTTGCATGTTCTACAACAACCGGCATATCAATCACTGCAATGTAAACCCTGTCTTTTATATTGTAATTTCCTGCTACAACAGGATGAACCTCTCCCAGGTAACCAAGCACGTGATCCTGATAGCAGATCTTTGCCTGACGGCCCGGATGAAGGAACGGCTTGCCTGCTGCCGGATCATAGGTGATCTGGTTCTGTAAGCCAACCTTGCAAAGGAACTCTTCCACAGCGCCCTTCATTGTGAAGAAATCGCCATCACCGTAGAATCCCAGAGTAAACTGCATACGCTCATCCGGAAGCTCTGTAAGTGGAAGCTCCTTCGCAATATAGATATTACCCAGTTCATATAAGGAGACATCCTTATTGCGTCGGTTGTAGTTGGTTGAAAGGCTGTTTAACATACCGTTCAAAGAGAGGGTACGCATGATGGAGAAATCCTCACCCAGCGGATTGGAGATTCGGATTGCCTCTCTCTCCTTTGCATCCTCCGGAAGCAAAAGCTTATCAAACACCTTCGGGCTCTCGAAGGAATAGGTCATTGCCTGAGAGAAGCCGCAGTACTCTGCCACATCTCTTGCAATATCCTCAATCTCCATCTTATAAGACTTGCCGCCTGCTGTTGCAGATGCTCTCGGAAGCGTAGTCAGAATCTTGTCATATCCATAGAAACGGGCAACCTCTTCCGCAATGTCCGCAAAGGATAACAGATCCTGACGGAAGGTCGGAATAATAAGCTCCTGTGTCGTCTCATCATATCCAAGTTCGATCTTCTTAAGGTAGGCAAGCTGTGTCTCTGCATCGATGTCTGTTCCCAGGAAGGCATTTGTCTTCTCCGGCTCAAACTTGATACGGATCTCTTTCTTTTCCTCAGGGTAGATATCAATCACACCACCGACAACCTCACCGGCGCCTAATTCTTCAATCAGCTGGCAGGCACGGTTCATCGCCTCGATCGCATTGTTTGGATCCAGTCCCTTTTCAAAAATACCGGATGCCTCGGTACGCATACCAAGTCTCTTTGCTGAAAGACGGATATTGGTTCCGTCAAAGCATGCCGCCTCAAACAGCATGGTCTTGACCTGATCTGTGATCATGGAATTCTCACCGCCCATGATACCAGCAACACCGATTGGCTTCTCACCATCATTGATCATTAACATATCGTGATCAAGCTCATGTTCCTGACCGTCTAATGTCACAAACTTTTCACCGTCTGTTGCATTGTTAACCACGATCTTCTTACCGGCAATCTGGTCGAGGTCATAGGCATGCATCGGCTGTCCATACTCTTCCATGACATAGTTGGTAATATCCACGATATTGTTGATCGGGCGGATTCCCTGGCTGCGAAGTCTCTCCTGCATCCACTTTGGAGAAGGTTCGATCTTGATATTCTTAACGACGCGGGCTGTATAACGGCTGCAGAGGTCATGGTTTAACACCTCAACACTTACATAATCGTTAACATCCTCATCATTTCCTGTCTCTGTTACAACCGGAGGCTCGAACGGAAGGTCAAAGGTTGCTGCCGCTTCACGCGCAAGTCCGATCAAAGAGAAACAATCCACACGGTTGCTTGTAATCTCGTACTCAACAACCACATCATCAAGGCCTAAATAGCTTACAGCATCCTCACCGACCGGTGCATCTTCTCCAAAGATATAAAGACCGTTTTCCGGAGCATCCGGGAAGAGATCTCTTGTAGCTCCCAGCTCTTCGATGGAGCACATCATACCATTGGATGGAACACCGCGAAGCTTACCGGCTTTGATCTTGATTCCACCCGGTGTCTTTGTTCCGTCGTGGCCTCCTGCCACGCGACCGCCATCTAATACAACCGGAACCTTTGCGCCGACAAATACGTTCGGAGCTCCGGTAACGATCTGGATCTCTTCCGATCCGATATTAACCTGACAAATCACAAGCTTGTCTGCATCCGGATGCGGATCGATCTTATTCACCTGGCCGATCACAATTTTATCCAAATCTTCATTTTGCTTTACGAAGAATTCAACCTTGGAACCTGAAAGTGTCATAGCATCCGTATATTCCTGCGGATCAACGGTAAGTCCAGGAACCATTGCTGCAATCCATTTTAAAGAAGTTTTCATGATTTATTCCTCTCCTGCTCTATTTTCCATTCTGTATCAAACACCTTTTCCTTAGAACTGGGAAAGGAATCGATCATCATTCTCGTAAAGGAGACGCATATCGTCGATCTCGTACTTTAAGAGTGCGATACGCTCAAGACCAATACCGAAGGCAAAACCGGAATACTCCTCCGGATCGATACCGCTCATCTTCAATACCTTCGGATGAACCATACCGCACCCAAGGATCTCAATCCAGCCCTCTCCCTTACAGAATCGGCAGCCCTTACCGCCACACTTAAAGCAGGATACATCCATCTCTGCTGAAGGCTCTGTGAACGGGAAATGATGCGGACGGAACTTAACCTTGGTATCCTTACCGAACAGCTTTTGAACGAACATCTGTAAGGTTCCCTTTAAATCCGAGAATGTAATTCCCTTGTCAATGACCATACCTTCAATCTGATGGAAGGAAGGAGAATGTGTTGCATCCACCTCATCCGCACGGAATACACGTCCCGGTGCAATCATGCGAATTGGAGGTTTCTTGGCTTCCATGGTACGAACCTGTACCGGAGAAGTCTGTGTACGCAGAAGAATATCCTTATTAATGTAAAACGTATCCTGTTCATCCTTTGCCGGATGGTTTGCCGGAATATTCAACGCTTCAAAGTTATAGTAATCCTTTTCAATCTCCGGACCTTCTACAACCTCAAATCCCATTCCCACGAAAATCTTCTCGACTTCTTCAAGAGCGATGGTATTCGGATGGCGATGTCCGATCTTATTCTTCTTGGCCGGGAGCGTCACGTCAATGGTCTCATTGGCAAGACGATGCTTCATCTGCTCTAATTCCATCTTCTCCTTCGCAGCGCCAAGTTTCTCCTCAATGGCCTTACGTGTATCATTAACCCACTGTCCAACCTTCGGACGGTCTTCCGGAGCAACCTCCTTCATACTCTTAAGGATCGCTGTAAGCTCACCCTTTTTACCAAGGAAGGTGACTCTGGCCGAATTCAGCATTTCCGGATCCGTCGCATTTTCAATTTCACTGACAGCTTTCTGACGGATTTCCTCTAACTTTTCCTTCATCATAGTGCCTTCATGTCTCCTTTTTCTTATATCCTACACGGTGGGTATACAATCCCCCACTATGCTCATTACGCCATTTTATAGCATAATAAAATGGCAGGTGGATGTCAACCGCCTGCCATTTCATCGTAGTCCTGCTATCGTTTATATTTCATTCCAATCGATATCGCTTCGCTCCTCATCAATCGTTTCACAGATAATTGTTGTTTTACCCGGATTCTCACAATCCTGTGTAATCATCAATGTACCGATTTCATCCGCCTTGATGGTACCGGAGGACGGATTCAGAACAGAATCCACTCTGCCTTTAATATCAGCTTCCACATCACAATACTCAAATGCCAGCTGTGTATTCACAAGGCGACAGTTCTCCATCTTAAGGTTTTGAATATAACAAAGTCCCTGTGTTGACTCAATGGTACAATTTCTAAAGGTAAGATTCTTAGAATTCCATCCAAGATACTCTCCGTAAATATAGCAGTTCTCCACTACCACATTCTCGGTATTCCAGAAGGCATCCTTTGAAATCAACCGGCTGTCTTTAATGGTAATATTCTTCGCTCCGTCAAAAGGATAATTGCCATCTAGCGTCAAATTTGTAATCTCAAGATTCTCGGAATTCATGCCGAAGTAAGGACCCTTTGCCACCACATGCTCCATCTTGACATTTTTGCAGCTCCAGAGCGTCTCCTGCGCATCGGTAAAAGAGACATTTTTTAACGTTACGCCATCACATCGTCTGAAATTTTTCGGAGCTACAATCGTTGAATTCTCCACGCTGATATCGTTTGTATACCAGACACCGCTTCGTGCCATTTCAAACCAGATGCTGTCCTTTACATCCACATGGTTTGCATACCACAATGGATATTTATATTTGAATTCACCCTGGTTGATCTCCAGATTTGAGGCCTCTTTTAACGGGGACTCACCCTTTTCAAATATAACATTGCAAAGAAGCAGATTCTTTTTTCCAAACAAGGATCTCTCATCGGAATAACGTTTATTGCAAATCACTGTTTTATCACTCATATATCCTCCAAACACATCTATCCTGCCTGCTCCAGGCTGTCCCACTTTTCATGCCGCTTCATCCAGCGTCCTGTAAAGAAACGAACCAAAAAGATCACGCCACGGAAAAAAAGCTCCGTTGCCATCGCGATCCAGACACCCAAGAGTCCCAGGCGAAATACCTTTGTAAACAACAGCGCCAGTGGAATTCTTACAACCCATACGGAGAAGAAATTCATAAGAGACGGGACAAAGGTATCTTCCGCTCCTCTAAAAATTCCGCTGGCAACAATCTGCGCTCCGTAAAAAGCTTCAACCACCGCTTCAATCCGAAGAACCAAAACAGCCTGTTTCACCACCTCAGGATCCGGTGAAAGAAGCCCGATCATCCACGGTGCAATGAAAAACATTACAACACCAAGACCTCCCTGTAGCACCATTCCATAGGATAAGGTGATTTTTCCAAAGGAGATGGCTGTTTTTTTCCTTCCCGCTCCAATACTCTGTCCCACCAGGGTGGAAGCCGCATCCGCAACTCCATATCCCGGCATATAGCAAAGACTCTCGGTCGTAATGGCGAAAGAGTTGGCTGCCAGCGCCACATTTCCAAGCGGGGAAATAATCATGGTATATGCCACCTGGGCAACGTTCATAACTAAACGCTCAAACATCATCGGGAGAGAAATCATAACCGCCCGCACAATATCCTTGCGCACCAGATGGTATTTCTCCGCTCTTCGAAGGCGAAGCATCGAACCCTTCTTCATAAGAAAATACAAGGACAGGCCGCCTACAACCACTTCCGACAGGCCGCTTCCAAGAGCCGCTCCTCGAACCCCAAGGCCAAGGCCTTTGACTACCACCGTTGTACCAAAAAAAGAAAATGCCCTTCCCGGATAGATACAGATATAGTTAAATATCACATCCAGAAAACACACCAGCGTATTCAAAATCCCCGGAACTTTCATATTACCACTGGCCGTCAAAAGCCCATTACAAAGCTGCCGGATTACCATAACCGGCATAAAAAGGCAAAAAATAAGAAAGTAACCGCCTGCGTCCCTCACCAGAGATTTCTTACCGCCCAGCCAGACGGGCAGGCTGTTATGAATCAGGCTTCCCGCGATACAGATCAGAAGCGCAATCGCTGTCACCACAAAAAATGACTGGAAGGTCAAAGATCTGGCTCTTTTTTCATCCTTTGCTCCGATGGCAAGGGCCGTCTGTATTGTAAATCCACTGATAAAGGAGGTACAAAGACCACCCACAAGCCACAGGGATGTCATTACAAGACCGATGGATGCCGTTGCATCTCTACCAAGATGACCTACCATACCGGAATCGATATATTCCATAATTACAGTCGAAATCTGCGCCATCATGGAAGGCAGCGACAATCTTGCCACAAGATTCAGTTTTTCGGTAAGGGTCATGGACTGGCCGTTACGCAACCGGACCAAATGCTCTTCTGCTGTCATTTCATCTCCTTCGATAATTGCTTGTAAAATTGCTCATAAAAAGGAGCACCCACTCAGAAGGTACACTTCTGAAAGATGCTCCCCATATCATTCAAATATTCCCAGCGTGCCGGGCTCGCATTTTTGACTCCTAGCGATCGGCTAGGTGGGTTACCTCAGTTGACCATCCGTCTTCTACCGGAGACTATAGTCTCTCTGCACAAGTGCATGCACCGAAGCCTGACTTCAAGCCACTCATCTTGGGATCCCGTTTAAAGTAAATGTAGGTTCAAAAACTACGAGTTGAATCGTACACTCCAGGTTATTTCATATTATACAGGAAAACCATCAAAAATCCCATAGGAAATTCTGTTTTTCAGAAGTTTGATCTCCAGGATAAGTATAGTACTATATAATTGCGCGCAATGCAACAACTTTTTCTTTTTTTGTCACATCTTTATGTTAACGATTCGTAACGGTTCTAGGATAAGAAAAATCCGGCTGCGTAAAGCAGCCGGACAAAACGTCTCGTTTATGTATGGATTATGTATGAATTAGAGCTGTGGACCTGCAGCAACAAGTGCCTTACCAGCCTCATTTGTCTCATACTTCTTGAAGTTCTTAATGAATCTCTCAGCAAGATCCTTAGCCTTCTTTTCCCACTCGGAAGCATCAGCATAAGTATCACGAGGATCAAGAATTCCTGTATCAACACCCTCAAGCTCTGTTGGAACCTCGAAACCGAAGTATGGGATTGTCTTTGTAGGTGCCTTGTCTACTGAACCATTCTGGATTGCAGTGATGATTCCTCTTGTATCCTTGATAGAGATACGCTTTCCTGTACCATTCCATCCTGTGTTAACAAGATATGCCTTTGCACCGCTCTGCTCCATTCTCTTAACAAGCTCCTCAGCGTACTTTGTAGGATGAAGCTCAAGGAAAGCCTGTCCGAAGCATGCAGAGAAGGTAGGAGTAGGCTCAGTAATTCCACGCTCTGTTCCGGCAAGCTTAGCTGTGAAACCGGAAAGGAAGTAATACTTTGTCTGCTCAGCATTCAGGATAGAAACCGGTGGAAGAACACCGAATGCATCTGCTGAAAGGAAGATTACATTATCAGCAGCAGGTCCTGAAGACTTACCGTTTACATTTGCAACAATCTTCTCGATGTGATCGATTGGATAAGATACACGTGTATTCTCTGTTACACTCTTATCATTGAAATCAAGCTTGCCGTCTTCTGCAACTGTTACGTTCTCAAGAAGAGCGTTACGCTTGATTGCGTTGTAGATATCCGGCTCAGCCTCGCCATCAAGGTTGATAACCTTAGCGTAGCAACCACCCTCATAGTTGAATACACCGTTGTCATCCCAGCCGTGCTCATCATCACCGATCAGAAGACGCTGTGGGTCTGTAGAAAGTGTGGTCTTACCTGTTCCGGATAAACCGAAGAAGATAGAAGTATGCTTACCATCGAAGTCTGTGTTTGCAGAGCAATGCATAGAAGCGATACCCTTAAGAGGCATATAGTAGTTCATCATAGAGAACATACCCTTCTTCATCTCTCCGCCGTACCATGTGTTAATGATAACCTGCTCACGTGTTGTGATATTGAATACAACAGCAGTCTCAGAATTAAGACCAAGCTCCTTGTAATTCTCAACCTTAGCCTTGGAAGCATTGTATACTACGAAGTCAGGCTCGAAGTTCTCAAGCTCTTCTGCTGTCGGCTTAATGAACATGTTCTCAACGAAATGAGCCTGCCAAGCAACCTCTACGATGAAACGTACAGCCATACGGGTATCCTCGTTGGCACCACAGAATGCATCTACTACAAACAGCTTCTTATTAGAGAGCTCTTTCTTTGCAATATCCTTAAGAGCCTCCCATGTCTCCTGTGTAGCAGGATGGTTATCATTTGGATACTCCTCAGAGTTCCACCATACGGTATCCTTAGAATTCTCATCCATTACGATGAACTTATCTTTAGGAGAACGACCGGTATAAATTCCTGTAAATACATCAACAGCGCCAAGCTCTGTCTCATGTCCTACTTCGAAACCCTCAAGATCAGCCTTTGTCTCCTCTGCGAATAACTCTTCGTAGGAAGGATTGTAAACGATCTCAGTGGTTCCAGTGATTCCGTACTTTGTTAAGTCAATCTTTGCCATTCTAAAACCTCTTTCGCATAAATTTGAAACCTTCAAAATTACCGTCCTTCATTATACCTTACTTTTGTGCAAAATCAAAAACTTTTGGCTGAAAATTTGCATTTAAACTGATTTTTCATAAGAAAATTGTTAACTAACCCCTAAATATGGTAGAATACTATCGTTTATGGAAAAAGGAATATTTATAAGAAAGAGAGGTGTCCCCTTTGCCATCAAATTTTAGCAAGGTCACTCCCGAAATCGAAGCATTGGCTCAGAAAACCGAAGATGCTGCTTACATCGATCCGGAATTATATTCCGAGTACAATGTAAAACGCGGACTTCGTGATTTAAATGGTCGTGGTGTACTCGTCGGTATTACAAACATTTCAGAAGTCAATTCTCAACGGATCATCGACGGTAAGAACGTTCCAATCGACGGCGAACTTTTCTATCGTGGATATAACGTCCAGGAAATTGTCAAAAATATGAAGGACGATAACCATTTTGGATTTGAAGAGATCATTTATCTTCTACTGTTCGGAGAACTTCCGGACAGAAAACAGCTGGATGACTTCATTTCCCTGTTGGCCAACTATCGCACCCTTCCACGTAACTTCGTTCGTGATGTCATCATGAAAAAGTCTTCGAAGGATATGATGAATACCCTGGCCCGTTCCGTTTTGACCTTATATTCCTATGACGACAATCCGGACGATACATCGGAGAGCAACGTCCTTCGGCAGTGTCTGCAGCTGATTGCCATGTTCCCGTTGCTGTCTGTTTACGGATACCAAGCTTACCGCTACTACGACAAGGGCGATTCCCTTATCATCCACAGACCGAAAAAGGAGTATTCCACAGCGGAAAATATCCTCCACTGTCTGCGTGATGACAGCAGTTTCACCCCACTGGAGGCCAAGCTTTTAGATGTCGCTTTAATTCTTCATGCGGAGCACGGCGGCGGTAACAACTCCACCTTCACAACACACCTTGTCTCCTCTTCCGGAACCGATACCTATTCTGCTATTTCTGCAGCCATCGGCTCTCTTAAGGGACCAAGACACGGTGGAGCCAACATCAAGGTCGTCAAGATGTTTGCAGACATGAAGAAAAAGATCAAGGACTGGACCAGCGAAGAGGAAGTCGGCACCTACCTTCGTGCTCTCCTTCACAAAGAGGCCTTCGATCATGCCGGCCTCATTTACGGTATCGGACATGCGGTTTACTCCATCTCCGATCCTCGTGCCGTAACCTTCCACGGTTATGTTGAGCAGCTGGCTGAGGCCAAGGGCTATGAGAAAGAATTTGCTCTTTACTCCCTTGTTGAGCGCCTTGCTCCGCAGATCATCGCCGAGGAACGCAAGATCTACAAGGGTGTCAGCCCAAACGTCGACTTTTACAGTGGCTTTGTATATCAGATGCTCGAACTTCCTCTTGAGCTGTATACTCCGATTTTTGCCATTGCACGTATTGCCGGCTGGAGTGCTCACCGTATGGAAGAGATCTGCCATAAGGATAAGATCATGCGTCCTGCCTATATGACAGTCACCGAACATCATCCGTATGTTCCAATTGAAAAAAGATAATCAGTTAGAGGTTTATTGTAGAAATGAAAGATTTTAACATTATGCTGGTCTTTGACCTTGTCATTGCACTTCTCGGTGTCTACCTGGCCTATGCGGCCATCACCATGAAGACAAAAGCACAGGTCCCGTCAGCATTCATACCGGAAGAAGAGATGAGCCGTTGCAAAGATCCAAAAGGCTTCTCTGCCTACATGTGGAAAAGGACACTTTTCTTTTCCGTAATCTGTCTTCTCTGCGGTCTGGCAAGTTTTCTGTTTGACCTAAAGCTTCTTCCGGTCAAAAAAATCATCGGCAGTTACCTTGGAATGGGATTTCTCATCCTGTTTCTGATCGCCTGGATGATTTTTAATGCAGCAATGCGTTCCGGAAAAAAAGACTATTTTTCTCCAAAGCCATTATAATAGACGTTCGCTAAATTGCACAAATATTCAGATTCTTAATTGAATATTTTGGCAATGTAGTGTAATATACGTTATATACAAACACTAGACAACGAGGTAAAAATTCATGGGTAAAGAAAATGTTAAAATCTTAGTTGGTGATGACTCAATTCTTGCCAGAAAGCAGCTGAAAGATACCATTCTTAAGTATGCAGAAGGTGCTGAATTTATTGAAGCTTCTAACGGACAGGAAGCAGTCGATTTATATCATCAGGAAAAGCCGGACATCGTGTTCCTTGACATTGTAATGCCGGTCAAAGACGGAATCGCCGCTGTAAAAGAGATCATCAAGGATGATGCTTCTGCTCTTATCGTTATCGTCTCATCCGTCGGTACTCAAGTCCAGTTGAAGTCTGCAATTGAAGCTGGAGCTAAAGATTTTATACAGAAACCTATCAGACCTGATCAGATTAAGAATGTTCTTGCAGTACACTTGAAATGATAAGAGGAGAATAATCCATGTTTGCACAGTTTTTTGGCAGTTATCTACTTAGTAAGAATGCTGTATCACCGGAACAGCTGACCGCAGCTATTACCAAACTTGCTGATACACATATCAAATTAGGTACCCTGGCTATGCATAAAGGGTATATGACAGCTTCTGAGGTTGATGAGGTTTGCTTCCTGCAGACTCGTGAGGATAAGCGTTTTGGTGAGATTGCCCTTGAACGTAATTACCTTTTCGAAGATCAGCTGGAGGATTTGCTTAAGTCCCAGAATCCGGATTACCTTCTTTTAGGTCAGACGCTTGTTGATTCCGGCGTCATTTCCAACCAGGAGCTGGAGGCTTTGATGGTTGGTTATCAGGCCGATAACGAATTGGAAGGTGCCCCATCAGAAGATGCGAACCAGGAAGAGACACAGACTTTGATCATGAATTTCTTCGAAGCTGCGGATGAGCCGCTCTCCGATGAAGCTCTGATGTATATGAATCTGATTTTTAACAATCTCGTTCGTTTTATTGGTGAAGACTTTACACCACTTGCTCCGGTTGCCTGTGAATCCTATGACACAAATTACTGTGTTACGCAGTGTATCTCCGGTCCGGTGAATCTCACCAGTGGTATTGATATGGAAGAGGATGTGGCCATTGCTTTCGCATCCCGTTATGCCAAGATGGAATTTCATGTCTTTGATGAATATGTAAAAGCATCCCTCGAAGACTTCCTGAATCTGCATAACGGTCTGTTTTCCGTTAATATGTCCAATGCATATTCTGTTGAGATTGCACTGGATCCACCAATGCATTGTGATGAACCAACCTACAAGATGAACAAGGGAAGCTTTGTCATTCCTGTTATTTATCCATTTGGAACGATTTATCTTCTTCTTGCCATGTAATAGAATAGTGAAATATCAGAGCCGCCGGATGACGCATCATCCGGCGGCTCTTTTTCTGTCAAGACTCGCTCGCAAACAAGCTTGCAGAAATACCATGAAAAAGCCCTGCTTGTGAAAACAAGCAGGGCAAAGAAACAAATACGATTCTACGCTTTAAATTCCAAGGAAACTCTTAACAACCTGTGGCATCTCTTCCACTTCACAGACGGTATCGTGACGAACCGGTGCTGTCTTGATCTCTTTGATGGCATCCGGAATTGCAACATTTGCCACTTCAGACAGTTTGTCGGTTAAATCGATATCGGATAAAGATGCATCATCTGCTCCGATGGCCTGCATAACCGATCTGGTAAACTTAAACGGTGACGCAGTGGAAGCAATAACAACCGGTCTGTCATCTTCATTTTCCTTGCGATATTTCTGATAGACACAGGATGCAACCGCCGTATGTGTATCCAGTACATAGCCGGTATCTCCATATACACGTGCGATCTCTTCGGATGTCTCTTCCTCTGTCGCATAATTACCGTAGAAATCACCAAGACCCTTCTTCATCTCATCTGTAATCTCATATACACCCTTGGTATTAAGATCTGCCATAAGGTCACGGTCAACCGCATCGCTCTCTCCTGCAATCTTATAGATCAGTCTCTCAAGGTTGGAGGAAATTAAAATATCCATGGACGGAGAACTTGTGAGATGGAAATCTCTGTTCTTATCGTAGGTTCCTGTTGTAAAGAAGTCGTATAAAACCTTGTTCTCGTTGGATGCACAGATCAGCTTATGAATCGGAAGCCCCATATTCTTGGCATAGAATGCCGCTAAAATGTTACCAAAGTTACCGGTCGGAACGGTTACATTGATCTCATCCCCTGCTGCAATCTTATCCGCAGCAAGAAGTCTGGTATAGGCATATACATAATAAACAACCTGCGGAACAAGACGTCCGATGTTAATGGAGTTTGCAGATGAGAACTGATATCCCTTGGCATCCAATGCTTCAGCAAGTTCTTCATCACCAAACATCTTCTTCACACCGGTCTGTGCCTGATCAAAATTACCGTGAATTCCTACAACGAAAGTATTATCCCCCTTCTGGGTTACCATCTGCTTCTCCTGAATCTCGGACACACCGTTCTTCGGATAGAATACAATAATTCTGGTACCCGGAACATCGGCAAATCCCTCCAGAGCAGCCTTACCGGTATCTCCGGATGTAGCTGTAAGGATTACAATGTCATTCTTCAGCTGGTTCTTGCGGGCAGCTGTAATCATTAAATGCGGAAGAATGGAAAGAGCCATATCCTTGAACGCAATGGTTCTGCCATGGAAAAGCTCCAGATAATATGCACCATCCGCATAGGTCAACGGTGCAATCTCCTCTGTATCAAACTTGCTGTCGTACGCATTGTTGATACAGGTCTTTAATTCCTCCTCTGTATAATCCGCCAAAAGGAGTTTCATAACCTCATAAGCCACCTGCTGATAGCTCATCTTGGAAAGGTCCTCTAAGGAAACATCCAGCTTCGGAAGCTCGGTCGGTACGTACAAGCCACCATCCGGAGCCAATCCCTGAAGTACAGCCTGAGAAGCTGTAACCCTATCACTTTTGTTACGGGTGCTTACATATTCTACGCTCATATCTTCTCCTTGTAATTCTTTTTTCCAATTCCCAGTCTGTTGTCGGCAGAAAAACAAGTGACCGCCCACCACAAACACTATGTGTTATTATATGTGATATAAGAAACACCGTCAACCGGAGCCAGGACGAAAAGTTCACGAATTTTATATCCTTTTTTCACTTTTTTCCGTTGATGTGCTAAATCCATGAATTCATCCTGCCACACACTTCCATAATAAGGCCCTTTCTTCTCACCCGTGCACCATTATGCTATACTAAAAGGAAGAAAACTGTAATAAGAGGTGTTCGTATGGCAGAAGGCGTATATAAAACAACCAGAAAAGATGGAAGCGCAAGCTACCGCGTCAGCATCTATCGGGAAAAGAAACATATCAGTCTCGGAAGCTTTTCCGATGAAGAAACCGCTGCAACGGCATACCGGGAGGCTGTCTCCTTCTACAACGATTCTGACATCAATATCCTGAATTTCCGGCAGAATCTTACCGCCCTGTCTCCTGACAAGGCGGTTACCATATTGAATCACAGAGACCACAAGGTCTATATCAAGACACCGATTTACCTTGAGAACGGATTCTTCACCTACTATCTGGAGGGCGTCGGCCATCTGAAATTCGACAATGATGATCTGTTCTACTACAGTTCCCACCGCATCCTGAATCACAACGGACATCTCTATGTCAACGACTACGGCAGCCAGTACGGCATCCTGGGACGCTACGGCATTAAAAACTATGCTGTCGCCGGCCGGGACTACATCTTCGCCAATGGAGATCCTCACGATTTTCGCTATGCCAACATCATTGTCATCAATAAATATCACGGTGTCTGTCAGATTCTGCAAAAGGAACTGATCCGCTACGAGGTGAAGATTCACCTGGTGGGAGACTATCTCATCGGCCGCTACGAAAGCGATGCCGAGGCTGCCGTAGCCTATAACAAGGCCGTGGATGCCGCTGTCGATCACGGATTCCAGAAGAATTTTATCCAGAACTATGTGCTGGAATACACGCCGAAAGAATATGCGGATGTCTACACCAGAATACAGCTTCCGGCATCCTATCTTAACTATCTCAAGCACTTTCCATCAGCAAACGGCACCTGATTTAGCCCAGGCCTATAATAAAAAAATGGATGCCACCTGTACAATACAGGATAGCATCCATGTGTTCCGCCTAGTTCTTCAAGTCACTGGTGCAGTGTGCGCATTTGGTTGCACCGATCGGAATCATAGATTTACAGAACGGGCACTCCTTCTCCGTTGGCTCTTCCTGCTCATCCCTGCTGACACGGTCACGCATCTTGGACAGGAACTTGACCAGACAGAAAATCACAAGCGCCATTAAAAGGAAATTGATCACAACAGTGATAAATGTTCCGTAATTCAATGTTGCCGCGCCTGCCTCCTGAGCCGCCGCCAGAGTCTTGTAATGTGTTCCGTCCAGAGAAATGAACCAGTTGGAAAAATCGATTCCCCCTGTAAGCATACTGATTATCGGCATGATGATGTCATTCACCAGAGAATTGATAATTCCCTGGAAAGCACCGCCGACAATGACACCGACTGCCATATCCATTACATTTCCCTTTGTAATAAAGGACTGAAAATCTTTTACAAAGCCCTTCCCCTTACCTGCTATTTTCTTAACATCGGCCATTTTCTTCCTCCTTTTGGATATACAATATGTCACTCTCCTTATTTTCTGTAAATTATTATCTCATTTTTTTCAGAAATGTGCATCTACATTTTCTCGGAAGAGAATTTCTTTTCCACATCCTTCATAACCACCTTATAGGCGATGGCAGAGAAAACACCGGTCACAAACCATGCTGCCGGATCTCCGGATACGCCCAGCAGGTAGCTTCCAAACTGGATGGATAAAAAACTCATAACCACCCGGGCAACAAGTTCGAGGGCTCCGCCCACCATAGGCAAAAATCCGTAGCCACAGCCCTGCATCATGTCCCGGTAAATAAACAAAACGCCAAGTGGAATATAGAAAATAATGGATACGTAGGTATACTGCTTTGCCCAAGGTAAAATAGCACTCATATCCACGTTCTTTCCCATGAACAACGGGATGGCCGGACGGAGAAGCAAGAGGGCAAGGACCGCTCCCACAATGGATGCCACAATGGCCATCACAACCGCCACATGGCTGCCCTGATGAATCCGGTCCACATCTCCTTTTCCATAGTTCTGACCACTGTAGGTTGCCATAGACTGACCAAGGGCCGGGAAGGCCTGGGTCAAAAGACCGCCCACCTTGGAAGAGGCGGTAAAGCCTGCGATGGCCACCTCTCCAAACTTATTGATGGCAGACTGCATGATCATGGTTCCTGAAGCCGTAATGGCAAACTGCAGGGCCATAGGAAGTCCAACCCCCATCTGCCTTCTGGTGCACTCCGGATGAAAGCCCCAGTCTTCCTTCCGGGGACGAAGCATAGGAACCTTCGTAAAAATGTAAAAGGCGCAAAGCACCGCAGAGACACCCTGAGAAACAATGGTTGCAAGGGCTGCACCTGCCACACGCATCTGAAAGCCGATGATCAAAAGAAGGTCAAGGGCAATATTAAGTCCTGCCGAAAAAATCAGAAAATACAGCGGAACTCTGGAGTTACCCACGGAACGCAGCAGGGATGAAAACAGGTTGTAAAAACAGCAACATGCAATACCGGAGGAAATAATGGTAATGTACGTGTAAGCATCCTGATAGATTCCTGCCGGTGTATTCATCACACGAAGGATCGTCGGCATGAAGGTAAGGGATAACACCGTTGTCACCACCGCAACAATCACACAAAGCAAAATGGCATTAGCCACAGACCGGCGGATGCCTCTCTCATCCTTCGCACCAAACTTCTGGCTGGTCAGCACCGTAAAACCGGTAGCAAGTCCATTGGCAAAACCGAAGATCAAAAACATAATGGTACCGGTGGAGCCTACTGCAGCAAAAGCATTCCGTCCCACAAACTGTCCCACGATGATAGAGTCCACCAGGTTATATACCTGCTGAAACATGTTCCCGAGAAAAATCGGAAGGAAGAAACGAAAAATAATCGGCATCGGTCTGCCTTTTGTCATATCTAATTCCATAAATAACCTCTTATAAAAATATAACGAACATTACGTCGAACCCCTTAAGCGTTCTTTTCTCGTAATTGCTGAATCTGCCTTACGAAATACGGCAGATGGGCATAAACAAACAGATTCAGCCCTTCTTTTTTCTCATCCGGAAGGTCTGCCACCGTCTCATAGACGATCTGTCTTCCATCCTTTTCCACCGGAGAAATAATCCCCTCTAAAGCCTTTCCCCAGACTCCGTGAATGGCATCCTCGTAAGCCGCTATAATCGTCCTGGCACGAGCAAACCGCTCTCCGTCATAGCAGGCTGCAATTTCAAGATACATACGAATCAAGAAGGTCTCTGCCAGTTCATAAATCCTGTCCTGCGGCGTATATTCGATAAAAAAAGCAATCCAGTTTCTCCAGGCATAGTAGGTCGGGAAGGTGGATAAATCCTCCCTCCTTGCTCCCATACTGTGCAGCGCCATGGCTTCCCCGACAGAAGCAATCTTATAGCCGCAGGCCTTCACCCTCTGGCACCAGCGGGTATCATCCCAGTATAGAAAATTCTCTTCCGGCAAAAGCCCCACACGCTTTGCCAGACTCGTCCGAATCAGCATGGCACAGGCCGGAACCGCATCCGAATAAACCACCGGCGGCATACTGCCATCCTCAACACATCCATAATATAACGGCTCCGTGGAAAAAGAACGGTAGTCAATTCTTTGTCCATAATTTTGCACGATGTCCGGCTGCTCCAGGTGATAAATCTTCGCTGCAGCAATTCCCACATCCTCATGTTCATCCAAAAAAGAAGAAAGTATGGCAAGCACGTTTTCATCCAAAAGACAGTCGTTATCCACACACATCAGATACCGGTACTCCTCCTCTGCGGCAAGTGCTGCGCGCATGGCAGTATTAAAGCCACCCGAACCTCCAAGATTCTCCTCGTTGCAAAGCAACTTCATCCGAATGGCATTGTCATTTTCTTTCTGCTTTTCCTCCATCCATTCCCGGATTGCCGCGGCAGAGCCGTCAGAGGAGGCATTGTCACAAAGATACAGATCAAAGTCCCTGCAGTTCTGCTCAAAGACAGCGTCAAGGCACTGAAGGACCAGATCCTTTTTATTATAATTACAAATACAGATGGCTGCTGTTTTCATTCTAACCTCTCATCTATTTCTATTATCTCTTCTCATCTTATGAAAGAACTTCATCTCGTATTTTGTGGCAGATGGCATCCAATTGTCAACTCATTTACCTATTTAATATCCATCGAGTTCTGTTGCCACCAAAAGCATTCAATGATAAAATTGTACTGTTGTAATCCGTTAAGCGGATACAATGCAAGCTCTAAGGGAGGCTTACCCATTTTATTTTTTAGAAAGGAAGTATAAATGAAAAAAGTAACTTCAAAAATTGTTTCTATGGCACTTGTTGCTGTCATGACATTAGCAACAGCATTTGTTGTAACTCCTTCTGTTAAGGCAGAGGCTGCAACAAAGACTTACAACGTATTTGTAGAGGAAGGCGGCGTTGAAATCAATTACTTCGGTAACAGCGTCTCATCTGTTTCATCTACAAATTCTAAAGTCGTTGGTGTTAAAAAGGATAAAAAGGCTGGCTACAAGGCCGTCGTTACATTTAAAAAGGCCGGTAAGGCAACCGTAACCATTCGCGTCAAGGGCTACAAAAGTTCTGCTACAAAGAAGTATACCTTCAATGTAAAGAAGGCATCCAGCATCCTTAAGCCTTCCATGCAGACCATTGGTGAGAACGGTACAGGCGTTCTTTTCTCTGTAAAAAACAACTCTAAGATTAACTTTAGCAGCGTACAATTAGCTTATACCTTCCGTGATAATTTAGGTAACACCATTGAAGCTTCCGATGCAAAAATCTGGGACTTAGGAGCCAAGAAGAGCGGATATGCAACAGGCTCTGTAATCGCTAGCAAGAATTTGGATCTTTCCCAGTCCAGCGTAACCGTATCTAAGCTTAGCCGCTCCAAGGCATTAGAGACCGGTAAGACCATCGGTAGCAGCTCTTACTTCGCTAAGTACGACGCTAGCCGCAACATACTGACATTCAAGAATAAGAGTGTGAAGAAGTATATCACAATCAAAGCTTATGTCTTCTTCTATGATGCAGCAGGAAATATCCTCGAGGTTACTCCCCGTTCACAGTACCTTAAGAAGGGACAGGTCATGACCTCTACCGTCTCCGGTCCTTATCATGGTTATGATCATGTCAAGGTTGTGACCAATGCATACCAATAACATCTAATAAACTTCCCTTAAATAAAAACTCCGCCGTCACCGGCGGAGTTTTATTTTATCGTAATAATTAGAATGTAACGGAAGAAACAAGGTGAGAAACATCCAGAAACTGTGGAAGACCATCCACATAACTGATCTTCGGCTCTCCCACAATGAGAGGCTTAAGATAGTTCAGCATCTTCTCATTGACATCGTTTCCACGTTCGTTGATGAAGTCTCTAGGTACACTGCGAACACCGTTTGCCACCTCTGCGACCGGAACGCCGCAATAAGCGACCTGATAGTTCTCACCGTCTATTCTCTCAAGTGAAGCCATAAGACCCGTTTTACCCTGTTCTACGAGCTTTACTGCATGCTCACCAAGGGCTCTCGCCTCCAAAAGATCCGTCTGTGAAGCAAGATGGGTTCCACAACGCTGCGGAATATTCAGCTCAACGGAGCGAATCTTTACCCCAAGGGCCTGACCTAAAATGTGCTCTAAGGCTTTTCCTGCGCCGGAAAGCTGCTGATGTCCGAATTTATCAACGGCAGAATCGGAGGCAGAAATATACTTGCCCTCCTTGTCCCGGATTCCTTCTGAAATCGCAATCAAAACCGAATTACGCTCTCTTAGAAGGCGCTCGGTATCCTCAATACATTCTGTAATGGAGAAAGGAACCTCCGGAAGATAAATCAACTGAGGAGCATCACTGTAGGTATTGCGGGCAAGAGCTGTTGCTGCTGTCAGCCAGCCGGCATCTCTTCCCATGATCTCAACAATCGTGATGCTCTTCACCGGATAGATCATGGTATCATGCGCCATCTCGAGCATGGAAGCTGCAACATATTTTGCAGCCGAACCAAATCCAGGCGTATGATCGATCTGCATCAAATCATTATCAATGGTCTTCGGAACACCCATGACACGAACCGGACTGTCTGTCTTGGCCGCATAGGCGGATAACTTTGCCACCGTATCCATGGAGTCGTTGCCGCCAATTCCAAAGAAAGCAACAATGTTCATCTCTCGAAAGAAAGCAAACATCTGCTCATACTGTGCCGGCTCGGCGATTGGATCCGGCATTCGGTTACGACAGGAGCCAAGGTACATGGCAGGTGTCACCATCAATTTATCTAAAAAGTCTTCCTCATCCAGCTTTTCTGTCAAATCAATCAAATGATGACGCAGAACGCCGGCAATCCCGTTGATTGCACCATAGATCCGATCATATCCCATTTTCTTAGCCTGATCAATGACACCGGCAAGGGAAGCATTGATTGCAGCTGTCGGTCCACCAGACTGAATGATAACACAATTTTTCATATCCGCATCCTTTCAATTGATTCTATCTATTTTTCAAGTCTCGCTCGGTTATCCTATCACATTTCTTCTACTAAGTCAGCAAAATCTTTCATCGGAAGCGGCTTTGAGAAATAGAAGCCCTGAATCATATCCGACTCCATGCGACGAACATACTCCAGCTGTTCCTCTGTTTCAACGCCCTCCTGAATGATCTTGGCATTCATGGAATGTACAATGCCGGGAAGTGCCTCTAAGAAACGTCCCGCCGACTGATTCTTCTGCGCTTTTAACAAAAGGCTCCGATCCAGCTTGATATTCCGGAATTCTCTGTTAAACAGCCGGGACATATTCGAATATCCTGTTCCAAAGTCATCCAGAGAAAAGGAAAATCCGACTTCCTTTAAGCCTTCCAGCACCTTTTTGATTCGCTTACTCTCATCCTCGGCCACGGTTTCTGTAATCTCAAGATTGATACAGGAGAACGGTACATTGTAACCTTCGACAATCTCCTTGAATTCCTCACCGATTCCCGTGTGATACAGCTGTCTTTGTGCCACATTGATCTCGATATACTGAATGCCTTTCTCCAAAAGCCGGTATTCCTTAAAGGCACGGCAGGTCTCCTCAAGAACATAGCGCCCCAGTTTCAAAATCACCGGACTTTTCTCAGCGATTGGAATAAATTCCCCCGGAGAAATCAAAGAACCGTCCCTGTCCCGAAGTCTTGCCAGAGCCTCTGCTGCCACATAGCGTTTTTTCTCAAAACTGTAAATCGGCTGAAACCAGACTTCAAAGGTTCCGTTGTCCAGAGCTTCATCCAGCAGAGTCTCGATATAGCGCTCTCTTACCAGGAAATTAAGATCCTTGCCCTCATAGACAGTCACCTGATGTCCCTTTTTGTTATAGCGTCTTGTCACAGCATTCATAATATCCCGCAGATTCGAAAAATCCTTCGGAATCACAAAGGTGGAAAGAGAGACCTGCAGGTCAATCTCCTGCCCGCAGACTTCCCATCCCTGCTTCATGCGTGAAAGAATCGTCTCCCGGATACGGCTTACCTCTTCCTTTCTGCCATCCTGCAGAATAATGCAAAACTGTGCCCGGTCACAGGTATATATCTTATTCATCGGATTCTGTTCCCGCAGAAATGATACGATCTCTTCACTCATCTTCTGAAGAGCTTCCACCTCGATTACCTTCTCATGCTCCGAAAAATTAATAATCCGAAAACTTATGATGGTATATTCCAGCCCAATGGCCAGCATCTTCTGTACTTCTTCGATAAAACCGTAGCGGTTATAACATTTGCAGGCCACATCATATTCACTTTTTGCGTACTCGACAAAAAGAAAAACCGCCATGTAAGAAAGGGTAATGCAGAGCAGCTCCACCATAAGCCACGGAACCAGATACTGAATCACAGATCCTACTGAAGCAAAAACGATGGAAGACAGTAAGGCTGCCTTCTTCTTTGTCTGCATATTCTTTCCATAACGGTAAACAAAGAAAATACCAAAAAGAATATAGATAAACACCTCAACATAGACAAGGAACACCAAGGGTCCTCTATGATATCCGGCATACGCATCCAGATAAAAATATCCGTGATGCCATGGATTGGTCAAAATCATTGCAAGCATGACAAAAAACGGCGTCATAATCATTACATGATGCCGTTTCTTTAAGACATGCTGCGCCCCGGTTAAAGACACCAGATACATCACGTACAGAGGAGCCAATGAAATCTGCGAGGCATAAAATATCATATCGCAAATTTCTCTCGACAGATTCGCCTGCACTGCATTTCCATGATAGAGTGCCGTTCGCCAAAAATTAAAATCCAAAACATTGCACAGACATGCGAGTATATTATTTAATAGCATCAAGAGAAAAATACTTCGTTCTACACGACGCTGTATACGGTCTGTAATTGCAAAGAAAAAAAGCATCAAAGAACACAGTAATGCTGCCGCATCAAAGGAAATACTGCTTATACTCAACTTTTCATTACTCCTTAATATCCAAAATGAACGAAACGTGCAATATTTTATACACAAATTATAAAAAAAGCAATTAAATACACTAACGCATAAAAGTAACATTTTTTCTTTTATTTATGTTACACTTCTATATATGAAGAACTATGATAATAAAAACGAATTCATCGAAGGGGTAAAAAATTCTTTGCCCATTGTAATTGGATATTTTTCTGTGAGCTTTACCTTCGGCATCATGGCAGCCAAGGCCGGTCTGTCATCCGGTCTTGCCACATTGATTTCTGTCACCAACCTGACAAGTGCCGGACAGTTCGCCGGATTGACGCTGATCACAGCACAGGCCTCCTATATTGAAGTCTTTCTGACACAGCTGATTATCAATCTGCGCTATGGACTGATGTCTTTATCGCTCTCCCAAAAACTTCATCCGTCGGTAACAACCGGCAAACGTCTGCTGATCGCATTTGCCAATACCGATGAGATTTTTGCGGTATCCGTCAGCAGACCAAAGAAAGTGACCACAGCCTACATGGTCGGACTCGAACTTTTCCCGATTATCGGGTGGAGCCTTGGTACCTTCGCCGGTGCCGTGACTACCTCCCTCCTGCCGCCTTTTGTACAGTCTGCTCTTGGTGTCGCCCTGTACGGAATGTTCATCGCCATTGTTCTGCCCCCAGCTCGGTCTCATAAACCGATTGCCTTTGTTGCATTAATGGCCGCTGTCCTATCCGTCATCTTCACCTATGCGCCGGGACTGCAGCGGATTTCTGCCGGATTTGTTATTATCATCACCACCGTACTTTCCGCCTCCCTTGGGGCGCTTCTCTGGCCGATTCCTGATACGAAGGAGGGAGATTCATGAAAATCTACAGCTATATTTTTTTGATGGCCATCACGACGTATTTGATTCGCATGCTTCCACTGGCTCTCTTCCAAAAGGAAATTCGCTCTCCTTTTGTCAAGAGTTTCCTGTACTACGTTCCTTACGCCTGCCTGACCGCCATGACGATTCCTGCCATCTTTACGGCAACCCAAAGTATCGTAAGCGGCGTTGCCGGCTTTGTGGTGGCTGTAATTTTAGGCTATCAGAAAAAGAGTCTTCCCATCGTTGCCGGCTTTGCCTGCATCACCGTTATGATAACGGAAGCGATTTTACGAATCATTTAAAAAACGGGAGATGTGATTTCTCACATCTCCCGCTTTTTACTGATAAAATCGAACCTGTTCCTCAAACAAAGAATCTATAAAATCCTCTTCCACCCAGCTGTGGTCTTCCATCAGCTGTTCTTTGGAAATCAGATAGTAATCCTCTCTTATTCTGCCCGGTCGATCCGGAATCGGGTCATCCCAGGTTGTATCCACATAACAACCCTTTCCATCGAGAACGACATAATTCCATGCATGGCCACCGCCATTCGCCGTTCCTGTCACAATGGTACTTGGAATATTACACTTATGAGCCAGTAGATTAAAGGCCTCTGCATATCCGTTACATACCGCACTGTTCTCATTCAAACAGCCGTAGGCATAATAACAGGAATCCTCTGCCGGTGCATCCAGATCACACGCTTCTTCATCATAGGCACAGTTAAGAATCAGGTAGTCATGAATGGCTTTTACCTTCTCTTCCTCTGTCATTCCCGGTGTTATGATCTTCGCAAGGATTTCATCCGCCTTCTGGAAAGACAGCCCGATTCTCTCATCCTCATCCATGCCGGATGTAACACGATAGGTTTTGTATCCGGATCCTTCGACCCAGGAACAGCTCCAGGTGAAGCGGTACTCTTCAAACTGATACCGGAACTTCTTCAAAAGGCTCTTAATATCAAAAGGTGCATCATCGTAACATAAAAGATTGGTACTGTACTTTCCCGCCTTCAGCTGCGACAGAAGATACCGGTAGGTCTCCTTTTCCCCGGTAGCTACAAAGACCTTCTCCAGCTTTGACAAATCATAGGTCAGATCATAAAAATGGGACTGCGTATAATCCGTATTACTGCTGCGAAGTTTAAGATTTGAATACCCGTCCTTTAACAACCGCTTCTTTACCAGCGGAGCAATGACGTCACTGTCATAATCCTTCTTGCATAGGAAACGTACACGCAGGCTCTTCTTGCCCTTCGCCTTGGCGTCTTTTACCAGTCCTGCCACATAAGAGGCCGCCGCATTCTTATCAGAAAGAACCTTGTATTTCCCGTAGGAGGATACCTTAAAGTCATAGACATAACTCAGATCCTTCTCATGCCAAACCGTCGCAGTCGACAGCAGTGACAGACCACCGTAGCCCTTTGCCGTAATAACTTCATACACCTTTTCAATTGGAGCACCGTCTGAATGCCAATCGCCAAAATCATACTTGCTTCGGAATGAAATAGAAATTCTCTTTTTCTTTTTCTTCTGTGCCCGATCTGCCTCCTTCATCACGGCTTTTGCAAAGTCTGCGTAACGGTTATAGGTCTTAATCGTAGCCTTCGCCTCTGCCCTGACAGGAGCCGATACGGATGGAACCCAAAGCATCAGGCTAAGCACCAGAGCCAGCACACGCTTCGCATATCTGTGGTTATGCATAATCTCTCCTTTTCAAGTCTCGCTCGCGAGACTTGGCGCGAGATTTGCGTCAGCGTAGCTGACATATTTCATATTCAAATCTCTGCGCATCCTCGCGGAGCGTTTATCTCAGTCGGAGATTGTAACCCCGACTGAGATAAATTCTTTTATTTCCATGAGTTTCTTTGTTGCCACATCTCTTCCGGCCTGATACACTCTCTCGAGTTCCGCCGGATCCTTCTCTGTCCGGGAAATAGCAAGATCCTCCTCCGGCCGGATGACAAGAGCCCGTCCCGCCTTTTCACGTTCTGCAATCTCTTCCATCTGACGCGCATAGGCTTCATGCCGCACAAGCATGGCCTTTCGAATCTCCGGGTATTTGCGAAAGAACCATCCCGGTATTGTCGTCTTCTTTTTTACATAGGAGGCCGGCCTTGTCAAAATGATGACATTGTGATCATAACCGTTCTCCTCCATGACCTGATATGGAACCGAGCATACAATCCCCCCGTCTAAAAGCAAATGTCCGTCGATGGCAACCGGATGTGACACCAGCGGCATAGAGGCAGATGCCTGCATCCATTTCGTATCCACTTCGCCACCATCCACGCATTTATGAAAGAGACACTCCCCAGTCTTCACCTCGGTCGCTCCCACATAAAATTCCATCGGATTCTCCTGAAACGCTTTCTGATCAAAGGGATCCAATTCCTGCGGAATTCTTCGGTAACAAAAGTCAACACCAAAGTAATCGCCGGTTGTAATCCAAGACCGAAGACTTGCAAATCTCGGATCCTTGCTGTATTTCTTATTGTAACGAATGGTTCGCCCGATCTGTCCCGACTTTACATTACAGCCAAAGACCGCTCCTGCCGAAATCCCGGCCATCCCGTCAAAGCGAATCCCTTCTTCCATTAACACATCTGTGACACCTGCGGTAAACATTCCACGCATGGCACCACCTTCTAACACCAGTCCGTTCTTCATCATGATATCTCAAAATCCAGGCAGGTTCTGCTCTTCGTATATGGTCTGACCTTCTCATTGGCAACAGCCACATGATCCGGATGAACAGCATATTCCTTCAAGGCCTCTTCACTCTCCAATATACTGTCCAGCATCACATCCGCATTCGAACTTGCAAGCCCCTTATGATACACATGAACTTCCTTAAGTCCCGGTACTTTGCCGACAAGACCTTCAAGACCTTCCTTTATGCCTGCCGTTACGCTCTCCACTTCTGCTGCAGACAGCTCATCCTTAAGCTGCCATAAAATTACATGTCTTACCATAACCTTCTCCTCTCCACTGCATTTTCCTGTAATAACTGACACTTACAGCTGTATTATATCCTACTCCCGACCAAATCTGTATGTTATTTCTTTCATTTTGTGCCATGACTTTCTTTATACTTTTTTCAGAACTTAAACACAATTTGTTCACATTCACCCTGTATCATTAGAACCATCAAAGGAGCAACGCCTTTGAACATAAATTTTCATACTCCCCCTCTTAAGAAGTCGCCCATCCGGCGACTTTTTTTTGCATTTTTTATTTCCTTGGCTCGTTGTTCTACAAAAAACATCCCTCAGAGTGATCCGAGGGATGTTTCGTAAACATATATATGCTTTTATCTAGCACTTCTTCTTAGAACTTACCAGCGTCAGCAGCCTCCTGAACGGATACTGCAACTGCAACTGTTGCACCTACCATTGGGTTGTTACCCATTCCGATAAGACCCATCATCTCTACGTGAGCCGGAACAGAAGAAGAACCTGCGAACTGTGCATCAGAGTGCATACGTCCCATAGTATCTGTCATACCGTAGGAAGCAGGACCTGCAGCCATGTTATCCGGGTGAAGTGTACGTCCTGTACCGCCGCCTGAAGCTACGGAGAAGTACTTCTTACCCTGCTCAACACATTCCTTCTTGTATGTTCCTGCAACCGGATGCTGGAAACGAGTAGGGTTAGTAGAGTTACCAGTGATGGAAACGCCAACCTTCTCGTGGTGCATGATAGCTACACCTTCCTGAACATCGTCAGCACCGTAGCACTTAACTGTTGCACGAAGACCTGTAGAATATGGAGTCTCAGAAACGATGTTAAGCTTTGCAGCCTTGTAATCGTACTTTGTCTCAACAAATGTAAATCCGTTGATACGAGAGATAATCTGAGCAGCATCCTTACCAAGACCGTTAAGGATAACACGAAGAGGGTTCTTACGAACCTTGTTAGCCTTCTCAGCAATACCGATCGCACCCTCAGCAGCTGCGAAAGACTCATGACCAGCTAAGAAAGCGAAACACTCAGTCTCTTCCTCAAGAAGCATCTTACCAAGGTTACCATGGCCAAGACCTACCTTACGGTGATCTGCTACAGAACCAGGGATACAGAAAGCCTGAAGACCTTCACCGATTGCAGCAGCAGCATCAGCTGCACGACGGCAACCCTTCTTGATTGCGATAGCTGCACCAACAGTGTAAGCCCACTTTGCGTTCTCAAAGCAGATACCCTGGATACCCTCTACCATGTGATATACATCAAGACCAGCATCTTCTGTGATCTTCTTTGCTTCTTCAATATCTTTGATGCCGTACTGACTTAAAGCCTCGTTGATCTGCTTAATTCTTGCATCATAATTTTCAAATAAAGCCATCTTGTTCTATCTCCTTTCTCTTAATTACTCTTTACGTGGATCGATGAACTTAACAGCATCATCAATGCGGCCGTACTGACCCTTAGCCTTCTCCCAGGCTGTGTTAGGATCATCACCCTTCTTGATAAAGTCAGTCATCTTACCTAAGGAGACATACTTATAACCGATAACAGTATCGTCCTTATCCAGAGCCAAGTCTGTTACGTAACCCTCTGTCATCTCAAGGTAACGAACGCCCTTTGCCTTGGTTGCGTACATTGTACCAACCTGAGAACGAAGTCCCTTACCCAGATCCTCAAGACCTGCACCAACGAGAAGTCCGTCATCAGAGAATGCAGACTGTGTACGTCCGTAAACAATCTGAAGGAACAGCTCACGCATAGCAGTATTGATAGCATCACATACTAAGTCAGTGTTAAGAGCCTCAAGGATTGTCTTACCCTGAAGGATCTCAGCTGCCATAGCTGCAGAGTGAGTCATACCGGAACATCCGATTGTCTCAATTAATGCCTCTTCGATGATACCCTCTTTAACATTCAGAGAGATCTTGCAGGCACCCTGCTGAGGAGCACACCAGCCTACACCGTGTGTAAATCCGGAAATATCCTCAATCTTCTTTGCATGGACCCACTTTCCTTCTTCAGGAATTGGAGCTGGCTCATGCTTTGCACCCTTAGCAACAAGGCACATGTTCTCAACTTCGCTTGTGTAATTCATTGCGTTCTCCTTTCACACATACAGTTTTGGTCTATGAAAGTGATCAGCTTATGCAAGGCTGATACTTATTCCCAAAATTCGCTACTTATTTTCTCATACTTTTTATGTTTCGTAAAGGGCTTTGATATATTTTTAACAAGAACTTATGCTCTCGCCTCAAGACTCTCATTGTCCTTCAGATAATTCTTCGAATATGCAATCTGTCTCTCCATAGCTGCCTTGCCCGGTGCCCCGATTGTAAGACGTTTGTCTACGCAGGTCTTAACCGAAATCGCATGGAAGACATCCTCTTCAATAACAGAAGAAAACTGCTGCAATTCTTCCAGACTCATGTCATCAATTGCAATATTGCGTTCAATGCAGGCTAAAACCACCTGACCCACAATGCCATGTGCGTCACGGAACGGAACACCCTTGACCACCAGATAATCCGCCAGATCCGTTGCATTGGTGAATCCGTGGCGGGCACTGTCTTCCATAACATCCCGATTGAATTTCATGGTGGACAGCATGCCATCAAACAGACTGATGCAACCCTTCACGGTATCCATCGCGTCAAAGGCGATCTCCTTGTCCTCCTGCATATCCTTGTTATATGCCAGCGGAATACCCTTCATTGTGGTAAGAATCTGCATCAGCGCACCGTACACACGTCCCGTCTTGCCCCGGACAAGCTCCGCAATATCCGGATTCTTCTTCTGCGGCATGATCGAACTTCCGGTGCTGTAGGCGTCATCGATCTCCACAAAACGGTACTCATTGCTGTTCCAGATGATGACCTCCTCTGAAAAACGTGACAGATGCATCATAATCGTTGATGCCGCCGACAGAAATTCAATCAGGTAATCACGATCGGATACACCGTCCATGGAGTTCGCTGTCGGGCCGTAAAAACCGAGGGCCTGTGCTGTCATGTCCCGATCCAGGGGATATGTTGTACCGGCCAGTGCACCGCTTCCCAACGGACAGTAGTTCATACGCTCATAGATATCATGCAGGCGGGTACGGTCTCTGCGGAACATCTCAAAATATGCCCCCATATGATGAGCCAGCGTAATAGGCTGAGCCTTCTGAAGATGGGTAAATCCCGGCATGATGGTGTCAAGATTTTCCTCCATGACTTTAAGAATGGTTTCGAGGAAATGGTATAAAAGACCATCCGTCTCCTTCACCTGTCTGCGTGTAAAAAGACGCATATCCAGTGCCACCTGGTCGTTACGGCTTCGACCTGTATGAAGGCGCTTGCCGGCATCTCCGATTCTCTCAATCAGGTTGGCCTCAACAAAACTGTGGATGTCCTCATATTCCTCGGTTATCTCAAGCTTATGATGCTCAACATCGTAAAGGATCTCATCCAATCCCTTAAGGATTGCATCCCGATCCTCCTGCGAGATAATCTTCTGCTTTGCAAGCATCTTCACGTGTGCACGGCTGCCTTCCACATCCTCACGGAAAAATTTCTGATCGAATCCGATGGATGCATTAAAAGCATACACCAGCTGATCCGTTTCTTTTGTAAAACGTCCGCCCCATAACTGTGCCATGAACAAACCTCCTGTTGTACTTCTTTTCTTTTTCCTTTATTTATGTAAAACCCTGTCGGGTTCTGCATCAATTCCAATCTTCCTTAGCTTCCTTGGCTGCCTTCTGTACCTGCCGTTCTCTCTTGGAAAAAACACAGCCACAATAATCCTGCCGGTAGATCCCGTATTCTTTTGATAACTGACAGCTTCGAAGATAACCATTGTTCTTTTTAAAATCGCTGACAAGCCATCGGCTGCCATAACGCTGCGCTTCTTCTTCTCCAATGGTATTCAAAAGAGCTGCATCCTTCATCGGTGAAATTGTAAGCGTGGTGGTAAAATAATCCATTCCAAGTTCTGCTGCCTTCTTCGCTGTTTCACCTAAACGAAGTTCAAAGCATTTTGTGCATCGCTTCCCGCGCTCCGGTTCCTCTTCCAATCCCTTTGCCACATCATAAAAACGATTCTTCTCATAATCGCCTTCGATGAATGTCACCGGATATTTCGTCGGAAATTTCCGAATGAATTCCTGCTGTTCTATCACTCTCTGTGCATACTCCTCATCCGGATAAATATTCGGATTGTAGTAAAAAACCGTCACATAAAAGAACTGTGACAAGTACTCGATACAGTAAGAACTGCAAGGTGCACAGCAACTGTGCAAAAGAAGGGTAGGAACCTCTCCTTCCTCCTTTAACACCTTAAGCTGCGCCTCAAGTTCCTTTTGATAATTACGCTTCATCATGCTTCTGATCCCATACATACAAAAGCAGAATGCCCGCTGCATATAAAAGTGCCATAACAACCATGAACATACCCTGTGTGGTCATATAACCCAGACAGATCTGTGCAGTCATTACCAGCACATGAATGTACAACGGCACCTTATGAAGACATGCTGTCAAAAATGCTTCCAGAATCGCAAATGTTCCAACCAGAAAGACCGGTTCTTTTGCACCAAAGGTTGCAATTAAAACAGCTACGATCAATAACAGAACATACCCTCCCATATACTGAAAGGAAAGGGGAATTTTCTTCAGCTTTGTATCGTTATTCATAGTACCTCCTATACTGTAACTCAGTTCTTTCTAGTATATCTTTTTTTCCGGAAAATGACAAACACCCCTCCGAATCGTGCGAAAAAAGTGAAAAACAATTTGCAAATCAAATCAAACTTCTGTATAATTTACATGTTGTGATTACACATGCTTCGATAGCACAGTTGGTAGTGCACTTCACTCGTAATGAAGGGGTCGTCGGTTCGAGTCCGATTCGAAGCTGATAAGAAACGGTGAAAACATAAATGTTTTCACCGTTTTTTCTTTTCGGACTTTTCTAGGCAATGGACTGTAGCTTATTACTCTTTCGCTTATACAGGTAGGCGTGATCGGACAGGTACTCTTCCTCGCTGACCGCTGTCGCATTCACCTCCATAATCACCTTACGAAACTGGCTGACATCAAGATCCAGTCTGGAAGGGATGATCAATGTCTCATGCACAGAAGAAGGAATGATATACAGATCGCAGCCCATCTTCTCTCCTATTTCTTTTAATATATGCCGGTAAAGGATGCATGATGCACCATGGATCCTGTGTTGATTGCTCAGTACATACATGCACTCATGCTTCAAATTACCCATTGGCGGCAGCTCCTTTGGATATTCCTTCTCAATAACATCGGATAAATCCTGGCAACAGGCCGGAAAGAGTCTTGGAGTGTTATCCTTGGCAAGCTCAAACAGTTCCTCCACCGTCGTATTCCACATCATAAGATGCTCCTTATGAATCAGAAAACTGGCGGTCTCCTCCTCCTTGACACTGACCACACAGGCAAAGACAATGGCAAGATCCAGATACAGCACATGGGCAAGGTCCGACAAAAGTTCCTGATTCCTGGATGCGTTGATCAGGCGGAACACCACCTTATCCTTCATCCTGTGAAAGTCCGAGACATTTTTAAGATCGATGCGCTCAGCTGTAATCTCATGCCGGATTCCTTCCATGATTCGCATCAGCAGGGTCTCAAAATCCTCTCCCTTCTGATACTGCTGATAGTAAAACTCCGGGTAAATGGTCGGGCAAAGGTCATAGCCTGCCCGACAGACGGTAATTGCATCCAGTCGCTTGTTATTGTTCTTTAGAATACTGCGACGGGAAAAGCTGATTTCTTCGGACGACTCCTCCGCAATACGATTCATAAGCCGGCTGACAAATTCTTCATAGGTCTCTATCATAGATACTCCAATCCGGCTGCTGTGGGGAACAGCATGTAACGATATTATAACGGGATTATCTTTACCTAAATCTTAAAACTTTATAAAGAAAACATTTTCGTAATCCGGATGCCACATTCTCCTTCGTTTCTCCCCACATTTTGTAGATTATTACTAATTTCTCCCTCTAAATATTGTTGGTAATCCCATCTAGCCGAACAAAACCCGGTAAGCTATTCTATACAAAGGATTAGGGGCTCATAGATCGTTACCACATGAGGGAGAGAAGCGGTATGATGATCGGAGAATTAAAACAGGGAAGCAAGATTGCAATAACCATATCTGGCTATCGTAACAAGATTTTTACCGGTAAGACGGTTAAACTTTCAGATTCGGAAATGCGGGCGATACAGACCCTCTGTAAGAAATACAAATTCTTAAGTTGCATTCCCGTTGGCCTGATTTCCGACGGCCACCAGAATGTATCTTTTCCTACCAAATACACCTACAATGTTGCAGCTGAATGTAACGGGCGCATGTTCCTATGGAGTCCTGTTGTTATCCGGCGAGTAAAGACCGCCTCACGCGGCTTAATCAACCTTTTATTCTGCAGTGTTGACACCGAAGCCTACAACAGAAGAATGGAATTCCGCCTCCCAATGGATACACTTGCAACAGCCAATGTGAGCAAGGATCATTCCTTACATCACATCATCCTAAAAGACATCTCCGAGCATGGCTTCGGGCTTTTAGTTGACCAGACTGCCAAGGTCTCCATCGGTGATTCTCTCAGTATCTGCTTTATGGAGGAAGCCTACAATAACAAGAAACGGGTCTGGGAACTGACGCGCTATGAAATGACCGGACAGATTGTACGACTTCGAACCACCTCCGGTAACAAATATAACATCGGCTGCTGTGTGAAACACTCAGACCGGCAGATCAGTTCCTATATCTATGGTAAGCAAATGCAAAAGGCACGCCTTTCAAATTCATACAGAAAAAGCTTATAAGAAAACCGGCTCAATTGAGCCGGTTTTCTTATGCTTATTCAGCTGAGATAAAGTACATTCTGCTGCCATGATCTGACATCACACGTATATTTTCATTAAATCCTGTGGACACAAAGGATGGCTTAAGATGAACACCGCTTGACATCAACAGATCGCCACTGGCTGTCACATCTTCCTGTTCTCCATCAATCTTCACAAACTTTGCAATCAGATTATGAACCACAGAATCCTGCTTGACATGAATCGGCGTCTGAGTGTTGATCAGACTTCCAAAAATCCTCACATCATGCTGGAATGGATTGCTGTAAAAATGATAACGTTTCTCAGGGCAAAGGTCTCTTAACCTAAAGTTCTCATAGCGCAGGTTCGGAAGGCATTCATGTAGGAAGAACATGCCGATTGCTTCCTCTCCGTCTCTTGATGTAACAAGCCACTGCACACTGTTTCCATCCTTCATGCGATGGAAGTCTCCGTTCTGCAATAGATGGCGGTACTTTTTATATACCGCAACCTGAGCTGCCACCATATCCAGTTCTTCTGCCTTCAAGTCCAAAAGATTCAGCTCATATCCAAGGGAGGTAAATGCCGCCACATGAAACCTTGTCTGCATCGGTGTCACACGAAGCGTCTGATGGTTCGGGCAGGCACTGACATGCCCTGTGACACATTGCATCGGATATCCGTAGCTGTAACCCTGCTGAATCTGAACACGAGCCACCGCATCGGTATCATCGGATCCCCAGATCTGCGGGAAATAAGACAAAATGCCAAGGTCAAAGCGGCATCCGCCGGAGGCGCAGCCTTCGAAAAGAATATGCGGGAATTTCTCTGTCAACGTCCGCATCATGCGATACAAACCGAGCACATAGCGATGCCCCACTTCTCCCTGTCTATCTTTTGGCAGATAGCTGGAATAATAATCCGAGAAAATCCGGTTCATATCCCATTTGACATAGTCGATCGGTGCCGAAGAGAACACCTTTGACATCGTTTCAATCATGTAATCCACGACCTGTGGATTGGTCAGATCCAATATCCTCTGGAAACGTCCCTCGGAATGATCCATTCCCGGGATTTCAAGTGCCCAATCCCTATGCTCCCGATAGAGATCGGAATTCACATTCACCATCTCCGGCTCAACCCAGATACCAAACATCATATCCAGATCATGAATCTTATCCGCCAGTCCCTTCAATCCGTTTGGAAGCTTCTTTTGATTGACATACCAGTCCCCCAGAGACTGACGGTCATCATCTCTTGTACCAAACCAGCCGTCATCCATAACAAAAAGCTCCATACCGGCCTGTTTTCCTTTTTTTGCCAGAGCAACCAGCTTCTTCTCATCGATGTTGAAATAATTTGCCTCCCAGGAATTAATCAGAATCGGGCGATCCTTATACTGCCACTCTCCTCGAATGATATGATCCCGCACAAAATGCGTCATCCGCTTCGTCATCTCTTCCAGACCCTGGTCCGAATAAACCATAACGGCCTCCGGTGCCTGGAATGACTCGCCTGCTTCCACCACAAAAGAGAAATTCATGGGATTGATACCGGATAGAATTCTGGTCTTGCCAAAGGCATTGACAGAAATCGACTCATAGTGATTGCCGCTGTAAATCAGATTCATTCCGATACACTCGCCGTTGGTCTCATTACATCCCGGTCTACTTACTATAAAGAACGGGTTGGCACGGTTTGATGAAGTTCCCGTAACAGAACCAAAGGTGTAATTCCCGGCGGATACCAAAGTATCCACACGATTCATCTCGCGAATCCATGTGCCGGTAAAATTCGTAACTGTAAGATTTCCGTCCATCACGTCCAGCTGAGAAGACAGAAGCCTTGTAAGCCTCATGCTCTCCTCCCCCGTATTGGTAAAACGGGCACTCTTTCCGATGACATCGGAATCCGAGAAGACGTAATAAAACAGCTCTAATGTGTAGCCATGGTTTTTATCTTTTAATGTTACGGTAAGCGTCTGCACACCGCAGGAAGTCTCACCATCCTCGCCTGCCACTTCCCGGGCATAAGAGGACGGCATATCGGAAAACGCCTCTTTTCCGTCCGAAATCAAAGCTCCGGAAAAGACAAAGTCAAAGGTGAAACTTCCGTCTGATGCAATTCCCTCTATGAAAGGCTCCCGAATATCTCCTTTTCCCAGATGACTCATCTCAAGTCTTACATCCTCCAGGGTGTAATCATGACAGTCCCCATCGTAACAGATACAGTTGCCCGGCTCTACTCCCTTGCATTCCGCAAGTACCATGGCATCCTCATAAGAGGAGATGGTAATTTTTCTGCCATAGTACAAATGCTCCAGTTGTCCCGTTGGAAGAACCGAAAAAGCATAGGTCGTATGCATGGTATCCAGGATAAAGGCTTTTTGTTCGCCCTCAAGTATTCTAATCATATTGCCTCCTAAGACTGTTTCTTCTCCTTCGCATGAAGTGCTTCCACCTCTTTGGAAAGCTCAAGAACCTTCTCATCGGTTAAAATATACTTCTTCTTGAACCAGAAGAATACGATCACCAGAACAACAATCGGAACCAGTGTCATGGTCATACGCAGTCCCATCTTGCGGGAAGCATCCACCGCTGCTGCAAAATCGATCTTCTGCTCTGCCGCTGTGGTTGCCTTATCGGACAGATGTAATACAGCCAGGGTTGCAGATGCTACAAATGCTGCAATTCCGGACGCAAGCTTTACCACAAAGGTCTGCATAGAGAAAATTACAGATTCGTCTCTCCGGTTGTTTTTCAACTCACCATAGTCACAGGTATTTGCCAGAAATACGGTGATCAAAATGTTGTTGATACCAGAAGCCGCCATAATCAAAACACCCGGAATCAGGAAAACTGCAAGTGTCTTCACGCCTGCTGCAGATAAAATCAAAAGTGCCACATAACCGATGACAGACATAAAAAGTCCTGTGTAGAAAATCTTGATGTTGGAGATCTTAAGGATCTGACGGAACAGCGGGTACAATACCATCATCGCCAGAACCTGTGATGCGCCTGCCACAAGGTTAAAGATTGTGTAATCATCAAACCATCCGGTTCCTCCCAGGTCATACTTGAAGAAGTAAATGACCAGATTGGAGGTAATATACATGGCGATATCCACAAGGACAATGGTAACAACAATGGCCATGGCCTGATCATTGTGTCGAAGAGAAGAAAACATCTGGCCAACGGATACCGTCTCCATATCCGCGGTGGAATTCTCCTTGATATTGATGCAGGTGATTGCAGTAAACACAACGAAGAGAATTCCTACGAACAGTGCAAGATACTGGAATCCGACACGCTCCACATCTCCCGGGCCACCTAATGCCTCTCCGACGAAATGTACAATCTTTAATGCCAGAACCTGTACAACGGCTGCTCCCACACCGGAACAGCTACGCGCCAGAGTGGTAAGATTCTCTCTCTCACTTCCGCCCTTTGTAAAAGCCGGAATCATGGACCAGAAAGGAATGTCCATCATTGTGTATGTGATGCCCCACAGAATGTAGGTCACCGCTGCATAACATACAAGTCCCGGGCCGTCCAGCTTCGGCGGACAGGAGAACATAACGTATAAGATAACTGCATTTAAAATGGTTCCAATCAAAAGCCATGGACGGAACTTGCCCCAGCGTGTCTTTGTTTTACCGACAATGATTCCCATGATCGGATCATTGAAGGCATCAAACACGCGGGCTCCTAAAAGAATCACGCCCATTGCCCAGGCGGAAACCCCCATGACATCCTGAAAATAGTACAGAATATATGCTGCCGTCATCATATAGACGACATCTTTAGCGAAAGCTCCCAAACCATAGGAGGCTTTCTCAACCCCGGTTAACCCTCTTTTTGTTTCCATGAAATACCCCTCTCTTACTTCTTTTCTTTTTGTCCCATTGCAAGCTTCACAACGTTATATGCTCCATCGTACAGACCAATGGACTGGTTCATACAGATGGCATCACACATCTGACGCAGCAGCTCATCTCCGTCCATAAAGAGATCCAGCATCTGCAGGGTGTGTGGAATGTCTCTGCACTCCAGGGTTCCATCCCCCATCTCAGCCGAATGGATGGCTCCCCACATCTCATGCTTGCCGACACGCTTGATAAACAGTTTTGGCACCGGATAAAATGCCAGCTCCGACGGTTTTGTTACCAGAACATCACAGCTTCGCATCAGAAGATTTGTGATATATACCGCTTCAAAAATATCCTTGTGGTAGAAGCCATGGATCCCTTCCACGGTTCCGTCAATGGCACGTTCTGCAAAGGATGAACTCTCGGCATAATCCTCGAAATGCTCGGTGGACACTGCCTTCATCTGTGGAATTTCCTTCAAAAGATCCTCCCAGACATTCCGGTAATCTCCCACATTCACATACAAAGCCGCCTTGTTCTTCTGAATCTGTGGAAGCAGATGTTTGATAATGGCTGCAAAAATCTCCTTCTGGGCTCCTGCACCTCCGATGGTCAAAAGGAATCGCATCGGCTCTGATTTTTCCTTACGCTCCAGACGCTTCTTGCAGTCGTATGCAATGTTTCTTACCAGTTCATCGTCGATGTAATGACCGGTGTAGACCAAAGAGCCCTTTGGCATCGGCTGACATACTCTTTTCTTGTCGAAACCGTTTAAAATCTTATATCCCATATAGGCATTCTTACACTGAATGGTATGAATGCTTCCTTCGGAAAGATGCAGTGCCATCGGCCAGTTATCCGGAATGGCATTCACCACGTATTTCATTCCGGCGTGAACGGCTGCCTGTGCCGGCCAGACATGGGTACCGATGACCGGAATCTCCTTTGGAATGTTCCGGTAGATGGGTGCCATAAGTTTTGCATTCTCCTGATCTCCGGCATTATAGGATAAGGCACGGAATCCCTCATAATTCAACGGTTCCCAGACAAGCTTGTTAAACAGTGGATTCTTCGAAAGTCTTGAACCCAGAGAATACAGATCGTTCTGCGCCGAAATCACCTTGGTCGCCGTGGTATTCGGGAAAGAGTTAAGATCCAGCCAGTAAGGCTTGTATCCCAACGCTCTTGCAGCAGAAGCCATTGCCATAGAAATCCGGTAGTGACCGAATCCCATACGGATGTTTCCAACGATGATTCCCTTTTCCTTATCAAATTCTTCTTCACTCGGGCCATCCAGCCGGATGTCACTGACACCGAGACTTTCCCCGATGACCGGATTGGTTCGAATGGACACCTGATAGTTTTGTCCACTGTCATCACCAAATTTTCTCACGTATTTTTTCCGGCCTCTGACTGCCTTTTTATATACTTTATCCGGCAGAACATTTCCGAAAATAACTTTTGATTTTTCCGACATTCCTCTTCCTCTCTTATACTTTACTTCTTAAATCGTATCGCAAACCTCAATGTTAAAACGAAGCAGCTTGGACTTTGCTCCCTCCAGCGACAGCTTGACCTGCGCCTCTCCGGCACTTCCGGTCGTTTTTAAATAGACGCCTGCCATTCCGCCCTGCAGGGTAACGACCTTTGGTCCGATGATTTCAAGAGGTCCGCTAACCGTAACCTCCACCGGAGCCTGCAGGAAGGATAAGGTGTTGCCGTTTTCATCTACCGCAGAAATTCTTACTTCTGCTACGTCATAGGTCTGCTTCTCACACAGTCTTGTGGAACTGCAACGTACCTTAAGCGACCGCTTCTTCATCGGTGATTTCACAATGGTGGCACAGACCTTACCGTCTTTCACAGCATCAAAACGATAGACCTTCGAGCTTCCGCCCCAGTCGCCAATGTACTTCTGGAACAGATCCACCGCCTCCTGCGGCTTCATCCGATAGAAAAGGATCAGCCGAAGTGCGGCAAACAAAACCTTCTTCGTAATCTTGTAACCGTGAATGGCCACCTCATTTAAACAGGTCTTTACCAGCTCATTCTGGCGATTGCCAAAGCCTTCCTCCTTCTTCATTGCATTTCCGATGTAATCATCGATTGGAATCGGGCCATGCTCCAGGTTCTTAAAGGCACTGTCCTTATTCGTATATTCTTTGATCAGAAGATCGTTCTTGTACATCCTTACAGAATCTGCATTTGTGATGATGTAGGTATCACCCCGTACCGATGCCGGGTGTTCTCCAATATCCATTGAACTTGTCACTGCAAGAACCGGCCTCTCTGTCTGCTGTGCCTCATAGACCGATGCAGCCATCTTCGGATTCCGGAACATATCCATCACACCGTGGTAACAGATACGATCCCCACTTCCGAAATCTTTGTGGGTATTGTAATCAAACATGCACCAGGCAAAACTTCCTGCCACATCCCCCGCTCCCTTCACAGCGTCCAGCACCTTGGCATGGCGAAGGGTATGCTCTTTCTGATGTTCCTCCCAGTCGAAGGACTTGGTCGGATACATATGACCGTTGTATTCTGAAACCAGATAAGGTTTGGACACATCGGATGTGACCTTTTCCTTCTTCTGGATACCCGGAATCTTCCTGTCACCGTTATAGGAAAAATCGTTATAGGTATAGACATCCTCCAAAAGGTGCATCTTCGTGTTACAGCGAACACCTCCCGTCGGCCGGGTCGGATCCAGTTCTCTTGCCAGTCGGTTGGTCTTTTCGTACAGCTCGTCACAGTCAACGGATTCATTAATTCGAACACCCCATAAGATAATGGAGGCATGATTCCGGTACTGTGTAATCATCTCTCTGACGTTTACAACCGCCTGTTCCTTCCATTTCTCTCCGCCGATATGCTGCCATCCCGGAAATTCCGTGAACACCAGAAGACCGATCCGGTCACATTCATCTATAAAGTCCTGTGACTGCGGATAATGTGAAGTACGAACTGCATTTGCCCCCAGCTCTTCCTTCAGAATTTTCGCATCCAGCCGCTGCATACTCTCCGGCATGGCATATCCCACATAAGGATAGCTCTGATGGCGGTTCAGGCCTCTTAAAAGAACCTTTCTTCCGTTCAGATAAAAACCGACTCTGCGAAAAACGGCACTTCGAAAACCGATAAAGGTCACATTCTGATCCACAACCTCTCCGTCCAGCACCAGCTGTGTTGTAATGCGGTAACGGATCGGATTCTCGATATCCCACAGCGCAACCGGGCCTGTTAATGTCTTCGTCTTACCGGAAGGAGACAGTGGCTGAGAAGAGATCTCCTTATCATCAAGAAACTGTCGGAGCATGATCCGCTGCTGTCTTGCCAGCTCGGCAGCCTTTGGCGTAAGCTCCATAACGGTCACAAGATTTCCTTCAATCTGAATCTCACCGATTTCTTCCCGACTAAGACCTTCCGTAGCCGGTTCCTGCATAAGGGAAGGCATAAGGAAAACATCCTTCATGGACACCGCATCTCTTACGGTCAGATAAACATCCCGGTAGATTCCGCCGTAAGTCATATAGTCCACAACAAAGCCAAACGGCGGCTGATCCAGAGTCTCTCTTGAATCAAGCTTTACCGTCAGAAGGTTCTCTTCTCCATAGACAAGATGCTCACTTAAATCCACGGTAAATGCTGTATATCCGCTTGCGTGTTCTCCAAGCTTTCTGCCGTTCAGAAAAACCTCTGCTTTGTGCGCCGCTGCCTCAAAAGTGACTTCTACGATGGCGTTCTCCCACTCCTTTGGAGCCGTGATGACTCTCTGATAGCAGGAGACCATCTGATAGATGCTCTCATCAAAGTAATTGAATGGCGTAACAGCAACGGTGTGCGGAACGCAAACCTTTTGACCGTCTGACATCAAAGCCTTCTCCATCCCCTCCTCGTACGAAGGGGTAAAGAACCAGTCCCGATCTATATAGATCTTTTGTCTCATAAGCTTATTCTTCCTTTGCCTTAATTCCATGTATCATGATGTTTACCAGCTCATTCAATGCGTCCATGTACGAAATCTGATAATCATGAAGTTCGTCCCCGCTTAAGAATCTCTCAATGGATGCTTCATAGATCATCTGGAAAAGATTACAATCCACCGGCCGGAAAATCCCTTCCTTCACCCCCTGCTGCAGGATGCCAAGGGTCGTCTCCCATCCGCTTTCCAGTCTCTGCCGGATTCGCCCATAGGCTTCCGGAAATTTTCCGCTCATCTCATGTAATTCCGTAAAGTCTATGCCTCGAAAATTCTCCGGCATAACCGTCAGAATCTGGAACAGCTTTTCTTCTGTTCCAAGATTCGGATTCTCGAGAACTCTGTTCTCATGTTCCTTGATCTCATCAAAGGTATAATCCACCATGTCGTACAGCAGGGACTTCTTATCTCTGAAAACCGTATAGATGGTTTTCTTGCTCATGGACAATTCCGCTGCAAGATCATCCATCGTGAATCTCGGTCCCTTATCCCTGTATACGCGCAGCGCCGCTGCTAAAATCTTTCCTTTCATCTTCCTCACTCCTACCCTCATAATTTTTTCCGATACGCGTCGATGGAAACTAAAAACTCCACATCTCGTTTCCTTTATATTATCAAAATTTGAATTATAATTCACCTATACAAACTCAACAAGATTTTTTTGCTTTTTTTAGACACTTTGCTATCACCTCATCGTTTCCAACATGCTCGCGGAGCGTTTATCTCAGTCGGAGATTGTAACCCCGACTGAGATAAAAAAAATGCGCCAGAAGACCTGTAAGTCTTCTGACGCATTTACATTCTGAAAAAGGAAGCAAAACGATAAGCCGGGTTATGTCATTGCGTGATCATCTATCCAGGATTAATGTTACCACTAATCTCAAGCGACCTACCTGAAGCTGGCGGGCAACGTCACTGCTTCTATGCGGTCTTGCTTCGGATGGGGTTTACATGGCTCCTCTTGTTACCAAGAGGACGGTGGTCTCTTACACCGCCTTTCCACCCTTACCGGCCGAAGCCGGCGGTTTATTTCTGTTGCACTGGCCTTGGAGTCACCTCCACCGGACGTTATCCGGCATCCTGCCCTATGAAGCCCGGACTTTCCTCTCCTGCGGCCTTTCGGCACTTGCAGCAGCGATCACGTGTCTTACTTCCGAGGTACTATTGTATCGGTTTTGCTCCGATATAGCAAGCTTTTTACGCTATACACGGAAACAGCTTCCTCCGATGAATTCCCGGATCAGGGAGGAGTTCGTAATATCCTCCGTTGGAACCGGCATAAAATAATCCAGCAGCTTGATTAGCCTCTTTGCCTCCTTAAACTCCGGAGCATCCGAAGGAATAGCATAAAGCTGTGGCTGTGCATAAAGTTTTAAAACGGACATCTCGTAAATCAGAGCCGAATTAAACATGGCGTCCGCCTCTTCCTGGAACGGGAAGATATTCTTTTCCTCACCACGCCGCACAGAATCCCACATGGCAATGGTCTCCCTTGCCGATGTATTTCTCGTTCTGGCATCTCTTACAATCCGTCGAATCAGACGCCCGTCTGTGGTGGACAGCGGATTGTGCTCATCAATGGCAAGCTGGGTCAGAGCAGAGATATAAATCTTGTACTTGCTCTCCTTCGGAAGGGTATAACTTAACTTGTCATTCAATCCGTGAATGCCCTCGATGACAAGAACATCCTCCTTGCCCAGCTGCATTGGAATCGTCTTCTCATCACGCTTTCCGATATTAAAGTTAAAGACCGGAAGTTCCACCTTCTCCCCTTTTAACAGGCGGCCCATATCCTCATTAAACCGGGCAATATCAAGTCCTTCCAGCGCTTCGAAATCCTTCTCGCCGAATTCATCCAGAGGCATCTTGTCCCGGTCCAGGTAATAATTATCCAGTGCCACAGGATGCGGGGATAAACCTCTGGCTTTCAGCTGAATGGAAAGCCTGTGGGAAAATGTGGTCTTACCGGAAGAGGACGGTCCGGCAATCATGACAAATTTACGATTGGACTCCGATGCGATCTGTTCTGCCAACGCTCCGATGCGCTCCTCCATAAATGCCTCCTGCATCAGAATGATCTCTTTGATCCGGCCTGCTGCAATGGCATCATTTAAAGCTCCCACCGTATTCACTTCCATCCGGCTTCCCCACTGTTTTGCCGTAACCAGCGTATCAAACAGCTTCACCGCCGGCTTGTACTCCTCCACCTTCTCAGGATCTTTGCCCGGAAAGAGCAACATAAAGCCGCGGTCTAACGGTTTTAGATCGTAGGCTTTCAAATATCCGGTGGAAGGAACCATATAGCCGTAAAAATAGTCATAGGCTCCATCCAGCTCATAGATATTCGTACCGGAATTGGACCGGTAACGAAGCAGACGTTCCTTGTCCTTCATTCCCTGCTCGGCAAACATGGACATGGCATCACAGGTCGGATAGATATGTTTCTCGATCGGTAAATCCTTCGCAATCAGCTCATCCATTTTTTCTCCGAGAGCGGTTAAAAACTCTTCGCTTACACCGGACTCGTCCTCAATGGTGCAATAATAACCATCTCCAAGAGAAAACCGGACTCTAACTTCACAGTCTTCCTTTTCAAGCAGTTCCTTCACCGCCCGCTGCATCAAAAACACAAGGCTGCGGCGATAAGCCCTCTGGCTGTCCTTATTCTTTGCATCCAGGAACCGGATCTTCCCATCCCTTTTTATTTTTTTATGAAGCTCTGTCAATTTCCCGTTATACTCTGCCAGATAAAATCTGCGGTAATCCTGCGGAAACTGTTCCTTTACCAGCGTCTGCAACGTTGTTCCGTAAGAAACCTGCAATGATTTTTCGCCCAGCGTAATCGTAAGCTTTCGATCCTCCTGCATAAATAACCCCCGTTTCTTTCGATCAAATATAATAAAATGGTTCCTCAAAAGGCTCGGATGCTATGGTAAGTTCTCCGGCAGCCTTTTTCAGATACTGTTCCATATACGGAATAAAAATATGCTCGATTCCATAATGGCCTGCATCAATAATATTAACGCCCCTGGCAACCGCATCGATTCCTGTATGGTGGTCAATATCCCCTGTCACAAGAACCTGCGCGCCTGCTGCAATGGCATGATCCACCTCACTCTTGCCCGATCCCGGACAAACGGCACACCGTTTTATTCTGGCAAAAGGATCTCCAAAAACCTTCACCTGTTCGAGCCCGAAACGATTCTTCACAAGATCTGCCAGCTCCGTAAGAGCCAGTTCGTCCTGTAGCTCACCGTATGCTCCGATCCCCACCGGTCTGCCATCAGTATCCTCTCCTGTAACATCCAGAGGAAGCGGATTTTGCAGGGAAAGCTTTTCACAGGCAATGTCTGCCATTCCAAACACATCAAAGTTCGTATGCATACAGATGATGCTCATCTTATGCTCAATGAGACGAATAATGCGTCGTCCGATATAATCATCAGCTCTCACCTGACCGATCTTGCCAAAAATCAGAGGATGATGCGTTAAAACAAGCTCCGCACCGGCCGTAATTGCATGCTCAATCACCTCGTCGGTGGCATCCAATGCGATATAGACGCAGTGAACCTCCCGCTCTAAATCTCCCACCAAAAGCCCCGGATTATCCCAGCTTTCTGCGGCAGAGAGCGGAGACTTCTCTTCCAGTAATTCCAGAATCTTTTTAACCTTCATACTATTTTCCTTCCCACATCGACATGGCCAGTTCTAAAAGATGAAGTTCCTTCTCCACTTCTTCTCTTCTTTCACTGCTTACCGTCTCCGGGAGCTGGTCTTTGATCGACGTAACAACCCTTTTCCTGTAAAGAAGATACTGTTTCAACACCGGATGCTTCTGCTTAAGAAGGCATGGACCGAACATCATGGCTGCCTCCTGCACCTCTTCGCCGCCCAAAAGTTTCCAGGATTCCTTTGCCTCTTTACCCTTATAGGATACCTTCATCATCGGATAGTATTTTCCGTCTTCTAAAACCATATCCTCGGATACAAGTTCATATCCTGCATCTCTTAGATATTCCCGCACCAGAACAAGCTGGGACTGGGGCGCTAAGATCAGGCTTTTGATGCTCTTTGCCTTTTCCTCTTCATCTGCAAGAATATGATAGATCACGCCTCCGCCCATACCGGAGATTAAAACGGTATCCGCTTCATCTTCCTTAAGCTTTGCAATGCCGTCCGACAATCGGGTCTCAATCTTCTCTTCAAGTCCAACGCTCTCTATGTGCATCTTCGCCCGCTGAAGGGGACCCGGACGCAAATCCATTGCAAGTGCTTTCGGGCAAATGCCGTCCTGCACCAATGCAATGGATAAATATCCGTGATCACACCCCACATCACAAAAGCGGGTATTTTCATCTACCATGTGATACAGGGCCAGAAGCCGCTGTGATAGCTGATCTCTGACCCTGCCTGTATCTTTTTTCATCATATTACTCAAGATAATCCTTTAACTTACGGCTACGGCTCGGATGACGGAGCTTACGTAACGCCTTCGCCTCGATCTGACGAATACGCTCACGTGTTACGTTGAATTCCTTACCGACTTCCTCAAGTGTACGACCGCGTCCATCCTCTAATCCGAAACGAAGGATCAGAACCTTCTGCTCACGCTCTGTTAAAGTAGATAACACCTCGGACAGCTGCTCTTTTAACAGGGTAAAGGTTGCAGCATCTGCCGGAACCGGAACATTGTCATCCTGAATGAAGTCACCAAGATGGGAATCTTCCTCCTCACCGATCGGAGTCTCCAGAGATACCGGCTCCTGGGAGATTTTAAGGATCTCACGCACACGCTCTACCGGCATATCCATCTCCTTTGCAATCTCTTCCGGGGTCGGTTCGCGGCCTAACTCCTGAAGTAACTGACGGGAAACGCGAATCAGTTTGTTGATGGTCTCCACCATATGTACCGGAATACGAATGGTACGCGCCTGATCGGCGATGGCTCTTGTGATTGCCTGACGAATCCACCATGTTGCATAGGTGGAGAATTTATATCCCTTGCTGTAATCGAACTTCTCAACCGCCTTGATCAGTCCCAGATTACCTTCCTGAATCAGATCCAGGAAAAGCATGCCACGTCCGACATAACGCTTTGCAATGGATACAACCAGACGGAGGTTGGCCTCTGCCAGCTTCTTTTTCGCCTCCTGGTCGCCTTCTTCCATGCGCTTTGCCAGTTCGATCTCCTCATCGGCTGTAAGAAGAGGAACCTTACCGATTTCCTTTAAGTACATACGAACCGGATCTTCGATGGAAATTCCGTCCGGAACGGTAAGATCAAGGTTCTCAACGTCTACCTCATCCTCCTCGGATGGTACAAAATCATCATCACTGTCATCTACTGCATCATCTACATCCACGCGTAAAACATCGATATTTTTATTCTCAAGATATTCAAGAATCATCTCCAGCTGCTTTACATTCAGATTCAGCTCACGAAATGCCTCATTGATCTCCTTGTATTCAAGGACATTTCTCTTCTTCTTTGCAAGCTCTACGAGCTCATTGAGCTTCTTTGTGATCAATGCGCCCTGCTCTGCATTCGAAGCATCTTTTGCCTTTTTTGTGGCTGTCTTTTTCTCTGCCATGTTTCTCTCCTTTTATGCATTTATGATCTTCATTTTTTTGATCTTGTCGATTTTGGCACGTTCCTCTATCACCATGGTGATCAACAACGGATCATTCTCATCCATCGCGGAACGTTTCTTGTCATACCCGTTCTGTACAACTCTGGTCAGAGTCTCCACAAGGGCACGATTCTTTTCAGCTTCGGGTGTCTCATGTAAAATACGGACATCCTCATAAAATATATGTGTCACCATATCCTGGTCATCGCTATCGTCAAAACGATCGGCAATGGCTGCAGGGTTTGGAATTCCTATCTCCTTCATCTGCTGATACAAAAGGGTCGCGACCTCCCGCAGCAGTCCCTCGTCAAAGTCCTGTGGCGTAATCAGCTCCCCGATCTGGGAAAACAGATCCGGCCGATCCACTACCCAGGACAGCAACAGCATCTGGCTTTTAACAATTCCGCTGTCCTTCTTTTCTCCCTTCTTTCCCTTCGGTGAAGGGGAGAGAATCGGGCGCCTTGCGGTAAGTCCCGTCTGCTGCTGCGCCAGTGTAACAATATAGCGCCGCATCGTTTCTGCCGGAATCTGGAACATGCGACAGATGGCGTCCACATAATTGTTTCGCTCCATCTCATCCGAAAATTCCATAAGCTTCTTCGCAAGTTCCTGCTGAAAGGCTGTCTTTGCGGCCGGATCCCGGGTATCGTACTTTTTCTCTAACTGATGCGCTTCAAAATAGAAGAAGTTCTCCGCCTGTTCAAGGCGCTTCTCATACTCTTCGGCCCCGAGACCTTTGATAAATTCATCCGGATCCTTATAAGGGTCCATATGGACAATCAAAGGAGTGATCCCTGCACTCCTTAGAATCGGAATGGCGCGAAGCGCCGCGTTCACACCGGCATTATCGCTGTCATAACACAGATAAACCTTCTTTGCAAAACGGGCTATGATACCGGCGTGCCCTGTCGTAAGGGCGGTTCCAAGGGATGCCACGGCATTATCAAATCCTGCCTGATGAAGCGCGATTACATCCATATAACCTTCGCAAAGAATCATGCCCTCTCTTCGACTTCTCCGGGCAAGATGCAGGCCGTAAAGCGTCCGACTCTTATTAAAAACAGCCGTCTCCGGGGAATTCAAATACTTCGGTTCCCCTTCTCCCATCACACGGCCTCCAAAGGCAATAACCTTCGAATACTGATCCATGATCGGGAACATGGCTCGGTTCCAGAACTTATCATGACCACCTCTTACTTCATCAATGGTCACAAGACCGGACTGCTTCAAAAGCTCATCGCTGTATCCCTTTCTGCGAAGGAACTGATAGAGATCGTTGCTGTACTGATCCGAATATCCAAGACCGAACTTTTGCATCGTCTCCTTTGAAAGGGCGCGGCCTTTGAAATATTCCAGGGCATGTCTTCCGTGATCCGAATACAACAGCCTGTAATAATAGGTGGCTGCATCCTTATTGATCTCAAGCAACCGGCTCTTAAGGGACGCCCGCTCCTTTTGCTCCTTTGTCATCTCCACCTGCGGAAGGGTGATGCCGCTTCTGGCTGCCAGAGTCTGAACGGCTTCCGAGAAATCCATATGCTCATGCTCCATCAGGAACTTGTAGACATTTCCACCCTTATGACATCCGAAGCAGTAAAACATCTGCTTTCTTCTGGATACAGAAAATGATCCGGTCTTTTCACTATGAAAGGGACACAGGCCAAAATAGTCCGATCCCTTTTTTTCAAGCTTTACATATTGTGAAATCACATCCACGATATCGTTCGCCGCGCGGACTGTGTCAATCACCTCATCGGAATACATCATCAGAATCCATCAACCTCCCATGCCTGCGGAACAAAGTATTCCTTGAACTTTGTCGTACAATATCCGTCAGACATTCCTGCTATATAGTCACAGATGATCCTATCCTTCGGATCCTCTCCGTTCAGGAGTTTCGCATAAAAATTCTCCGGCAATGCCTTAGGATGATCGTTGTAGTATTCATACAGCATTCGAATCATCCGCTTCGCCTTGACCTCTTCTCCCTTTGCCTCGGGATTGCGATATACATGTTCAAACAAATATTTGCGAAGCTCCACCATCGCCTGTCCTGTCTCCTCGGACATACGTATTTCAGGGGAGTTAAGACTTGTCATAATCACATCGTGAATCATATGATTCAGCCGTTCCTTGGCGGTAAAGCCCAGGGTCTTACGAATCTCAACCGGAAGATCCTCTTCCACCATGATTCTTCCACGGATGGCATCATCCACATCCGCATATACATAGGCAATCTTATCGCAGAGTCTTACGATCTGTCCCTCCGGAGTATTCGGATGTCCCTGGGTCTGATGGTTACGGATCCCGTCAATGACCTCCCAGGTCAGATTCAGTCCTTCCCCGTCCTTTTCCAGTTTCTCCACAATACGAACCGACTGTTCACTATGAACAAATCCTCCCTCGCAACATGCATTCAAAACATCTTCTCCCGCATGGCCAAAGGGCGTGTGACCAAGGTCATGACCAAGGGCGATGGCCTCAATCAACCCCTCATTCATACGAAGGGCCTTGCCTATGGTTCTGGCATTCTGTGATACTTCCAGTGTATGAGACATTCTTGTCCGATAGTGGTCTCCCATCGGATATAAAAATACCTGTGTCTTATTCTTCAATCTTCGAAAGGCCTTGGAATGAAGAATCCGGTCCCTGTCTCTTTGAAAAAGAGGCCGTATATCGCATTGCGCTTCTTCCTTTGCTCTGCCCTTCGAATTCTGATCCAGTGTTGCATAAGGGGATAGATTCTTTTGTTCGATTTCTTCAATCATCTCACGAATCAGCATGGATATACGGCTCCTTTCTATGCGTTTTTTTGCTCTCACTATATATATTACGCACAAATTTCGATTTTCCTTTTTTTTTTTGAAAAAAATTGAAAAAATTTAAAAATTCACAAAAAAGCCAAAGTCTTCCTTGCAAACAAGTTTGCAGATGAGACCTTGGCTCGTCGTTATACAGAAAAAGCGACCACATTACGTGGCCGCCTTAAGCTGCAGGAAAAGGGACTTGAACCCTCACGATATTGCTACCACAGGCACCTGAAGCCTGCGCGTCTGCCGATTCCGCCATTCCTGCGAACAAATGATATGTTACAGGATTTCCCTTTTTCTGTCAACACTTTTTTTCAAGAAGAACCTTAAATGAATTGTAACTTTCTGCAAACTATTCCAAAACAACAAGGATTTCATGCTGTTTTTGTGGATCAAGCCCCGTCAGCTGTTCTCTTTTCATAATAAGATTTCCACCATCCGCAGCGATTTCCTCTCCGTTTAACGTAGCAGACTTCACACGATAATCCCCTTCCTTCACACGTCCTGTGTTCTGATAGGTGATATGAAGCTTTCGGCCTGCAAATACAAGACCAAGGGACGCCTCTCCCTTCTCGTCGAACTGGGCAAGGGTAAGCTTTGGATCGATACGAAGATCGCCATATTCGCCCCGAACCCCAAACACCATGGTAACCATGGTCATAAGGTACCAGGATGCGGCACCCGTCAGATAATGATAGACACCTCTTCCATCCGCGTTAAAGTACTCCGGAATACCCGGATAGATTCGGCTGGTTTCAAAATGAAGGGACGCCTCCGCCAGGGTCTGCAATGCCTCATAACCTTCTTTTACAAATCCTCTGCTGTAAAGAGCGTAGGCATACATAACGGTCATATGAGAAAAGACAGCTCCGTTCTCCTTTTCTCCATACGCGAAGCCAAACATTCTGCCAAGGTCTGTCTTCACCTCACCAAAATCTGTGTTCAGCCGGTATCCGCCGATCTCCTTCCGATACAGATGACGCTTTGCCGCAGCTGCAATCTGTCTGGTATGCTCCTCGTCCGCCGTATGACTCATGATGGTAAAGACCTGACCTGTCAGCATCATTCTTGTCTTATCACCATCTGCCTTCTCCACGGCTCTTCCACTGTTATCATAGTAGCTGTTATACCAGCCGCAGTCGTCACTTTCACGGATCCACTGCGTAGCACGAATGACCTCCATCAGCTCTGACGCCTTCTCTTCCAGCAATGCCGCTACTTCTTCCAGTAAGACCTCTTCTTTTTCACCGCTTACAACATGTTTTACCGCATCAAGATATTCTGCCAGCGGATTTTCTTCTTTCTTTCCGCGAAGAAGCACCATCATTTCCTTTGCCAGTGAAACAGTTGTAATGCCAAGCTTTTCCTTCATATCCAAAAGAAGGGTTGCCATCTCCTTTAAGTTGCCGGCATACGCAGCCGTAAACGCCACGCTCTCGCCTCTTTCGTTGGCCATATCCAGGGCATCGTTCCAGTCAGCACCGCGAAGACGCATCATATCATGCTCCCCTCGCTCATAATAGCTCGTCAGATGCTCCAAAAGGATATGCTCCAGCATGCTTCCCTGATAAAGCTCACCTGCCCGGTCTTTCTGCCAGGTTCCCTGCTCCATATTCCATTCATCATCGGTCCTGTTGCCTCTTGCGGCCTGTGCATCCTTGAAATACATGGCATTCTCGAGAAGCACTCCAAGATCCCCCGTCTGATGGATATAGAACAAAATGGTCTTAAACGGCCATACCCCATGATCCATCCAGACTCTGGCAATGCCGTTTCGATCGGCAACAAATTCACCCGGCCTGCTGCCAATGATGGTTGCGTTGCTTCCATCCATCCGCACGCCCGCAATATTATTCACCAGAAGGTTTCTCACCTCCCTCGGATCCATAATAAGAAGGGACAGGCAATCCTGCCACAGATCTCGCCATCCTCTTCCTCCACGACCGTAATCATGATGTGGCAGGAAGGAACATCCGTAGATGGCACGAAGGAACGGCTGAAAGCTGACCCACTTCAGGAAGTTGTCATAGGCTTCATCTCCTGCATGGAAATCCACATTTGCCCGTTCCTGCCACCATTCCTTTGTCTTTTCAAGAGCCAAAATCGCCTGCTCTTTGCTATGATATTTTTCACTGATGAAAGACAGATCTTCTTCCTCTTCTGTGATTCCCATCCAGACAATGTAGCATGCCGTCTCGCCTGCAGCTAAAACCTGCGGTTCAAAGCGAAAGGCTCCCACAGCCTCTCTTCCGTTGATTCTATCTCCCGGAACGCAGAAATCTTTCTTTATATCCTCCCGGTAGACAGCTCCCGGTTTTGTAAAGCTTCCGCCCTCTCCAAGATAGCTGTCCACACTTGGATAGAAGGCAACCGGAGTAGCCCCATCCCCTGTGCTTCCACAGACAAAATATCGGGTGTGATTGATCCGGTGTCCTCTCTCGTCAAAGGACATGGTCGGGTAAACGCAGACTCCATCCTCCAACACCTGAATTCGATGGAGCATGGATGTTACATTTCTATGATCACGGATATTATCCGCACTTCGTCCATAGATCGGAACGGCCGCCATCATCTCAAGACTACGCTCTTTCTCTCCTGTATTGGTAATTTCAACCAGGGTGACTTCCACCGCATCGTCCCACGGAACAAAAGATGTGATCTCGGCCTTCAATCCGATGGTTTCATTCTCCCTTGTCAGCTTATGCCATAAAAATCCGGCGGTAACCGAACTCTTCTCCTGTTCTTCTGTAAAGCGTGCCGCCTCGGCATCTGCCGATGCACCTGTCATAGACCAGGGTCTTTCTCCCTCCACAAGGCACCAGAAATTACGGGTGCTGCGATTGTTATGAAGATTCTCTGAACTTACCGGCTCCAGCAAAAAGGATTCCTGCGCCGTTTTAGAATCTCCTCCCAGATTCGGAGTGATACTGCTTTTAAGCCCCTTCTCACTCGCCAGCGGAAAATACAGATAACTGTAATTTTCCGGCATAGCAAGCTGAAATGTTCCGTTACGATCCAAATATGTAAAATTGCTCATAAAAAAATCCTTCCTGCCTCTATCGATGCATTACCACGTTTATCTGCATCATACAAAGGAACAGGAAAGATTTCTAGCATATATAAAACAAAAATATCAGATTCATGACATTGCATTTCCCTGTCCGTATCAGATGTACCCCTTGATTCGAAGGATGTAGATCCAGAACGTCAGAGTGACAGAGGACAACAATGTCGAAAGCATGATGACGGCAGAGGAGAGATTTCCCTTATGCCCCATATTGCGTGCCATAACAAACCCCGCCATGGTGGATGCGGAACCAAGCATAATGACAAGCGCCACTAGGCGATCCTTCCGGTAGCCAAGAGACACCGCCACCGGCAAAAAGATTGCAGCAAATCCCACCAGTTTTAAAAAGGTCGCCCCAAAAATCGGAAGCAGTTTTCCCTTAATCGCTCTTAAATCCACCATCGCTCCAAGGGAGAGTAGTCCAAGGGAGGATGCCACACCCCCAAGGTATCCGATGGTCTTATCTGCCATAACCGGCATAGGAAGTCGAAGAAGTGCCCAAAGGATTCCAAAGAGAATTCCAAGAATAATCGGATTGGTTACGATTCCGATCAGGGAACGCTTCAGCTTCTCCCCCATGCTCTCTTCCCCTCCTCCATTCTGTGCGGTCAGGGTCAAAATGATCACCGCCATAATATTATAGAGCGGAACAGAACCGATCATCATCAAAGGCCCCATGGGACTTTGCCCATAGATATTTTCTATGTAGACCATTCCAAGGAGGGAACTACTGCTCCGGTATGCGCCCTGAATAAATTCACCCCGCTCCGCCCTGCTTTTGACAAAAAGAGAGAAGACAAATCCAATCCCGATGGAAAGCAGAGTCGCCACAGCGCAGAAGAGAACATAGGACGTATCCCATGCCTTTGCAATATCAACGGTACACAACTGATGGAACAGATTCACCGGCAGTGCCACCCGGAAAACAAAGCGGTTTAGCATTGCAGCAAACTCTTCACTGAGCACACCACGCCAGCGGAATATATAGCCGATCACCATAACAAAAAAGACCGGCATTGTAGCATTCATAGAAAAAATAAGATCCTTCAAAAGCTCTCCTTTCCCATTTGCATAAAGAAAGCCCCGGAACAATTGTTCCGAGGCCTCCTTACTTAATATGCGGAAGATGGGACTTGAACCCACACGACATCGCTGCCACAAGATCCTTAGTCTTGCTCGTCTGCCAGTTCCGACACTTCCGCAACTTATATTATCGTCGGCGCTCATCTCGCGCCGACTCAGATATAATATCAAAGACTTCTTATGTTGTCAATTATTTTTTGAAAAAAATTTAACACGAATTTATTTAAAGCTATTAACATGGAACATGTTTTATTGACAACTATTTCCTGATATACTTTAGTTAATTATAGATATTCTATGTATCTATCACAAGGGAGATTACAAATGAAAAACAAAAAATTCTTAATTCTTTTAACTACTACTGCTCTCATAATCGCTGGCTGTGTTTTGGGTGTTTATCTTTTGAATAAGCCTGAGAAAAAATCTGTTGCAAAAAATACCACAAAAAAGACAGAACAACCAGGCAAAAATAAATCCAGAAATTCTGATACAACAGATTCAGAGAATACAGCATCAGAGGATATCCCCACCACTGGTCATAAAATGACCATGGCAGAGTTTAAGAAGAAGTATCCAGTAGGATCAAAGATCAAGGACCCAGATGGGTATACAACAATAGTGGGATATGATGGTGATGACGTACTAATGCAACTTCCAGATGGAACATATGGATATCAAACGGGCCCATTAGAGGTATTGGATGAACAACAACTTGAAGAATGTGCTGAAGAGCAGAAAAAAGCAGACAAAGCATATAAAGAGGGAAAATATCCAGATAATGAAATAGGCCATCAGCGAGCAATGGATAAATACAGGGAAGTAACAAAAGCTTACATCGATGGCAAGATTGACAAGCAGCCCAAAAACACAGACTATGATAATGAGTATTCAACAGGAATTAATGACGATACATTAACAGTAAGACGAACAACAAAAGGATATGCATGTATTGTTTTTGAAGGAATGGTAATCTATGAAAGTATGGTAATGCCAGATGGATCATTTGAATTTACAGATTGTAACGTAACAGGAACATCACAAGCACTGATGAAATGGTGTGATGACAGAGGAATTGCAGATTACTACGGTTTATCTTACAAACAACTACAAAAAATCTTTGGTAAGTTAGATAAGAACTCAAAATCAATGACACTAAAAGAGTTCTATAAATAATAGAATAAAAGTAAAACACATTGCGAAGCACAAATAAAAAAAGTGCTTCGCATTCGTTTTATAGGAGGAGGAAAAGCAAGATGGTAAAAAGCATTATAAAGAATTGCATCCTACATCTCATCATATGTACCTTAGCAATTACAACCATAATGAAGTTTATCCCAGCAGTCAATAAAAAAGTCACAGTAGAGGCAGCAGGAACCAATACAGATGCAGAGCATGTGGATTTTGAATATGTCCCAGGTGCCTTAGAGTGGGCAGGTTCCCAATCACGAACAGGTATTCTATGTTACATAGTACATACACAAACAGGGTCTAGAGAGCCAATAGCACCAGTAGAACTACTATGGGGTGATGATAAAGAGTGGGCAGATGAAATCACTGCAGGAAATGGTAGCGGCATGAGTATATGGACGACAGAAGTAAGGCGAGGTGGAGTAACCACACCAAAACAAGTTTGGATAAAGGGTACACCATTAAGTAATATGCCCTGTCCAGTATCAGGAGATGGTAACATTTGGTCATCCAGATCCAACTATATGAAGAATTGGATGGACGGTGCATCCAAAGCAGACAAGAAACTAACCAATGCAGCCTACATAGCTAAGCAGCATCTAGGCGGAATGTCTACAGTAAAGAATTTAAAGGTAGGCAGTGGAGATAATGGGGATTCAAAATGGAAGATGGTATTTGAAACAGTATCTGCCCATGCAGAATATAGAAATAAAATAGTCAATGGAAAACAAGTAGACATGGTACAAACATACTCTGATTTTGAGAATAGAAAACACCCAGTCAAAAAGTTAAGAACAGCCTATGCATGGTGTAAAACATATGATTATGATGGAATTGATATAACACAACGCTATGGAGCGAAAGGAACAGCTAATAGTAAGTGGATGCAATCAGTCCTAAAATCCTACGGTGTACTTAATGACTATGCAGTCAGTATAAATAAAATATCACCAACCAGTGGTTCAGTTCCAGCATCACAAGGAATTAGAGAAGGTTGGGCAACAGGCGTAGCAAATCAGCTAGAAATACCAATCGAAACAAGTACAACAGGAGGAAGTCCATCAGAAATAGAAACACCAAACGAAAGTCTAGGAACAGATGGAGATTGTATAATACATAAGACTTATATAACAAAAAAGAAATATGCAGATGGGCATGTGGAGTATCAGCCAGCAGATGAATGTAAAGAAAAGTACCAGACATCCAATTATGTACAGGGCATCTATCATATCAGTTAGAACTTAGATTATATATTTTTGAGAGACATTTTTTCAGAAATTATATTTTGGGGAAGTTTAGATTGAATTGGATACACCAACACAGAAAGGGCAAAATAGGGTGGTTGGTGACAAGCTTGATTTTATGGGAGCTTTAGGGTGTATAACACATAACACAGGGGTTCTGTGGTAATACTGATATTTCCAGTCATCATGCCCCAGACGAAACACGCGAGTTCCCTTGCTACAGCAGCCACCGCAACATTTTTCTTCTTTCCATGGCGGATCATTTTATAGTACTTGCTTCGAAGCCGGGTATTCGCTTTATCCGCATAGGCGATGATATCAGCTGACTGCCCATTTTGCCTTGACCGAAGCTCTCTGGACTTATGCCCGATGGCTCCTTTGCAGATTCCTTTTGCCGCTTCAATCAGCAGGCGGCGCAGATGTGTATTCCCTGCCTTGGATATACCGAGCCTATTCACGTTCGTTGAGCTGGAACGCTCTCCTGGCGCCAGCCCCAGGAATGCTGCATAGGTATTACCTTTGGCAAATCGACTGAAGTCTCCAGTCTCCACGATCAAAGATAATGCGGTATGCGTACGAATCCTGAGGAAACAGCCCAGTTTTTTCGCGTTTTCCTGATAGCGCGCTTCGGCAGCAATCTCTTCGATCCGTTTATAAAAACGATCGATCTTCGCTTCCTGTTCCTCATAGGAAGCCATGTATTCGTTCAGAGTTTCCCGGTACATCGGATCAAGTTCCAGCTTTTTCAGCCAGGTGACGTGTTTGACAGTCCATTTGGTTCCGGCATACTGATGTCCGTGCCGGAGGACATACGCATTGATCTGCTGTTTCAGTTTTTTCAATGCCAGTTTATGGTCATCTCTCATCCGGAGATACTCTTTTACTGAATCATCTTCTCCTGTAGGGACATAAACCGGATGGTATCCTCCATAGCACAGGCACTGTGCGATCAGACGGGCATCCCTTTTATCCGTTTTGATTCGCTGTCCTTGCTGAGTAAGCATTGTTGTTGGCGCAAGAATCACGCACTTGATTCCAGCATTGGTAAGCTGGTGGTATAAAGTATACCCGAGACAGCCAGCCTCATAACCGCATTCAATAGAATAATCATCATTAAGACCAAGCTTCAATTGCAGGGTAGCTATGAATGCAATGACTTCCCTGTAATCCGGTGCAACCTGCAATTCGCCGAAAACACGGTCTTCTGCTCCTATTGTAGGTTCCATTGCACATAAAGTGTAGTTTGTGCTGTGGACATCCATACCGATTTTGATTATTCTATTCATAGGTGACCTCCTTTTGTATGCGGTAATCCCTGTTACCATTTGTCTTTCCCGACTTGTAGTATACAGGCAAATCCACGTTGCTACAAATGTGAGGTCACTTCATATTATCTAATAATTCTCTTGTTCTAGAAGGTTTTAGGCCAATTGCCTCAGCAATTTCTGCTGTTGTTGCTTCTCCTTTATTAGTTAAAAAGCCGACAATCTCTTCTACATGTGATTCAACTTTTACTGACACTTTTTTCTCGCCGATTTTTATCGCCGATTTTTTATCGCTACTTTTTGTCGTTGCTTTTACAAAACTAAGCGATAACGTCACCTGATTAAGTACAGTATTTTCAACCAATTCAGGTGTTTTCCAACCATTATTCTTCCATGTTTCAAAAATAGCCGGAAAGCCTGAACCAGCATTATCACCGAAACCTACCATTCTTAACATCGTCTGCATCCTAGGATTTCTAGCCTGTTTTTTGCCTTGTTTGGTTGTTTCTTTGCAATCTCAATAAACTTACGAAGCTTCGCAATCACGCTTGGTCGTTCCTGCTTCTTCACCATCTTCTTACTGTATTCATTCACCACTGCTTCCATTGCATCGGTATCTCTGGCTTTGAAAAAAACTGTAAACACCGGTGGCTTCTCAGAAGTATCCTTCATTACAGCGAAGTCTACACCGTACTTCTTTGCAATGCGCTCAATAGTACGAAGACCTTCATCGCCAACTACCATGCTGGTTACTCCCTGATTCTGCTTTACCAGCTCATCGATGTATTGTTTGCCCTGAATATGTTCATCAATAGCTGCCAGGTGCTTTTTCTGCCGATGTCTCAAGTAAGCTTTTACTCCAGCAATGATTGTTCTTACAGAAAGCTTTGTGATAGTAATCGCGAGTCGGACAACTTTCTCTTCAATCACTTCCTGCATATGTGCCTTTCCAAATAAAAAAACGCCTAACCATAATGATTAGACGCTACTAAATAACTCTATGGCAATTGAATCTTTCCTATTTCAATTGACTTATCACATTTTTCAATTGTAGTATACTTTTCTTCTGAATAACCCTTGCTAAAAACTGCATATATCTTCTTTTGAGGTTTAGATGATACAGCTCTAATATCTTTTTTTAGCAAAGTATTGGGTACATTAAGATTAGAATACTTATCACATACAAACCCCATACAAGCATATATATTTCCAGCTATCTTCTCTGAATACAGCTTTGGTCCTGCATCAGTAAAGTCACCAATCATCGATGCAGATTTCTTAATATTCATCATATCGGCTAGCACTTCTAATTTTTGCACAGTAGAACCATCTTTGGATAAAACAAAATCATCCTCTGATAACCTACCAGCTAAACATTTTGAATAGAAATTAATCGCAGAGCTAACTTTTTTCTTATTCAGCTTTAATCCAGTTAAATGCAGGAAATTCGATCTATGAAATACAACCTCATAGAATTCCAAGCATGATATTACATCTGCATTCTGTTCAACCTGCTTTTTAACCTCAGATGGTACGCCATAAACAAACAATACCTTCTGATCTTCTAAATTTTCATGATAGCTTTTTGCAGCCTTAGTAATTATAGAAATAACTCTCTTTTTGTCCATAACACCTATTATCCTTAACATTTAAAATGGGAATGCACATGCCGTAGCAATGTACATTCCCATTTAGTGGTTGATTTTTCCGTTGTCTGCCAACCTCCAGCACCCATGTCTGGAAAATATCAGGTTTTTCCGTTGCCTGCCAACCTCCAGCACCTACGTCTGGAAAACATATCAGATTTTAGGTGTCAACCCACCAAGGCACATGCCTTTTCTTATTTATATAATATATCGGATTACTTCAAAAAACAATATACATCTTCTACAAGAATATGATAAATGCGAAATTTTTCAACCTAGTTGTCAGTAAAACTTGATTTATTGATAGTTACTATATTTCATCTGACCTAGGCTAACCCAGGTCAGTAATGAACGTTTTTTATGATATCTGTTGTACAGTTGCATCATTTGCAGATTCAATCTTATCAGGATTAAGAAATACTTTATCGATGTTATCCCAGTTGCGGATTTCACGACCATTCCACCGTTCAGGATGTGCTGCTTTAGCAGCTTCATAAACTTCCTTGCGATGATTAAGTATCTCCTCGCTTTTGCCAGCGTGACGCTCAGCAGGAGTTAAAAATTTAATTCCACTGTGATGATGTTCAAAGCGATACCAATGGACAAAAAACTTGCACCAAGTACGCGCATCCTCTAGTGATTCAAAGCCTTTTGGCTGATAGTTAGGCCTGTATTTCAGCGTCTTGAATAAAGATTCTGAATAAGGATTGTCATTGCTGACACGAGGCCTACTGTTTGAAGGTGTTATACCAAGCTTATACAGAGTCTAACATTGTTGCGCCCTAAATTTAAATTAGCCCATACAACATGTTTTATTGACAACTATTTCCTGATATACTTTAGTTAATTATAGATATTCTATGTATCTTATCTATCACAAGGGAGATTACAAATGAAGAACAAAAAAATCTTAATTCTTTTAACTACTACTGCTCTCATAATCGCTGGATGTGTTTTGGGTGTTTATCTTTTGAATAAGCCTGAGAAAAAATCTGTTGCAAAAAATACCACAAAAAAGACAGAACAACCAGACAAAAATAAATCCAGTAATTCTGATACAACAGATTCAGATAATACAGCATCAGAGGATACCCCCACCACTAGTCATAAAATGACCATGGCAGAGTTTAAGAAGAAGTATCCAGTAGGATCAAAGATCAAGGGAGCAGATGGAACGTATACAATAGACGACTATGATAATGGAGAGGTATACTTTTATGCACCAGATGGAACCTATATGTGGTCTGATACCCCATTAAATGACTTGTTGAAAGGTCCATCAGAAGAGCAGAAAAAAGCAGACAAAGCATATAAAGAGGGAAAATATCCAGATAATGTAGTAGAGCATCAGCAAGCAATGGATAAATACAGAAAAGCAACGAAAGATTATATTGATGGAAAGTTAGATCATCAGCCAAGTACAGCTAGCGGCGATTTACTTGGATGTTCAACAGGTTACCATATTGGCGGTCTTAAAGTAAGATTTACAACAAAAGGATATCCATGTGTTGTAACAGATGAAGGCTATGTACTATATGAAAGTATGGTAATGCCGGATGGACTAATTGACTTTACATACGGAGTACCTGGAGGTCCTTATAAAGACAGTGCTGAAGCACTAGTCGATTGGGGTGAAGCACATGGTCACCCAAGCGATTTTAGAGAAGGCCTAACCTATAAGCAATTGCAGAAAATCTTTGGTAAATTAGATAAGAACTCAAAATCAATAGCATTTAAGGAGTTCTAAAAATCTTAGATTAAAATAGAAGTAAAACACATTGCGAAGCACAAGTAAAAACGTGCTTCGCATTCGTTTTATACGAGGAGGAAAAGCAAGATGGTTAAAAGCACTATAAAGAATTGCATGATACATCTCACCATATGTACCTTAGCAATTACAACCATAATGACGTTTATCCCAGCAGTAAATAAAAAAGTCACAGCAGAGGCAGCAGCAACCAATACAGATGCAGAGCATGTAGATTTTGAATATATACCAGGTGCCTTAGAATGGGCAGGTTCCCAATCACGAACAGGTATTGCAGCATATATTGTAAGTGCAGAAACTGGACAAAGAGTTAAGGAACCAGTCGTACTTTTATGGGGTGATGATCAAGATTGGCAGGATGAAATCAATGCAGGAAGTGGTGGCGGTCTGAGATATGGGACAGAATTAAGAAGAGGTAGCATAGCATCAACAGCAAATAGAAAAAGTGTTAAAGACACACCACTTAAAAACATGCCCTGCCCAGTATCAGGAGATGGTAACATTTGGTCATCCAGATCCAACTATATGAAGAATTGGATGGACGGAGCATCCAAAGCAGACAAGAAACTAACCAATGCAGCCTACATAGCAGAAAATTTGTTTGATACAGAAACATTTAAAAATTTAAAGGTAGGCAGTGGAGATAATGGGGATTCAAAATGGAAGATGGTATTTGAAACAGTATCTGCCCATGCCCTATACAAGATACATAATGGAAAAGATGTAGTTCAGTCATATGATGATGGTGGTGATGGAAAAAAACACCCATTCAAAGTGTTAAAATCAGCCTATGAATGGTGTGAAATATATGATTATAATGGAATTGATATAACACAACGCTATGGAGCGAAAGGAACAGCCAATAGTAAGTGGATGCAGTCAGTCCTAAAATCCTACGGTGTACTTAATGACTATGCAGTCAGTATAAATAAAATATCACCAACCAGTGGTTCAGTTCCAGCATCACAAGGAATTAGAGAAGGTTGGGCAACAGGCGTAGCAAATCAGCTAGAAATACCAATCGAAACAAGTACAACAGGAGGAAGTCCATCAGAAATAGAAACACCAAACGAAAGTCTAGGAACAGATGGAGATTGTATAATACATAAGACTTATATAACAAAAAAGAAATATGCAGATGGGCATGTGGAGTATCAGCCAGCAGATGAATGTAAAGAAAAGTACCAGACATCAAATTATGTACATGTAGTAGCAGAAGAAGGCAAATATAGTTTAGCAAGTTGGAAGTCATCAAATCAGAATCAAAGTACACCACGTACCATTGAAGAATACAAATCCATACCAGCAGGGCACCTATCAGGGTCCAATGATGCATATATTCATTTAATGACTAATTTTTCATAATTAGGATTCGGATACATCATACTTTCGTCAGAGTCTGCCATCTTCCCTATAGTTGTGCGCTGGGGAATATTGTACTTCTTTTCAGGGATGTATTTTCTCCCATATGTGTATTCGATATACGTAGTTTTTCTTCGTCTATTCTTAGAGATTTTTCCTGATTCATAAGGGATTTTTACAAGAAAATCATAGTACATAACGGTCTCCATTTGAGTAAAATATCCGCAATTATTGCATCAAAAAATCCGCACCTTTGCAAACGAAAGATGCGGAAAAACGCAGTATTTCTGCCATTTTCTGAACTTTTTGACGGCTCCAAAAATCCTTTGAGTGTAACAAATCATAGGAAGTTAGCATTAAAATAGCCATAGAGGACCTCTTCTTTCTATTTTGATTTGGCTTAGACACCTAGATTTTACCAGGAATCTGGTCCTTTTTCTATTCACTTGAAAGATGAAAGTAGAAAAATCTGCAACTGTAGTATCTATGCGGGTTTCACCCGCATTCACCGAACTTCGGTGAATAATTCAGGTTTAGTGATTGATGTTTTGGCCAACATCATAGTTAAAATACTATCTATTGTGATTATTTCTCCCACATATGTATCTTGTAAGTCCCTCCATATATATGTATTCTTTACTTTTTCATCGATTGTATCATCAGATAATTCATTAAATTTCAAATAATTTTTTGAGAACGATTTTGTTTTCAGCTTTTCACAATCTGCTGTATAGAAATAATTAAACATATACCAAGCAATAATAGTTTCAAAACTAGCTGCTTTGGCTAAATCATAATCATTCATATATAGATTTTTTAATCTAACAACATTATTCAAAAGCTGTTTGACGCATCTAGGTGTTGGAGTCATTTGAAATGGTAAATAGCGTATAAACTTTTCATATTCATCTTCCGATAAACAATGCACACCGGGATATTTCTTTTGTTCATCCATGCTAGGTTCTATTATTTCCTTCAAACTGCCAATCAGTTTTCCATAATTTGGCTTGTTTAATACAATCGTATCAGATATGTATTTTTGTAAAAATTGATCAGCCAACGCTTGGCTTTCGCTGTCTCCATAGTATTTAAAAATAGCTCTATTCAAAACTTTTTCATCTATAGCAAAAACAAAAATAACATTTTTGAAATCCAAAAACAAATGCAATGCTTCAAATAGTTCCATTATCCCATCTTCAGAACATCTGTCACAATCATCTACAAATATAATAATTTTCTCTCCATTCTTTTCTTTCAGCCAAGCTTTCAATAAAACTTTGAAATCCGTTCGAATTTTATCTCTTCTTCCAAAAATATCACTATAACTAGGCAAATTTGCAAAAGCTCCTATTTTATTTGAAATAGGAATAGCTGTATTAAGCGATTTAGATACTATAGGAACAAATGTTACTAGACCTAATGATATTCCTTCAATTATGTTTAAAGATTTAAAATCTAAATTTTTAATAACATCTAAGTTTTTAATAATATCTGAATCCAATAGCAGATTAAACAGAAAAATAATTACTATATTTATTACAATCACAATTAGATGTAATAAACACTTGCCTATAGATTTTAATTCCCAGAAGCGCCAAAAATTATAACTTATTCCCGCTTTTATTGGATGTTCTTTTTCAAATTCCGCGAAGAGCGCTTTTAACAGGTTACACCACTGTTGTTCAACATGTTCCGAGGAATTTGTGCTTATTACTTTAGATGAATATTCTGCGGCGTTAAAATTAACAACCTTATATCTATTCTTCTTAGAATTATCTTTTTTATTCTTCTCTTTTATTTCATCTTGAATATACTTAAAAAATGTTGTTTTCCCAGTCCCCCATTCAGCTAAAACAGCAATGTTATGAGGACTTTGGGTTAAAGGATCGCATAACTCTTCAGCAACATTCTTTGCTACTCTTTTCCTATCAAAAATGTCAGGATTATTGTAATCTTCAAGTGTTTCGCTTACAAGCTTTCCTTTTCTAAATAAATCTGCCTCCTTTTTATGTCCATCACACCGCTCAGCAGATATCTTTTTCTTCTTTTCTTCATATATTCGCTTTTTAAACTCATCTCTTTTCTCAATAGCATATTTGAGATTAATTTCTTTTGTAAGTTGTTCAACTTCAAGAGCCTCTGCCTCTTCAGATGCTTCTTCATTTTCATCATTTATTTCATCATGGCCATAAAGATCAGTCCAACACTTATTTACTTCTTTATCCGCCTCTTCAAATTTTTCTTCCAATTCTTTAAGTTTATCTTCGCTAAATTGATCTTCGATGTTTTTATCCTCGTGCCCCATCTGTGTACTATCCTCTAAATATTTTATTGATGATATTACCAACAATACTTACCTACTCCCCCTTACCCATAGTAATTTCAGTAGAACCAACATCTTTTACTGATTATAACCAAGAAACAAGCGGCTTACAACCGATTTATGGTTATTGAAAATTGCATTTTTAAATTCCACCCTCTACGGAGCCGGTAGAACTTACCTCTGCATAAGTAGAGTTTAATCTTTCACACTTTCGTGGTATGCTCAGATTTGCCTTCTGACAGCAGTAAGAGGAGGCACTATGAGTAAATACATACCAGGTAATCAAAAACATCTAACCTTAGATGACCGGAAATTTATCGAACGGTCCCTAAACGAAGGACAGTCCTACAAAGACATCGCCAAATACCTTTGTAAGGATCCAACTACGATTTCAAAGGAG
>FMTN01000010.1 GCA_900100095.1 Lachnospiraceae bacterium C10
GGAGGTTAAAAAACATCGGTTGAGCGATTGGTATCACAAAGGTACCTTTTATAACGCACACAACTTTTGTGTACATCGCTATCACTGCAACAAAACAAACGCTTGTGGAAAGATTCTTATTTGTGGCGTTAAGTGCGCATCCTGCCCTACCTGTAATCAAACATGTCAGGACTTTGTCAGGGAGCGCTGCAACCGCCTTGATAAAGCACCTTATGTATGTAACGGCTGTTCCAAAGCTATCAATCATTGCACGATTGCTCATAAGTACCGTTACGATGCAATCTATGCTAATCGAAAATATCGTGAGAAACTCGAGTCATCTCGCGCTGGCATAAATATGACAAAACATGAGCTGCACGAAAAAGATGCAATCATCTCACCCTTGATTTATCAGGGGCAATCGCCGTATCAAATCATAACGAATCATCCTGAATTGGATATGTCGGTTCGAACGCTCTATAGCTATCTTGACCAAGGCATTTTCTCTGCCCGCAACATCGATTTAAAGCGAAAAGTGAAGTTCAAACCACGCAACATCCATAAAACGCAAATCAAGAATCGAGAGATTTTTGACGGTCGTATGTACAAAGACTTCCTCGCACTTGAGCTTGAACACTTTGCCGAAATGGATACCGTCCATTCCTCGCATGAATCAAAGCGTACGATTTTGACCTTCTTTTTACCGCGCGAAAAACTATTTCTCGCTTTTATCATGAATCGCAACACCAAGGGTGCCGTAAAACTCATTTTCGATAAGTTAGAACGTCAGTTGGGCGCCTACGACTTCCAAGTATTGTTTCATACGGTATTGACCGATCGCGGCTCAGAATTCGGTGATCCTGATGCTCTAGAAACAGGCATCAACGGACATCAACGTTCTAACATTTATTATTGTGATCCAATGCGAAGCGGACAAAAAGGCGGTATAGAGCAAGCGCATACGATGCTTCGCATGGTACTGCCAAAGAAAACTAGCTTTGAACACCTCACACAATGGGATTTACGGACGATTGTTGACCATATAAATTCAACGCCTCGAGAAATCTTGAATGGACGAACACCATATGATGTTGCGCTTGAGCGTTACGGAATAGATATCCTAAAAGCGTTACAGCTTAGGCCGATTTCTCCAGATAAAGTAAATCTGACACCTAAGCTGATACGCTTTAACCAATAACTTTACATAGAACATCTGCTGTCAGACTGGAACTTAACAATTCACAATTTTACAATGTAGCCTGTGGAATTCAGTCTTACACACCATGATTCCAGAGGCTTGTTTGCCATACTCTGAATTCGATTGTTTTATGAAAAGTCAGCCTAATTATAACAGCATTAAGGCAATTTAGCTCAAAATAATTGCAAAAATACAATGAATTTTAAACACCGGTGGAATTTACCCTTGCACTGGAATTTAGAATTTCAAGTCAGCAATCAAAATGCACAGCGTTTTCAATAATTCGCTAGTCGATATGATTGATTCCTGTATTGCAAAAGCAGATTGCAATGGCGAAAAGTCACTTCCAAAGATAAGGAAATATACCGCTGCGCCGAAACAAGCGATAAAAGGCGGAGCAAAATATGCTGTGAAATACCACTTTAAGTTTCTCCTTAAATGAGGGCGAAGCAGCTTTCTTTCAAAGCCCTCATTTCTGACGACTCTGGTAATTACAGAAGCAACCGCTGGTAACAGCATCATTACCAAGAGGATAGTATCAGATTTCATAATGTAATAAATGTAGCTAAACACCCACATCGGTACGAAAGATAATATCAAAAACAAAATGATACTGTTTCTTGTCTCTTTTTCCATTATGTGTTATCACCCCGTCAATTCCGATTTGTTATCGTCTATAAAACTGAAATATAATTTGCCTCTAAAAAATTTCGATTTGTAAATTCCCCTCCCCCCGTATTTTTCAGCTATAGCTGCCTGTGCCTCTTTTCCTAACGGCGTTGGTTTTCGATCAATCCCTTTTCTTTAAATACTCTTTCATCTTGAATGCACAAAAATATGGAAAAGTATATATGTTATTTGCATTACCAACATTGAAGTCTCCCAGCTTTATCCCATATGAGATATCGCTATAGTTCTCATTTTTTATCAGCGAAGATAATGATTTTGACTGGTCACTATTTGACTTAACTTCGACTGGAATCAAATTATCCTGAGTCCTTACAAAGAAATCTTCCTCTAATGTTGAGTTTTCCTTCTTATAATAAAAGAGTCCTAAACCTTGCTTAACAAAAGCCTCTGCCACAAAATTTTCGTAAAGAGCACCTTTATATACGCCGAGGTTTTTATTAACTCTCAAATCCTCTTGGGCTTCCTCATCTAATGCAGAGACTAATAATCCAGTATCGGGATAGTACAACTTATATTTACTTTCCACGATATTTCCCTTTAATGGCAGCTCGGGATACTGCAAACAATTGCACTCTGTTATAACGCCAGCATCAATAAGCCATTCTATACATCCGGTATATTCTCTTGAACGAGCATTCTTCGAAATCTTATTAAACTGAAACTTCTTGTTTTCCTTTGCAAGCTGAGCAGGAACGCTTCTATAAACGCTTATAATTTTAGTTTGATCAAGACCTTCTGCATACTTTCTTACGTCTTCTTCATAATCAAGCCTAATCTGTTCCTGTACATCGAGCGTTCCAGAAAATGTTCCGGTTTCAATATATAGTTTTACGACATCCGGCATTCCTCCCAGTACACAATAATCAAGGAATAAGCTCTTAAAAACAGCTAACTCATTATCATTAAATGGCTTGAGTTCTATCATATGAGATAAGATTGAGTCAATCTGTTCTTGATTATAGCCCTTAGCCCAAAGGAATTCCTCAAAATCCATTGAATACATTTCATAGTCCGTTTTATACCCAACACTATTACTATGAATCTTCTTATAATTAATTCCTAGCATAGAACCACTACAAATAACGTCATAAGCACCATCTATCTTAAATGATTTAAGTGTTGTTGCAACATCGGGGTTTTCCTGAATTTCATCAAAAATGATAACCGTTTTGTTAGGGACAAACTTTATAGATGGGGCAGCCAATGATATATTCTTTATGACACTTGCAACATCATATCCATCTGCAAGAATTTGCGAGAATTTCTTCTCCAAAGCAAAATTTATATATACAACATTTTCATAATTAGCCTTAGCAAAGTGCATGATTGATTCTGTTTTACCAATCTGTCGTGCCCCCTTTACTATAAGAGGTTTATGCGCTGGATCCGCTTTCCAATTACTTAAATAATCATCAATCTTTCGTCTGTAATACAATTTCCTTACCTCCAAGCACATATTATCACAAAAAAATAGCCACTTCAATAAACAGCATCACATTTTATGAGGCACTTTAACAGTTTCTCTCACATTTTATTACTGTAAAACTATTCAAATCAAAACCCGCTTAAATAACGTAACTATGTAACAAACACCGCACACCCGCATAGCGGGTGGTTTCTATTTCGCACGCTTCGCGAGCTCAACTGTGTCACGACACATAAAAAAACGCCAGCATCAGGATTAATCTAATCCTGAGCTGACGCTAAGTTATAATATTCAGTTAGATTTCCATGCTATCTGGATTTAGAAGAAAATCATAAACACTCATTACCAATATGCCTTCATCATTATAAAGCGGTGCCACAGCATCCTTTGTAATAATAATTTTTTTAAATCCATCGCCTGTATTCACTAGTGAGCGTTGTTCCTGTTCCATCTTTTCTTTATCAGGCAACGCATAGGCTGATTGAATATAAAATCTCTTTGAACCTTTGTTGCAGACAAAATCCACTTCCAACTGTTTTCGAATCTTCTTACCATTTTTGTCAACTTCATTCATCACAACAACACCAACGTCCACATTATATCCACGAACTTTTAATTCATTAAATATAACGTTTTCCATTGCATGAGTCTCCTCAACCTGTCTAAAATTAAGTCTCGCATTTCTAAGTCCCAGATCGGTAAAATAATACTTCGATGGAGTATTAATGTATTTTTTACCCTTGATATCATATCGAATTGCACTATCAATAAGAAATGAATCTTTAAGGTAATCTATATATTTGATTATGGTATCTTTGCTTATAGTCTTGTTCTTAACACTTTTAAATGTCGCAGATAACTTGCTTGGATTCGTAAGCGATCCAATTGCTGAGGATAAAATGTTCAGAAGTTCTTCTAACTCTGCCTTATTTCGTATATTATTCCTTCCAGTAATATCAGAAATGTAGGTTTCCTCAAATAGAGATTTTAAAAAATCAGATTTTTGATCAGCCGTTTCAAAGCCTAGCACAAGCGGTATTCCACCGAACAGCACATAATCCCTCCAGCCTTCCTGTTTGTCACCGTCATATACACTCATAAATTCACTATATGTTAACGGATACATATGAACTTCATCCCCACGTCCACGAAATTCAGTAATAATATCTTTTGACAGAAACTTGGCATTACTTCCCGTTACATATACATCCACATTTTTCTTTCTTCCGAGACTATTAAGAACTGATTCAAAATCATCGAGCATCTGAACTTCATCTAATAAAACATAATACATTTCTTTATCAGCGATTTTTTCCATTAGATATGGAAATAAAACTTCAGGATCTCGATACTTTCTATTCTCAAAAGAGTCAAATGCAATCTCAATAATATGGTTTTCATTTACTCCTTCATTTACCAGATACTCTTTAAAAAGATTAAATAAAAGATATGATTTTCCACATCTTCGCATACCTGTTACAACCTTAATTAGTCCGTTATGCTTTTTTGAAATAAGCTTATTCAAATATATATCTCTGCGTATTTCCATATTGTTCCACCTCATTGCTTATTGAACAAAAATGCGGAATCCGCATTTTTGTTCAATAGAATTATACATCAAAGGAATAGCTTATCCAATACTCTAATCGACATTTTTGCGGATTCCGCATTTTTGTTCGATACAGATTAAATTGTGCCGACAGTGTTTGCACAATCTCTAGAAACTCTTGTACCTTAGCCCTCAAGAATCTGAATCTGCCTAAGCATAGCAAGAGCAGACTGCTTTGCCTTATCAGACTTCAGATTGTTTAGAATCTCTATTGCTTCATTCACAATAGGATCAAAATTATTCAGTGAATCACCGTTTAATATGTAATCAGCAGATGTCTGTTTCCTATCCTTCTGCAAAAGAAAAACAAGTGAGTGGCTTTTGTTTACCTCTCACTTGTCTATGATAATAATAGCACCGTTAAATCTATAAGAAAAGTGCTAATGTCGGTCGAGACGAGACAAAACAAGTCAAAACGAGACAATGTCGGTCAAGAACTCAACAACAGGAATTTGTTAATCAAAAACTTCCCTTATCTACTGAAGATACTGCTCACCAAAACTATTCCTCCAATCAAAAGGTATATAGCAGCCTTCAACAATAAGGTTCTGCTCATTCTCAATAGCAGTCTTTATTATCTCTCGAACGATTGGCCAATGATAGTCTGTAAGTTCAACATCGTCTTCTGGGGTGAGAAAAGAAAAGAACCGGTCTCCCGATTCTTCTCAAAAACATTTCACTTTGTTTATACGCGCTATTTGCGCTTTCTTTTTCCTGTATTATCGGATCCGCGGATTTCTTCATGATAAAAATAATCCACGATTACCGGATGCCCCTGCGGAACCCTTCCATAAGGCATTTCATTATCCACAAACGGGCAATCATACTTCTCGGCAAATTTCTCGGCTTTGTTTTCCAGAGCCTCGAAATAGCTTCTGTTATGCTTGTTATAAATCTCATCATAGAGCGGCACTAAATCAGGATACTCTTCAGCGATATAGTCCATAACGGTATTCTTAAATCCGCCTCTCAGATTAAGATTCTCCAGCCAAAACAGATCACATTGGTCTTTTACACGTTCAAAGATAGCCTCAAAATTCGTAATGCCCGGAAATACCGGGGATACAAAGCATACTGTCCTGATACCGGCGTCATATATCTGCTTCATCGCAGCAATCCTTCGTTCAATGGAAACCGCTGCATCCATATCGTCCTTGAACTTCTCGTCCAGCGTATTGATCGACCACGATACTGTTACCTGTCCGAGCTCTTTTAGCAGGTCAATATCTCTCACCACAAGGTCGGATTTTGTGCAGATCAGGATATCTGCTCCGCTCCCCCGCAGCTGTTCAAGCAGTTTCCTTGTGTTTCCGAACTCTTTTTCCTGCGGATTATACCCGTCTGTCACGGAGCCGATCACAACACGCTGTCCGGCATATTTCTCAGGGTGCTTGATTTCAGGCCAGTGCTTGATATCAAGAAATGTTCCCCACTCTTCCGTATGTCCTGTAAACCTTTTCATGAAAGAAGCGTAACAATACTTGCAGGCGTGCGTGCATCCGACATACGGATTCACAGAATACCCTCCCACCGGCAACTTTGACTTTGTCATGATATTTTTGGTTTCCACATCCCTTATTAGGATATCTTCCGTTCTCACTTCTTCCATGCCCGCTGTACCTCCAATACCTTCTCAAATGCTTCAGGAAATTCCTGCACCATATTTTCATCGCCTATGATCGATTCAAGATCTTCCTTCATAAAAACAGGTATATTCCTTTGATGCGCCTGATCCGTAAGCGACCATACCCATTCCGGCTCAGTACGGATTTTTCTGCTCTGAGCGCCTGTCATGGTTCCTACAACGATCCAATCAATACCAGAAAGATCGACCTCTACAGGATCATCAAAAAGCGGCTCAAAGGTCACATGATAATGCTTTGCCCTTACATGATTCCTCAATGCTTCAATGCGCCAGAGTTCTGATCTTCTGGTAACCGTCACCCCAAACCAGGCGTTCTCAAGATCCGTTTCAAAATCCAGGAGATCAGGCCTTTTTGACAAAAATAAAAACTGATGCTGCGGATTTTTCCGGATCTTTTTAAACACCTCTTCTCGCCATTCTTCTTTCCATCCCGCAAAATCACTCATACCGGTCAGAAGGAAATTATGCGGTCTTGCCTTGTCCATCATTTTAAGCTTGCCTTCAAAAAATTCAGGCTTACTGAAATCCGGTATCGTATGCCACCGCTTCACATTATTCCGCGCATAGCAATAATCGCATCCTACCGTGCAGCCGATGACAAGGTTCATATTCTGGATATTGTCTTTTATACAAACACTCATACTTACTCGATTACTGCATCGTCGGCGGTATACGCTTCAAGAGAACCTGCCTTCACCTGGATACAGGCATAGCTGATCTCAGAATCATCTGCCGCGAAGAACTGTCTTTTCCCATCCGGCGCAATACGCACGATATCACCGGCAGAAAGCTCTATATCCTCACCGTCAACTACCGCTTTTCCCTTGCCGGAAAGAATGATGTAAATCTCTTCATTGGTCTTATGATAATGAACAAAAGGAACACTCGCACCTGCCGGAAGATGGTTGATGCTGATCTCAGCCCCTGTAAGTCCCAGCTGATCATGAAATTCAGTTCTCGGATCGTTTGCAACACTTACCTTACTATAGTTAGACATTTCTGATACCTCCATTTGTTGTGATATTGATTGATACAACAGAAATGTACCACCGCCCTGTTGTGATGTCAAGTGTTACAACAAAACTTTTTAAGATTCTATCAGCTTGTTCGCATCCGCCATTACATCAGCTATGGTTATTCGCCGCATTTTATCTTCCATGGCATTCTGTATTTCTTCAAGCCTGTGATCCATGATCCTGTGAATGTTCCGTCCCACAGGGCATAACTCATTCGGATTCTCATGGAAATGAAACAACTGTCCATTTTCGACAGGCTCCACGGCATTGTAAACATCCAGAAGCGTTATCTCCGTCAAGGATTTCTCTATATCGGCACCGCCGCTTCCCCGCTTCACTGTTACAATCTCCGCCTTCTTCAGCTGCTGCAAGAGTCTTCTGATTACCGTCGGATTTACATTTGCGCTGGACGCAAGAAATTCACTGGTGATTTTATGGTCATTCTTAAATGTTTCAATTGCTATAAGCACATGAACCGCTATTGTAAATCTGCTTGAAATCTGCATTCTGACACCTCCATCGACTCTATCTTAAATCATTTTCGTTGTAATTCCAATAGTCACAACAAGGTACGATTATCCCTTCTAGAATCTATCCATATCATCCTGAGATGCCAGAGTGCTGTATGATCCCTGGTTTTTTAGCCGAAGGATCTCACGATACTTGGTCATAGATTTGACCCTCCTTTATCTGTAGTCACGCTGAAGGCGTGCACGTACAGTATAAAGGAATATATGATTCAGTGGCCGCAAGGTGGCTCCAAAACTCCGGAATCAGTGGCTCTCATTCTCCGGAATGGTGGCTCTCAAAGTCCGAACAGGTGGCTCTAGGAGGGCCGGAATAATCACTTAGTTTCTCGAAGAATTGGCTGTTCTCATTATCCTCTATCAAACTGTGCGTAAAATTCCGAATTGTTAATTTCACTGCCTTTAATTATACAGAATCCTTAGTCTTCACGAAATACCATATCTATATTAGTCCCGCTATTCTCTGCTTCAAAACCCAGGCAACATCTTCTTTATCTTTATCTCCAAGCTGGTCAAAAAGCCGATACAAAGAAATATATCTATTAAATAGTATTTGTTCTTCAGACTGATTTACGTATTCTTCTAATAGAAGCTCTCTGACATCCACGCGATAGATTCTGGAAAACTGAATAATCTCATCTGTAGTGACCTGACGCTCATTCGCCTCAATTGCTCTCAAAGTTCTATCTGAGATGTGCATGTATTTAGCCGCTTCTCTTTGAGAATATCCTCTTTCTACTCTTACTTCTTTAAGTTTATTTGCTGTAAATCGTCTCATACCAAAACCTCCTTCAACCGGAAGAAATCCTCCGGTTTTTGAAAAAATCACCTTAAATTTCATGTCCTATTTTGAATAAATTTTAAAAATAAAAGCCCTACTTTGAAAGTATGGAACTTCAAAAATAGGACTGTTAGCTACGACGCTTTTTTAGGATCGAGTAGGCTGACTCCTACTCGATTTCAACTCTGTTTCACACCTCAAGGCAAAGCCTTTCGGTGTTCTACAGTCGCCAAAGTCCCCCTCGCAAGCTAGCTTGCAGGTGGGACTTAGGCTCGTTGTTATACAAAAAATATAGAGAGTCCGAAGACTCTCTATACTGTAAACGCTTTAAATTCAAGGCTTCTTGGAGTTTCAAAATCTTCCTTCTACCCTGAAAATCAAGGAAAAATCGAGTTCTAAAACTCATTTTGAAGACCTAAAAAATTTCGTTTCAATTAGTGTTTTTCGGCTATAGCTGCCTGCGCTGAGACAGGCCTGTAACTTACATTTATCACTTAAAGATTGCAGATGCTGTTTTTTTTTCCAATCGGAAGCGTCTTGCTTATATACCTCATTACCGAATACCGGATTCAAATACCAGATAAATGCTCCGTGATCAAAAACAATCTGATCAACGAAATTATCAATCACAGTATCAGGTATCTTAGCCCTGGCATCAAAGGCAGTCATCTTGATAAACTCAGAAAGACTTTCAATACGTCTGTCCTTTGCACCATTATCTTCCAATTCTAAAACCCGTTGTCTGCATTCATCATTTAATTTCTCTAAGTTTGAAATCTGATCTTCTAATTTCTTTTTCTTGCTTCGGAAGACTTCTCTGGAAATATCTCCTTCAGAACACATATCAACCAGATTAGCAAGCTGTTTGTTCAGCTTCTCAATCTGACGATTGTTTGCTTCAAGCCGTTCTTTATCGTTTCTCTCAGGAGCCTTTACTTCAGCAACATCCTGTGCCATAGCCATAGCTTCCTTATAGATTGCTTCTTTATTACCAAGAAGCTTTTTGAAAACAAAATCGGCCTGAACCTCTAATTTCCATCCCATAAATGATGAGTTATCACAAATACCTTCGATATCAAGACCTTTTTTCAGTCTTCCTGCAGGAGTTCCTGTCCGTAACTGTCCATAGCACTGATAGATATAACTAAGAGTTCCATCATTAGCCTTATGAGCAATTCTTCGGTTCATAGCATGACCACAGGTACAAACAAGCTTATTGCCCCACAGATGCTTACAAGGCGACTGCCCAATTGCTTTGCCGTTCTTGTCTGTCTTCACGGACTTGTGTTTTTCTCTTAACTCCTGTACTCTGTCAAAATCTTCCGGCGAAACCAGTTTCTCATGCGAACCTTCTACATATACCTTATCAACTGCCCCATGATTATTGATTTTCTTCTGAACCAGATAATCCGGAACGTATTGCTTACGGTATACGATTCTGCCGCAATAAAAAGGATTTCTAAGAACTCTGTTGATATTGCCAGACTGCCATCTGGTAAGGCCTGTGGCTGTTTTGCGCCCTTCCTGCTCCATGATGTCCTGAATCTTACGAACACCATTGCCAGCCAGGTAAAGTTCAAAGATTCTTTTCACAGTGTCGGCCTGTTCCTTATTCACAATAAGCTTATCACCAACTCTGTCATATCCAAGAATATTACCATTGCCATATAGGACTCCATTCTTAAACGAAATCATCTGACCGGCTTTTACTCTCTGAGAAATCTTCTTACTTTCATTCTGGGCCAGTGTAGCCATAATAGAAAGTCTTAGCTCTCCATCCTCATCATTCATTGTCCAGATATTATCTTCTGTGAACCACACCTCCACACCATAAGTTTTGAGGGTTCTGGTCTGCTGCAGTGTATCCACTGTGTTTCTTGCAAACCTGGATACCTCTCTGGTAACAATTAGATCAAACTTCTTTTCTTTTGCATCCTTGAGCATTCGCATAAAAGACTCACGCTTATGAATAGATGTACCGGTAATACCTTCATCAATATATCTATCTACCAACGTCCAGTCCGCATGCCTGCTCAAAATATCATCATAGTACTGCACCTGATTTTCCAATGCAGATATCTGCGCCTCATGCTCTGTAGAAACACGGGCGTAGACAGCAACTTTTCTCGCCATATCGCACCTCACATTCCTCAATCAAGCTGTACTAGATGAGACCTAGGCACAGCTTAATTATATAATTATTATCTTGCTTACTCAACGGGTATATTGCGTTTTTTCGCGATATACCGCAATTCTTCGTCTGTTATCTTTCCTTCTTTGTTAAGCTGCTTCATAATGTCAAAAGCAGCATACTTAATAGCCATTTCCTCAGCTTCCGGAGGAAATGTAATCTCTTTTAATTCCTTCATGACCATCCCTCCTAAAGCTTCTCAATGAAATAATTTTCCATGTAGGAAATCAATTCACAATGAATACGACTTGCCTTTCTCCTGACTACAGGAACCGTTACACCAGCTTCTTCAGCCAAAGTGTAGTAGTCCTTCTCCTGCTTAAGAAGCGGAATAATAATCTCCTGTTCCTTCACGCTAAGTGCATGCAGGTGTCTTCTGAATGAAGCGTATTCATCAGCCATCATCACAATGACATACTCTCTTCGCTTGAATTCCTGTACCAGCGCCGAATCTGATAAAGCATCCTCTGCTGAATTCAGTCCATTGATAGCTCCCTCAAGCATTACATCAAGAACCGCCTCATCCGCTGTAGGATTACTATAGTTACCCAAATTCTGCATACGGACTCCAAGCTCATCTTTGTGATTGCTACGCTTTCTCTCCTTCTCAGCCTTGATCTCGTAGATCAATCTCATCTTGCAATCCTCGATGATTCCCTGGAAGGAAGAGTAATTGGAATAAATCAGCTCGGCCCTCTCCCTTGCTGATTTGTCACCATAGCTTTCATAGATATTAACCATAGTGGCCATATACACCTCCTATATTCAGTTGTGTTTATGTCACTTGGCTGCGCGCCGCTTCGTAACTCTTACATGTATAAGTCTAATTGGAATGCGCCTTATATTCGTTAGCGCGGATGTGGACATAAAGTACACATAATGTGAACTCTAAAAAACATCTCCAGTAGAATTCCAATCTCTAATCGACATATTTGCGGATTCCGCATTTTTGTTCGATACAGATTAAATTGTGCCGACAGTGTTGGCACAATCTCTAGAAAAATCTTATTCCTTAGCCCTCAAGAATCTGAATCTGCCTAAGCATCGCAAGTGCAGACTGCTTTGCCTTATCCGTCTTCAGATTGTTTAGAATCTCTATTGCTTCATTCACAATAGGATCAAGATTATCTGGTGTATCACCGTTTAATATATAATCAGCAGATACATGAAACAGGCTGCTCAGCTGTGTAAGCATCTCCGCTGAAACACCTCTGCTGTTGGTTTCATAATTAGAGATAGCAGACTTTCCCTCAAGATGAAGCTCTATAGCAAGCTCCTCCTGGGTAAATCCTGCATCTGTACGTAACTTTTTAATTCTTCCACCAACTGTTGTTACATCAATTGCTCCATTGTTTCTGTTTACCTTCTTCATAATCTGCACCCTTTCCGGTGCCTTCCAAAACAGAAGCGAACCGGAAAAAGAGCGCAAAAATAAAAAGAGCACTGCAAAACAACTACTAAATCTCTTGATATGTAAAAACATACTTCAAGTTAGCTTCTGTTTTGCAGGCCCTTTTTAATCTGAACAGGCGTCCTATGCTCTAGTGGCTGCACCTGTCCGTGGTAAATACGACTCTCTTCGCAAACTCTTGGCTATCAGACGTCACTCATTTGTAAATCCTTTAACGCCTTTCGATTACAGCGACCAATTCAGCAATCTCCCTGATAACCTCATTCCTATTCAGTTTTAAAAGCAATTTACTTTATCAGTTTTTTAAATTTGGCGGCATATCCGGTTAAACGCGCATGCCTTTTCTCCGCAAGCTCTTCTTCCGATCTGGTATCATCAAACACGGATACCCTGCCATTCTTTACACAAACTACAACTCTGTTGCCACATTCCGGGCAGACCATATATGAAGTTGTAATTGCTGACTCCATAAGAAATCCACCACATCTGTTGCAACAGACCACGCACTCCCCAGTTTTTTCTCCCATCAAACTCATCAACATCACGCCTCCTTATCGCACAAGCTTGACATCTCTCATTCGGAAAAGGGAAAGAAACCGATATGATGAGTAAAATTCTAGACAATGACTTTTCGCATGTGTAGTCAACACTGCCATCATCAACTGCAATGACTTTTCGCTGATCTTCATACCTGCTTAGCACACATATTAGATCAGATTCTTAATAACCTTAACAGCAACCCCCTGAATCTCACATTCCGGAACAATGATATCCTTCATGGTCTTATTCTCAGGATGAAGCCTGATACGATTATTCTCTTTATCCACATAGAAACGCTTTAGCGTGTTCTCATTTCCCACCAGAGCAACAACAATCTCCCCATTCCTGGCTTCCGACTGTTTTCTGATAAGTACCAAATCCCCCGGAGCAATTCCAGCCTCAATCATAGAATTTCCATTTGCTCTTAATAAGAAAAAAGTTCCATTGCCAAACATCGATACCGGCAATGACACGTATTCTTCTGCGCACTCTTCCTCAAGCGAAGGTACGCCGCAGGAAACATTTCCCAGTAATGCCACGCTGGTAAATTCTGTCTGAACTTTCTCGGTCTGCTCTGTAGAAATCTGCTGGCCATCATACCTGATCATGCCATTCTCATTCATAGCAACCAGGTACTTATATGCAGTCCCTCGTGCAATACCGACCGCATCTGCAATCTCTGTTGTAGATGGTGAGTGGCGGTAATTCCTGTAGTATCCCTCTACAAATGCCTTAATATTGCTCATGAGCTCCGTAGATTTGTGTCTCATACGCCACTCCTTTCTAATAGAAGCGTATTGCTTTACTCCCGACCTCCAATATAGCACTTTCAACAAATAGTTACAATACTACCACTAAATAGTTATTAATGTTCGACAATTCAACAAATTTAAACGTTTTCCCTTCTTTTGATTATATTTTAATAAAGTCCCTATCCAAATGTTTGGACAGGGACTTACGATTGTTTACAATTTTTGTTTGTTTCTTATGTTCTCTTATCATTTCGATGAAAAAACGATTTCGATTGATCTAAGTCTTCATTAATCCCTTTACCTAAGACAAAATTAGATAAAACTACTTCTTATCTCTATTCCTTCAGGCTCACTCAAAGCCATTTCATAAAGTTTAAACATATCCTGCTGAATATAGATAATACGATCTTCTTTCACCACTGAAACACTTACCATTTTCTCTTGGCCGTTTCTAATCAAAGGTATAAACATAGCATCTACCTTTTTAACAGTATGGCTTTTCAATTTACCCTCGTATGGCACAAGATAACACCAACCTTTAATCGCCCCTTTTACAGGAAGGTCTATAGCGTCTTTTCTCAATTCTTCCGGAATCAACTCTTCCTTTAGCTGATATGAATCTACATACTCCTCCTTTTCTGTATAATCTGTAGCTTCAATCATAGAATCACTTGTAGCACCTGTATATTTCGAATCTTTATGTATTTGTACATCAACCGCAGCATCTTCTGTACGCACTTCATAACATTTTTCAGGCAATCCGTAAACATTAACACTCTGATGGCTAGTAGAAAATGCATTGTTTTCCAGATACTTAGAATCGCCAAACATCAAATATTCCAAATCTGGTGATTGAAACTCAGTCCAAGCATCAGTACTATGTATTAAATCTTCGACTCTTTTCACTAATCGAAGATTTTCAATATTTTCAGTTTTGTCATCTGGCATTACAACAAACAAATAATCTCGTGCACGACTGATAGATACATTGATAATATTCCTCTTATTTAAGAACATGTCTTTTGATGCCGATATTGATGGAGGTGTGTTAAACACAGCAAAAATAATATCGCACTCATCTCCCTGAAATCCATGAATCGTACCAACCTGTACATCAACTTCCTTAGGTAGTTTTTCCGAAGACAACAATTTATCAATCATATCTGCTTGAGCCCTATACGGAGCAATAACACCAATTTTAAATAGTTCTCCTTTATTATTCTCAGCTATTGCTTTTGAAAGATAACATATGTATTCAAATGTAAACAATGCAGAATATACTTGATAAGAACTACTATGTTGTAACCTTTTGCATCGGTATATACTCTCATACTTACTTACCGGGAACTTAATAACATTTAACGTTTCAACTCCAAGATCGTTTCCAACATTCAGCTGACGTTGACTATCAGCAGTTCTATAATGTCTCAAGATTCCACCATATGCAAAATTGCTGAAAATATACCCTATATCAGGAATACTTCGATATTGTGTTGTTAACAATTCAACCTTGTACTGATGAGGAGTAGTCTTAGGCTCAACAAAAGAATCTAAATTTACCATCGTATAAATATTTTCATTCTTCCATAAATCTACAGATGTAATAGGTTCTATCTGGAAAGGATCTCCTGCAATAATAAACTTTCTAGGAGTCTTCTTATACAACGGGAATACTATATTCGCAATCGGTATCATCGATGCCTCATCAATCACAATATAATCCCAATTTATTCCATGCAAAAATATCCTTGCGCCCTGTGGCATAAAGAAATCATACGGAAATCTTGCTATAGTGGTAACAGTTACATTTTTTTCTAATGTTCGAATATCAAATGTTTTATCCCTATATACTGGACTCTGCTCTATTTCTTCATCCCCTGTCGCTCCAAATCGCACAAGCCATCTATTGTATGTGTGATCATCTCCAGAAACTTCCATAATTCTACGAACTAATACATCTGCGGACTTATTAGTTGGTGCCAAAACCAGGACCTTGCACTCCTTGTTTTCACGCATCATTGGAATAAGAACATTTTTTGCAAGATGCGTAGTCTTACCGGTACCAGGAGGTCCAAATACAAATTCTATATTTTCACAAAGATTCTCCTGCATATTGAAGTCATCATCCAACTCCAATTCAGCAAATTGTTTTCTCAACTCTTCTAAAAGAAATACTGGACTTTTAGCATCAATAGTCGCCGAGGTAACCGTTTCAAGATCAATTCCTTCAATATCTGATGCATTTTTCATTTTCACTCGAAGAGTATATGACTTAATATTTGCAACCTCTATGGCAACCGTTTTGCTCTGATCTCCCATATGTAAGACAAGCGGAATATCAGCCAAGTCTTCCATAAATTGAGGAATATAGCGGTTAGGATGTTTTAAAACAAGCGTTCTCTTCGTTCCTGGTTCAATCTCAACTTTTGCAAAACTAATTGATACTTCTTTGCTATTCGCATTAGTTTCTCCGCTATTGATACTCTCCATTTCAAGAAGCGTATTAAACCATTTATATGAATATTTATTATTATTGGTTTCTTCTACTGCCGCATTATGAAGACCTTCAATATAGGTGATTCTTTCAACTTCTGCCGCACTTTTTTCTAATGCGCGTTCTATCCTCTTTCCATAATCCACAGGTGATGGAAGCAATTCATCTCCGTCAGCATCTTCATCTTCTACAATTCTTTTCTTTTTTGAATCATCCGACTTTTGCTTTGTCCTTCGAGCAATACTTTTTAAAACATCTGTAGTCGCCTTATTTAATGGCATCTTTTTCTCAGTGTTATTTTTAGCTTCATCCCCGAAAAGATTGTCTACATCATCATGATAGTTCTCTGAAGTTTGTTCATGTGTAGCATCATTTTCTGGGCTTTCTGAAGGATGTCGCTGAGCATCTCTCTGGCGTTTAAACTCTCTAAAAGCTTCAAGATCCTCTTCATCTTCTATTCCGTATTTTCTAAGCTTGTTTGCAAATGCAATCTTTTCTTTTTGCTCATCAGTAAGATTACTATCATCCTCTTCTTCCTCAACAGTTTCTTCAACTATCCCCAGAAAATCCAATAATCCTTGTGAAGTCTCGGAATCTGTGTCATATAACTCAGAAAGAGTTTCAACAGTAATATCATATGAAGAAACAAATTCACCTTCCTTATTCATTAACCAAGCACTGTTCTTCAACAATAATGCATCAGACGATGCGAAATCAGTTACTTGGTGAGAATAATAAAAGTAACTGCATGTACCTCTCAACAAAGAATACAGTGTGCGATAACTCCATGATGAGCATCGTGTTTCAATTATTCTAAGTAAAGCGTTCCAAAGAATAACAGATTTTGTTGAATCTTTATTTGTCTCAATGTAATCAACAATCTCTTTACAACCATCTATCACATTCTCTGTGTAGAATCTTGTCCTTGTTGAATGCGGTCTTGGAAGGTCTTCTCTTCCCGATGCATCATAAGATATATTTTCCTTCAATATATCTATTTCAGTCTTAATTCCCAACGCACTAAAAAAATCCATCATCTGCTTTTCTTGAGTAGTACCTACTAACTCTTTGTACTCATCAAGTGCGATAAAACGTGTCTCAGGTTTAGTTTCAAAGAATGCCTTTAGCTCATGCGTAGGCAAGTACATAGAACTCGCTGCTCCACGAGATACCTGTTTATCTTCTGACTCATAATATTTCAGGAACTCATAATCCTTAATTAGATTTATGAAATCATCCACCTCTTCATGTGAACATTTACAAAAGTACTTAAAGAACATCATAAAATGAGGGTCAGTATCAATATCTTCACCATCCTGGTATTGAGGCAAAATAATATTATATATCTGGTCCTTAAGTGATGGGTGCTTAACCCCAATTTGTTCTATGAATGCCTTTGTTTCCTCGTTTTTCAATAGTTCCGGATTAATAACTTTATATCCAGACATATTTTTTACAGGTAAAAAGAGTATAAGCTGATCTGACTTATCAAAAGCTGCTGATGCCTTTCCATCTTGATCAATAAAGATTGGCTTATTAGAAGCCACTTCTCTTCTATGCTTAGTTTCTGATATCCATTTATAGAAGCTGTGAAGCCAATCTATTGGCTGATTTTCGATAAACTCAGCAGAAATACCCTTTATATTCTCAAGGCGCTGTCTTACTCCATCTCTAAAAAAGTATTCCCTTGTACGACCACTAAGAATAATGTCCTCATTGATATTTGTTCTTACAAGTGCATCAATATACAAAAATAGCTCTTTTTTATTTCTCTGTACTTCATCTCTTGCTAAGGAAGCAAAAACCCAAGCCGCTTCCGGATTATCAACGATTTCTCCAAGCTGTTTATTACTAAATAATTGTGGAAGCTGAGGTACTGATGCCCAATAGGCATTATTTCCCCCTACATACCCTTCTTTAGATGGTAATAGATTAGATTCTTCGAATTTTCGCTTTATTTCTTCATAAAATGGTAAGAAAGAAACTCTACTTTTATCTGAAGGATCACTAAAATCATCTACATCAACGGGAATTATCGAAACAATATCATCATCTATCAGTCGGACAGATTCCTCTATTCCTATATCACGAAGATATTCCATCGAGTCAGCAGCTAGTTTAGCAAGAACCCCTATCATATTATCGTTATGTTGCACACCTGCTTTAATTCCCTCGCGGCTATCTGTCAATAAAAAAGGTGCATGAATAATAAAATGAAGGTCTGTATCTTCCTTAGTTGGAAAATAGCAAAAAGCCGGCTTGTCCACCGGTATAAGATGTCTTCTGTCATCTGTAAAGAACCCTACGGAATATTTTAAAAACCTTTCATCTTCCTTATACTTTTCACCTCTGTCATATGAGCGAGAAAAAAGCCACAAAAATTCATCATATAATTCATCACCGTCGTTCTGAGTAAGAACAATATATTCAGCTTTTGTGCCATCTATTATTTTTGTCTCGGTTATATTCTTGTCATATAACCCCAACACATCGCCAAATTCAAATTCGATATTCTTCAAATTACTCAAAAACAAAAGTGGATAGGACAAATTCTTAAGCTTTTCAGATATATCAGTGTACGCTTCTGCCGCACCTCTTTCATGATGATCAAATGGAAATACAAATAAAGTCTCATCATCACGTCGACCAGGATAATCAGTATCTAATACCATTGGCACTATGAAACGATCTATCTTAAAGCGAAAAGCTGGATCATAAATATGTGGTGTAGAGGTATACTGAAATACTGCTTTAAAACCTACTCCAAATTTACCTATTGACGCACCAGTCTTACTGGAATTTGCGATAGATGTAATTGCATTAATATCACCCAAAGCATTCCTATCAGAATCTTCATCTTCTTTTGCAGGATCTGTAATAGAAAAATGCCTTGTTCCATTATGTGCAAAAATCAGTCTATCTTTCTCAAGAATAAATCTAGCATTTGTAGCACATGCATCATCTGCGTTCTGTAATAACTCATATATGAAATGTGCCTGATCTGAATACTTTTCTACAACACTATATCTAACCCCTCTCAATGCTGGATCTTCAAGGGCTTTCGCTAATCCAGCTCTATGAACTGTAAGTGCCTCAAAATATGCCTTCTCTTGATTGTTCATGTAACCATCCCTTTTCTAATGTGCCTTTATATATGTCTTGATATCAGTTCCTCAGCATCCTTGGATAGATTATTACTCTCAAAAGACGTTAATAATTTTCCAGGAAAATGCTTATTGTACCAGGCTTCTTTCTTAGCCCAATGCGCCATGTAGTTTTTATCATTAAGTCTACCAACATGCTCCCAATAATACTCTTCGCCTTTAAATTTCACCGTAAAATCAGGTAAGAACATAGTTCCATCCGGAGCATATAATGGTTCTTCATACTTAAATGGAATATCTCGGTCCACAAGCATATTTGTAATTATTGCTTCAGACTTTGAACGAACAAAATAATTCGATAAAGTAGCAACATTTTTTCCGTCCTCATACCAATTACCTTTTGCATAAAGCAAAGCATCTGGTAATGGATCAAACTTAAATACAGAAGAATTAATTTTCTTCACGGCAGATTTTTCAGGACGGCTTAATGACGTAAGTGTACCTATATCCTGCTGTAAGAAAATTGTTACCTTCTTTTGTGCACGCGTTATAGCCGTATAAAGCAACTCCATTGACAAAAGATGGCTCTCTTTGTGCGGTATCACAATGTAAACATAATCAAATTCTGAGCCCTGCGATTTATGAACACTAATGGCATATGCAAGTTCCAAATTATCAATTACATTTTGGTTCTTAATCCATCGTCCTTCGATGTCCTGTCCTAGATCTCTTCCATAGTTATATCGCAACCCTTTTCTAGTTTTATCCGAAAATGAAACTTGAAAACGATCTATATTACCCTGCCACTTGTATTTAGGCTGCTTTCCATCTTTTGAATATGAGTCAAGCCCATGTATCATAGATAAACCTATTTCACCATTATAAATTTCGGCTTTTATATTCTTTTTTATACTATCCTGATATGCGTAGGCTGGATCTGATTGTGGGCGATTTCTAAATTGAATCACCTTGTCAAAATATCCTATTCCATCTAGTTTCTTCTGGCTCCACTTTGAGTTAAACGTTCTCTGCATAAGCAAATTTAAGGAACCCGTGCCATAAAATTCTCCTCTATAAGGTGAAATCACCTGAATAATTTCAGGATTGCTATTTCGGTCTTTATCACGTATCATGGCCTGCCATAACTCATCCGGAGTCACTTTGCCACTAGACATATCCAATCCTGTATATTTTTGCATATCACGCATCATTACATTCGTAAGAACCTGCTCAAGCTCCTCCTGTTCATTCCAAAAATATACACCAAGATCCTTATCTACATCGCCATTACCATTTTCAACTATATTTTCAAACAGTTTTTCCCTTCTGGCCTTTAATTTGGCAGATTTTTCCTCATCTTCTGTTTGTTGATTTTCTTGAATAAATAATTCAGCAAGATCTAATATTCCATGCCCTTTATCTTCGACTGTATTAACAAGCTGACGAATATTATCCGTAAGTGTTCCTACATTATCAGGATGTTCCTTTTTTAACCATTCAATTGTATCCGCAAACACTCTGCCTCTACCTATTGGAGGAAGCTGGTTAGGATCACCAATCAAAATCAATCTCTGCACACTATTCCAATTAATTGATTTTAATAACGTCGCAAACAAATTGAGATCAATCATAGAACATTCATCTATAATTATTGTATTGTAATCTTGACCTGTAGAGCCCCCCTCACGTTTCAATGTAAAATTCTCATTAATCCATTCATTCTTAGCAAGGTGTGAATGAATTGTTTTTGAAGGCTTTTCATTCTGCGTTTTAATTCTTTCTGCCGCCTTACCAGTTGGGGCCATCAACAGAAAACTAGTCCCAACACCATGAACACGATCTATATTTTCTAGTATTGATTTGATTACTGTTGTTTTTCCAGTTCCTGCAGCTCCTGAAAGAACGCATAGCGGTTTCGTAAATATCTGCATACAAATATCAGCCTGGTGTTCCAATATTTCTTCATATTGTTCAGGCACTTTCTTTGTAAGTGGAGAATCTTTTACTCTAAGTCTTTCTTTGAATTTTTCAGGTGTTATGGCCATTTTCAATGTGATATCAGGCCTATCAGCTAAGTTCTTAAGTATCTCTTCAACAGTTCGCTCATCTTCATATACTTCTCTTAAATAAAGATATAGTATTCCGTTATCGTCCTTCTTTCTTTTGATTGCTCCGTCAAGAATCTCTGTCTCAACTTCAAAATTCTGCATTCTATAAACGTAACGTTTCCATTCTGGTAAACGATCAATTCTCGCATTGATTCTTTCCAAAATAGTTTCTGCTTTACCAAATGAATGAGCAGGAATTCTGTTTAATTCATCTACGCAAAATGCTCTAAACCTTTCAGTAGAGCCATTATCTAGTATTTCTCCTACTCCATATTTCGGAGAAGGTATTACACCGTTATCAATTCTATAAAAAGGAATTGTATCATCCGCATCAACACCAACATACTGTTCAAATATTATATATGGATTATCAGCCATTTCTTCAATTGAAGCTGTGATAGATACTTTACCTCTATTATCCGCAACAATATTTTTTACCTGATTAACCGAAAGATTAAATCTTGAAAGTATACCAAACAAGAAATCGACAGTAATTGCCCCTAACAACTGGTATTCTCTCCTGATTTTTTTCAGACTAACCTTATCAAAATTAACGGTGCCTATTTCATCAACCGTCCCATCCAGCAAGTCTCTAACAGATTGCATATATAACTTCATATCTTCATCTGTTTTCAATGTTGTATAGGATGATATCAAACTATGAAGGCCTAAATATTCTAGAACAGATGGAAATCCTGGATAAGGACCTCGCGCCGTCCATAATTCAATAAGGACACTATTAAGCCACTCTTTTCTCTTTACCCAATCCTCTGTATCATCACCGATTTCTATGAGAACATCTACTACTGCAATCAACTGATTTACAACTTCAATAGCATCATCATTATCAACTTCACGGCTACCATATTTAAACGGAGAACGATTCAATGGTTTCAATAAAATTCGTTCAATTATCTCTTCATCATCCATATATTTCCAATATGGAATACAAAAGCCTTCGTCTGGATAGGTCGATGTCACTGGTCTTTGCCATACAAATCCACCGGCATATTTCTTTTGAACCTCAGCGCTAGTGTTATCATAATAATATGTAGGCTCAATCTTCTTAACACGTGAAATACCGGCTATAACATAATTATCCTCTTCGTTCTCACAAAAAGGATTGCTATAGCCAGCATAATAAAATATCAAGGATTTGCCCGGTTCAAACTGAGCGAAATACTTCTCCGCTCCTTCTTTTCTCTTGGCATAATCGTATTTTTGTTTTGTATTTCCACGAGCTTCAACTTCATCGTTATACATTTGCTCATAACACCAAGTACAAACCGTATATGGCGGTAACTCGATTTTTATTGGATCTGCATCAGTTTTCTTCCAAAAATCCGGTGTATCTACTCTTACCTTAATTGGTTCCTTTCCAAAAGCATTTACACTTAAACCACACGCAACAGCACATGGATTATCAGCGCAGGATTCACCTGCATGCGCCATTTCATACTCAATATCACGCGTGCCAGCTATTAAATTTCCTGGGTAGGAATGCTGACCGATACAATATGTATTTTCACATGGCTTTTGACAAATGTGCCCATTCCAACCTTCGTTATGCCATGCTAATCTTATGCTCATGTGTGTTGCCATAAAACACCACCCTCACTCAAAAAACTCTGTTATAGTATCAATTTTCCTTTAGAAATACTAATTACATCTTCCTTTTGACCACTCTTTTATGTAAGAAGTTTTCACCTCATCAAACTCATTAGATGTAGCAATATATAAATCACCTTTTGACCGAGTTAAAGCCACATATAACTTGTTTAAGGTCACTGTTTTTAGTTTCGATACAGAAAAACTATCTTCCACTAATTTGTCAGTTGTTCCTGTTAAAATAACGCATGCAGATTCATATGTATCACCCTTTGATTATGCATCATAAATAGCGCAACTGACATAATCATTCAGCCACCAGCACATCAATAATTGTTAGTGTCCTTTTAAAAGGCATAAATAATGAAAAGGACTATAAATAATCCTTTTCATTATCTCTTTTGCCTCTACGATTTATCCAAAAATCTCATCTATCTTCTGCTGCAACGTTCCATCCTTTGCATATGGCAATGCATCAACCTGTTTGAAATTATGTTTAATCTCATCCATGTTATCCGCAAAACCAAGAATATAGCTTGTCGCAATCTTATAGATAATTTCAGTAGGAGCTAATCCATATACTTGCTTCTCAAATATATGAGTAAGACGCTCCTTATCATCAGGAATAAGTTCCTTCATTTTTTCACTCTGATATAATCTCTTCACAATTTCTGTAATGTAAAGTCCTGACTTCATATAGAGATCTACAAAAGTCTTATCCTTGTCATCAAAACATCCCGGATTTTCTTCTTCCAAAAGATCCACCATACGTTTTACAACATCCTTCGGTGTAAATATCTGGTTGGTCTTCTGTGGCGGAATATAATCGAAAATATCTTCTATACTGCCTTCATCAAAATAATCTGCAAGTCTCTTCTTCAATGCCAAGAATTCTTTAATAGAATCGTCAAACACAACTGCATCAAAAAGGTTCCCATCAAAATGTTTAATTTCACCAGTTTCTGCTTCCTTATAATCTCCTCCGTCTCTTAAAAACTTAAACTGATCAAGAGTAATACTGGTTACTTCCTTGAAAACATTACCTGGGATGGTTGTATCAAAGGTCGCAAGTGTAACTGTATCATCGCCATATGCCATAAGGAAAGACGGAATAGTACGCGAGAAACCTCTAAGATGATCTCTAATACCATCTTCAATTTCAGTTTTCATACGTTCCCTCTTCTTTGTTTCAACAGTCTTAACTGTTGTTTGAGTAGATGTGTCAACAAATTCCTGAATAGCATTCTTCAAATCTTCCTGGAATTTCTCCGCTACCTCTTGTTTTTTCTGATTAAATTCTTCATCAATTTCTTCACTAGTCTTTCCTGTTTCATAACGCATTTGCATCTCAGCAACGCGCTGATTTTCAATAACATTCTGCTCTATCTGATAATTGCCGTGAAGCTTATCAATTATTCGATCTGCATCACTATTTAACTTTCTTTCAATTTGTTTCTTATCAGAGGCTTTCATATCATCGCCGTATTTCTCTTTTGCTGTTTTAACAACATCTTTTACAGCTCTATCTTTAACAAATGCCTTTAGCCTGTTAATAGTTTCATCTGTCTCATTTGGAGTTTTTTCAATATGATTAAATGCATCATTTATCTTTGTTGAAAAATCCTGATCATATATTTTTTCTCCAAAAACATCTTGTGTCTTACCTATTACATAATCATCTGTAAGTTCAACTTCGCCATCAGCATTGAGAGATAAATCGTCTTTTGTCTCTTGTGTTAGATTTATCTTTCCCGTCGGTTCATCAATAGCCTCAAATTGATCGATAATGTCGAGAACTTCCTTTGGTGCAGAAAATACATTACTAATGTTTTGAAAAAGGAAATTACTCATAAATCCACGTCTAACGACTTCTACAGATTTAATTTTACGAGGAATAGAAAGAACTTCTCTTGCATCAAGTTCGACTAACTCTCCCTTATCATCCTCACCAATTACAGGAAAGAAATTTAATAAATCGCGAATATTCGCTTCTCTTTCATCTGCTGTTCCACCACCAGTAGCTGTAGAAGGATTTAGATTATTAGCAAATTGTTCAAAGATCGTAAGAGTTCTTGCCGGATCAAAATCAAATACATACGCATTCTCTTTTCTCCAACTCTCTGTACCTTTTTTGAACAAACATGGATTCTGTGCTCTAAAAGCTGCCTGCATATATAATGACGGTGACTTAACATTGCTAAGCATTAGAACTGCCGTCCACTCTGGAATTGTAATTCCCGTCGTCAGCTGTCCAACCGATAATGTAATCGTCTTTTCATGTTCAGCGATTGCTTTTACAACCTTATCATATGATTTCATTGTTTCTTCATCGTCATCAAGCCTTCCATCACCTGCTGCAAGAACTATCTCATAGTCCTTAAATACCGGATGTTCCTTCAGTTTTTCAGCTAACTTCTTTGCACTTTCTACCCTATCGAGTAACCAGAACGTATGATTTAATTCTGCTCTTAACTCAGGAGTCGAGAATGGATACTTTTCCTGCAAAGTCAATGCATCCAAAAACTTATCTACGGATGAATTATATTTAAACCTACCATTTTCTACCGCAAAGAATTCATTCAAATCAAAAGCATATTCAGCTGTTTCTCCTTGAATTTCAATTCCCTGTTTCAACTCATCTTTGACAATCTCTGACATCTGGTATGTATAAAGATTAAGCTTTGGAAGATTTGCATATGGATTCTCTTCCTGTTTTGATTCATCCCATTCTTCTTTTTTCTTTTGTTCATCTGCATATGTCCAGTTGAAAATTGCTCTATCTTCAAACTTACTATTTGCAAGTGCCTTAAAAGGAGTTCCAGACAAATGCAATGTAAACTTCCTCTTTATGTGATCAAATGCAATATCTGTCTTGTATGTATCTACACCTTCATGAGCTTCATCAATTACAAGCACATCCCATTCAATAACTTGAACCTCTTTTAATTTATCCGTTGCATTAGAATTATCACTAAAATAAATGGAGCCTTTCAAATCCTGTAAAGAAATAAAATCAATCAGCCCCACCTTCACAGCATCTGGATCCTTCTCTCTCGAAACAGCATCCTGATGATACTCTCTATAATTCATTACAAGGGGCCTATCCTTAATTCCATCAACATTACTTACAAAGAAGTAACCAGACTGTCTTCCTAAGAACTTTTCGTAATCTGAGTACCAAGAATTTGCAATCGCTGGTCTATTGGTAACAATAAGTACATTCTTAGCATCAACCTTTTTTACAAAATCATAAACAGACAGAGTCTTACCAAATCGTGGCTTTGCATTCCAAAGAAATTCTCCACCTTCATGATCATTCCTATATGCAACTGTCTGGCAAACAGCCTCCTCCTGTTCTTCACGAAGCTTATAAAGGATAACTTCATGATTATCCGACTCAAGTACTCCTCGATTTGAACGAAACTCATAAAACTTCGACTGTGAATCACTAGGACTTATGTGGAACCATTCATTCTCATCATTTTTATCGAAGTATTCATTTCCTTCGTCCTGTGGCTGTTTCACTCCATTTTTTCGCAGATATGTATGGAACTGTTTATCAGTAAATGTATCTCCTGATCCATCCTCAAAAGTAGCATTTCCTTGCCACTCTTTTTTAGGTCTTATACCTGCTGTATGTGTCTGCTGACGAATTCTTTCATCAACATCCTGTTCTGTGTACCCTATCTTTATATAGCCATCATGATAACTGATGCCAGGAGTGGTATAGGCATAAATCATAGGCACAACTTTTTTTGTTGATTTTACATTTGGCTTTTTCATTATTCTATCCCCTCTCCTAATTAATCTTAGAATCTATTATTTTCCATTCATCATCTGATAAATTCCACATTTCACGTAATCTTTGGTCAGTATATTCTCCTATGTATTTTTTCAAATGAGGAACAAAACAAAAATTCTTTTTTGTAATATCCTGAGATACCACGCTTTGAAGCAAAAGGAATCTTACTGTTTTTGTAAAAATATATGATTTAAATGAGTATAACTCCTCTTCTGTATCAAAAGCGCCTAAAATAATATATGACTCAGTACAGCATTCTCCAGCTCTAGCCACATGAACATTACTGTCATAATAAATACTAACTGGTTTTGAAAAATCAGTTTGACCAGCAATTGGTGCCTTTGGTGCAAGTAATTTCCATTTATTCAAATACCCCTTACTATCATCAACATCTTCTGGATCAGCAAACTTTACTCCTATCCTTTGAATAAACCAACAAGGGATACCCTTTTCTTTCGGTTTATAGTTTGTTGGTAAACCAAAAGGTTTTCTTGAAGAAACAAAGCTATCTAAGAAAATTCCGTCCTTATGTTCTTTTCGTACATGATCAACTATGCTAACAGCTTGATTTCCCCTAATAAAAATTTCATATTCATTGAGTTTTCGCTCCATTGTATATTCATTTGTTTTAGTAGCATTTGTAACTTTACATAAGCCTTCATGATTCTTATCTCTTACAAAAAAGCATGCTCCACCAGATAATCCCCCCAATCCAGGGAATACATCCTTCCAATTTTCATAATCAACTATTCTAGCCATATGCTCATCATTAAGCATTTCTTGTCTAAATGAATCTAATCCTTTACCTCCCGCAAACCATCGAGACGGAATAATCATTGATAACACTTCAGGATTAAGACTTTTAGCAGCTGATACAAATTCATTGTAAACAGGCTTCGCACTTTTCCCGTTTCCCCCATCATCTTCTTGGTAAGGTGGATTTCCAATAATATAGTCAAATTTCATAGTTTATTTTCCTCCCTTTAAGCTTCTATATGTAAGCGATTCATTACTTCTCCAATCATAAATTTTACAATCTAATTGCTCTGGTTCTGAATCATTAATTCCAACTGTAAAATCAAAAATACTTAGTTGCTGATACTCTTCTTGCGGTTTTCCAAATGGAACTGTTCCTGTTATTCCATCCATCTGCCAAAGATTCCAAACAATTATATTTGTCATCTTCTTTAATTCTTTTTCATCAGGATCTCTATCCCATCTCTCTCGCATATAATCAACAAATGTATTAAGCATATTTATTCTTGCGATAAATAAATTATCTCCCTGAAATTCATAACCATATACACTTTGAAATGCTCTATAAACCCATTTCAACCAATCTTTTTCATTATCCGTATTCTCATTAACGATTCTAAGCTTACGATCCAAAATTCCAATGCGACTGTGGATTGGAATTATTTCTGCAGTGGTTGTATCATATCTCGACACCAAATATGGAGCCTCCCCACATGTAATTTCCAATCTCTTCGAATCAACATATTTTTGCCAATCTTTTTTATTTACAAAATTTATTTTTTCAACTGTTGGCTTCCACGTCTGACCATTTTCAATATTAAATACATTTTTACGACCAAACCATTCTTCATCACAATGATTATTCATTTTATTGCAAATCCATGATGGCGTAAAAACTTCAGCCTTGGTTCTTGTTCGCTCAGCCTGTTCTTCCAAAGACTTGGCCACACGCGGTTGAATAATATCAGAACCAAACCCTTTCAATATTTCCTCTGTTATATGTTCTTTTTCATTTATAGTTCTACCATTTTCTGTATAAGCACTTGTAGCAAAAATAATATTCTTACCTGTCGTTTTATCTTTTAAAAGTGCTTTCAAAACCACAGAAACCGGATAACTGTTTATATCTATCAGTTTCTCCATCATCATCTCTCCAATTTTATTTCATGCCCATTGATACTCTACTCATTCTGATTTTTTTCATAATGAATAAGATCTCCGAAATCGCAATCAAGGCTTTCACAGATTTTCTCAAGCACTTGCATAGACACAGGTTCTCCTTTACTCATTTTAGCAATGGTACTGCTACTAAGCTTTACCTTATTCATTAAATCTGTTTTATTCATATTGTTGTCAATCAACAATTTCCATAGTCCGTTATAGGATATAGCCATATACTAACCTCTCTATAGCGATGTCAACTTACATCTACATATTCCAATTAATGTTACTATATGATTATACTATGTTCTCGAATAACAGACAAGCAAATCGCCAATATTTTCTTCGCGTTTGCAAAGTTTTCTTTCTCTATATTGTAATCTATCCCATAAGCATAATTGGCCCATAATTATCTAACAAAGCCTTCTACTGCCTACTACTATACATTAACAATTCATATGTCCCAAAAAACGGACTTTCACACTCTTTTTCACTTTTTGATGTTTTTCCCCGCTTCGCGCGGCACCATCTTTGATGGTGTTAGGGCGCGTCTTCGCAAAGTGGCGAGCAGTGCTTTTCTGTACAGAAAAGCCCCATTCGCTCGTTGGAGGCACATCCCCAATCCCCTTGAACAGCCTATCGGCTGGCTACGCAATTCTTCCGAATCGCTAACTTCATCTTTGGATATATCTTCAGAAATAAAAAAAGAAGGGAACCTGCAGCTGATAAAAACTGTAGATTCCCTGATAGACCTATCGACTGATATTATGTTTTCTGATTCGTTCCTTTTTCTGTTCTTCATCGTCTTTTAAGAACTGATCGATATCATATTTTGCTCTTTGGATCTCCTGCATTTCTTTCTTGACCTCACGATATTCACCATAGAGCTTTTTCTTTTCTGCGAGGATTTCAGCATACTCCGCATTCAGTTCTTTTACCTTCGGGAGCTTCTTTTCCCCAATATCATCGAAGGCTTCCTTTGCCGCCTTATGAAGAATGATTTCCTGTCTGTGCTCTTCCAGGAACTTTTTGCTATATCCACATTTACGATAATCGGCATACACATCTTTGGTCTTCATATAGTTTATGATATGCGTTTTAAGAACCTGTATTTCAGCCAGACGCTTCTCTTTCTCCTTGATGGAAGCAGACAATGCATTAAAGTTGGCTACAGCCTTTGCTACTCTTTCAGTAAGGACATCATAGCTTCGGATGTTATGCTGCTTCAAAAATAAAACAGCCTTTGCTACCTGCTTGGTATTAAAGTTCTTCGCAAAGCGGATATAATATTTCCCTTTGCCTGCTGCAAGCTTCTTTTGGATATCAATAAGAAGATCAAACGCATGATCTTCGTTTCTCCGGAAAGTTTTCGAAGTTCTTCTCTCTTCCTTTGGTTCATCATCCAAAGTACGCTCCATCTCTCCTGCAAGGATTCTCTTAAGCTCCTCTTCCGTATATCCACTGCCAAGAGACCGAAGCCGGATGAATCGCTTCTGCTCTTTTCCTTTGATTGAAATATATTTTCCACGTTTGATCTCGTAGCCCTGCTCTTCCAATAGCCGGAGGAATTCATCAAAATCCTTTACGTTGTATTCCGCAAAGATCTGCTGAATCACTTCCCTGATCTCATCACGAAAGGCTTTTTTCTTCGGATAAGTTGTTCGCTTCTCCCGTTCACTTGGTTTTCTTCTTTCGATAACAGATAGTCCATGTTCCAGACAGATAATGTCAGATAATCGCTGCAATGCTATTCCGACAAAGAAGAAGTCCCGAAACTTATGGGTACAGTCCAGGCTTGTTGAATTAAAGATTATGTGATTATGGATATGCGCCCGATCCGTATGAGTCGCTACAATAAAGGCATGCTTTCCTTTGGTAAAACGCATGGCGGTTTCATATCCGACTTTATTTGCTTCTTCCGGTGTGATCTCTCCCGGTTTGAAAGACTGCCGGATCTGATAGGCAATGATATCTCCCTTTGGATGTCTGCCGGTAAGTTGCTCATATTCTCTTTTTGACAGCATGAATTCTTCATCCACCGTCTTTGCCTGGCAGGCATAGGAGCTGATAAACTGACCGTTTTCTGTCTTCTCACCGTTCTTGGCATAGTCGGTTCTGTCGCTAAGAGATCTTGCCACGCTTTTACCTTTATTCTGATGCATGGTAATTAACCTGGTAGCCGCCATACGTTTTCACCTCTTTCCTATATCGTGGATAATCGCTGTAATATGTCCTTCATCACCTGCCAGAGTTCATCCTGACGAAGCTTCATATCTTCTATATCTTCTTTATAGATACTGCCGGTCTCATTTGCTTTTTTGGCATACTGATTCATGTTGGCAGAAGTAATGCCGAGGAGTCTGACCGCCTCCTTGACATCACTTAGATCCATCTGAATGAGATAACCATTCAATGCCATTTTGCGAAGATATGCGCTCTCATTTAAGATGCCTGTTTTCTGTTCTCTATCGCGGATCAGCTTTGCCTCTTCCGGCGTTGCATAGAAGTGAAACTGCTCCGTTCTATGCTCCATAACTACATCTCCCTGCAGGGACAGATCACCGGAGAACTCTTCTCCGGATCCGGAATCGGAGCTGATTTTACTTTTTCCTGTTGTTCCTTTATCTTTTCCAGAATAGAGGCTTTGGTATCATTTTCGATATCCTCTTCATCTGCCTTCTCATTGATAGCTGCAAAATCCGGCATCGGAGGAGCAGGCACATTGTTGATGATCCCATCAAAGGAATTGTCATTCTGCTCTACCATATCCTCGATCCCCCGCATATGATTTCTGCTGATAGAAGGTCCTAAGCCAACATCTTCGATCGGATCAATGGATTCCGGGATCTGTTCCTCGACCGCATTACCTGAGACTTCATCCCACTTTCTTATTGTTTTCATCTTTGCCATCTGGACGCTCCTTTCTTCGGATACTTTTTATACTGCCTGTACTGGCGTGGAGGAAACAGTTTATCTGCACCCTTTACCGGTTCATAAGTGTCGATCAGTTCTGTGATCAGATCCTTGATCTCCGCCATAAAATCCTCTGATGCTATTTCCTGTTTTTCCACTTCCAGCAATTTCTGTTCCCACTCCGCTGTCATAGAAGCTGACTGAATCTGCTCCGGCATTACGGTAATAAGTGAAGTTCCCTTAACGGATGGGACCAGGTATTTCGTCTTCTTATTGCCCTGACGTTCCACAAAACCGATGCGAACCAGCTTTTCAATAACACCGGCTCTTGTGGCAGGTGTTCCAAGTCCTTTTCGCTCAACCTCATCCGGCATTTCTTTTGCACCGGCTGACTCCATAGCGGATAGTAGAGAATCCTCTGTAAAGCGCTTCTTCGGTGTGGTTTTTCCTTCCTTCACCTTTGGATCTCTGGCCGGAAGTTCTCTTCCTTCTTCCAAAAGCGATGCATCTGCTTCAAGGATCTCTAAAACGCTGTGAGAACCGCCATCCTCTTTCTTGTCGGAATCTCCTTCCTCATCTTCCTGTTTCTTTCCAAGGATCCAGTCCTCTATCTGATGCCAGCCAGACTTTGTAAGGCTCTTGCTTTTTGCCTTAAAGATCTCTCCTGCACACGCAACCTCCAGCGTATACTCTGTGATCTCTGCATCTTCTCCGACGGATGAAAGCAGCCTTGCCGTAACAAGTCCCAGGATCTTCTGTTCACCAGATGGAAGTTCCGAATAATCTGTCTCAGCAACATTTACTGTAGGAATGATTGCATGGTGATCCGATACCTTCCTGCTGTTTAATACCTGATTTACATGGATCACAATCTGCCGGGTATATCCGTACTTCTCCCTCATGAGATGGCACAGATCCGTTGTACTGTCTCCCATATCGTCCGTTAAATATCTGCTGTCAGTTCTTGGATATGTGACCAGTTTCTTTTCATATAAACTCTGTGTATAATCCAATGTCTGCTGTGCTGTAAATCCATAACACTTATTCGCATCTCTCTGAAGACTTGTCAGATCATACAGAAGCGGAGCCTTATCCTTTTTTACTGAGGTCTCCATCTTAATGATCCTGGCCTTGTCTTCTGTCTGTATTTTACCGACAAGCTCTTCTGCCTCTTCTTTTGTTTGAAAACGTTTCGACATAACCGGCACACTTGCTATCATCATCTGAACCGTATAAAAGTTCTCCGGCTTGAATCCTTTGATCTCGGCTTCCCTTTCTACGATCATTGCAAGTGTAGGTGTCATGACACGACCGACATTTAAGGTCTGGCCATATACCGTTGAGAAAAATCTTGTGGCATTAATTCCAACAAGCCAGTCCGCACGTTCACGACAAAGAGCCGCTTCATAGAGAGCATCATAATCTGCACCGGGTCTCAGATTTTCAAAACCCTCCCGGATCGCTTTATCCTCCATGGATGAGATCCAGAGTCTTTCAAAGGGCTTTTTACATCCCGCCTGGTGATAGACCAGACGAAAGATCAGCTCTCCCTCTCGTCCGGCATCTGTTGCTTCGATCAGTCCATCCACATCGGAACGCTTCATGAGCTCCTTTAATACCTGATACTGCTTCTTGGTAGAACCGGTCACCTGATATGAAAAAGGCGCAGGAAAAATCGGTAGATCTTCCTTGCGCCATTTACTGTATCTCTCATCATAATGTTCCGGTCCTGCCAGCTCAATCAGGTGTCCAACGCACCAGCTGACAATATATCCATTGCCCTCCAAATAACCATCTTTTTTATCGGTTGCTCCAATCACCTTTGCCAGAGACTGTGCTACCGAAGGCTTTTCTGCAATCACTAGCTTCATATTGCAACCTCCTCCTTCTTTTTACCTGCTGTCCTGCTTTTTTGCGAACGGATACCTGCCTTTTCCGAACGTAGCTTTTCCGTTATGGATTCTTTCTTCTGACTATCCTCCAATTCCGGCATAAGCTTCTTTATATCTTCAGCGGCCTTTACCACAAGAGGATGCTTCGCCAGATTCGGAAAGAACTCCTGTATCATCTCCATATTCAGTCGGTTTCCAACCACAAGATCAAATTCATTTGCAATAAGTTCATCATCGCTGATACTGAACCCTATGGTCTTGACTCCATTCATCCTGTCTGCCGGAATGCTCTTATAGATATCCACAGCCTGCTGTAAGGTCAGGTTCTCATGAAATTCCCCCAAAGAATGAAACTCTCCACATTCTGCGACATAGAAACTGATTGGCTGTTTCTCTTTGGTCAGTTCCGCCATCCTCGAATCAATCTTTGTAATCAGGTCTGCTGCAGCCTCACGGATCGTATTCAAAGACGCTTTCAGTTCTGGCATCTCTTTTCCCTGTGACCAGGTAGCTACATAGGCAAAACTGTAATCTGATGTATCAATTCCATAGTGCTGGCATACAGTGTAAGCTACACTCTCTGCTTCAACTTCCTTACTGTTCCTGGACTGCTTATTGTCTTTCTGCGCTTCTGTATTATGAAGCTTTGCATGAGCCATTTCATGAATCGCTGTCTTTATCGTCTGGATCTCACTCATACCGGTATTGATTGCGATACGATTCTCTTCTGTATGAAAATAGCCCTTAGCTCCGGAAGCAATATCTTCAAATCCAATCGGTACAGGACTTGCCGCCTTGATTGCTTCGAAAAAGTTCTGATATTCTTCCACATTTCCTGTAAGCTCATCCACTCCGATCTGAGGCAGAGGATCACCTTCGGTCTGTGAGATATCAAAAGTACTCACCGGCTTAAACGCTGTCAGATTGATCTCTACTTTTTCCTTCACAGCCTCCCCGTCTTTATCAAGAACAGCTTTGCCGGATTCATCCAGCTTATCCTGTTCTTTTTCCAGCTTAAATGGTGCCGGTGCCAGGATCCTTATGCCCTTCTCTCCCTTCTTTACAAAACGTCCCATTTTCTTCCATCCGGTGTAAGATTGAACCAGCGTTGCATCGGGCTTTTGCATCATGATCAGGATGTTATTGTTTACCGAATAATGCGGAAACTTTGCCATGGTATTCAAGAGGTCCTGATACTGAGAAGAGTTAAATACAGCCTGCACTCCCTGCTCCAGTTTTTCTGTAATATCCTTAAGTTCCGCCTTTCGTTGTTCATTTGCTTTCTTTGGATCATAGGTATAGGTGCTACTCATTCTCTTTCACCTCCTTCCGGTATTGATTCAGCTTTCTGGTGAGTGACTTTTCTTTGCTGATTGCGCTTCGCTTCTCATGCTTTTTCTTTAGCTGTTCTAAGCCTTCCATGTATCCGTTGTATCGTGATCTTCTTGTCATAGACTCTCCTTTCGTAATCCATAAAAGGAGCAATCCATGAACCCTGCGCCATAGTTCATCATGGACTGCCCCTGTGAAGCAGGCACTCAATTATTCTTCCGAATCAGTATCATCTTCATCTGGAGCTTCTGTATCTTCTGATTGCTCTTCATCATCGGAATCGTCTTCCGTCACATCCTCTGCATCCGCAAGATAATCTTCTTCATCATCTTCTGAATAATCCTCATCCGGATCTACTTCACTGGAATGCTTATCTGTTTTCCTGCCCTTCAGATACTTGTACCCCATAAAGCCACCTGCACCGAGGAGCAACAGCAAGGTAAGAATGGCTGCCGGACTGACGGAAAAGCCTTTTCGCGCTTCTTTCACCTCAGGCTTCTTTTCTGTAACCGGCTCTTCTACCTTTACCTTTTCCGTCTCCTCTGCAGGTTTCTTTTCCTTTGCATCCTGGAAAGCCTTCTGTTCATCTTCATTCATAAGAGCCATCAGATCTGCTTCATCTACCATATTCAGGAAATGGACGTTTTCTCCGCCCTGATCATCACGATCAATGATGATATAAAAGTATTGTCCACTCTTTGTTACAACGGTAATAAACTGCTTACCTCCAGCTTCTGTGGAACCATAATCGTCTACGATCTTCATGTTGCCATCCGGAGTAAGTGGTCCCATCTTTTCCTCTTTCTGTTCCTTTGGCTGCTGCTCTTCCTGCGTTGCTTCTGTCTCGTCCGCCTTCTCTGCATTATCCTGTGCCTGGCAAAGTTCCGGATGCTCCTTGCATACCGGACAATTCTCATTTTTACTGTCATCAGAACACTTGCTTTCACAGTTACATTCTGCTTCCGGACCGGTATGGGCAAATGCTGTTATTGGAGTTGTGCCAACAAAAAAAGCTGTAGCACAAGCCACAGCTCCGATGAGTCTCTTATTAAATTTCATAGTTTTCATTTTCTGTATCCTCCTTATCCACATCACTCTCATACGATGACTCTGTATCGCTTCCATTACCGGAAGATTCTTTTGAAACAGATGTACCATTCGTAGCCGGAGCTTTCAGCCCATCCGATGCTGCAAGCTGTAAAAGCTTTGCCACCTCTTCCGGTGTAAGTTTCATTGCGCCGACATCAGAAAGGATCTGGCTTGCCTCTGCTTCCTTTAATTTTGCCTGAGCCGTTTTCAGACGTTCCTCTGCCAGATCTCTCCGTTTTTCGCAATGCCTTACTTCCTCGCGAAGTTTATCCAATCGTTCAAACATGATATCGCCTCCTATTTTTTGATCCTTCCAAAGGTATAAAAGTGTTTCTGCCAGTAGGCCGTTTTAATGGATGTATATTGAATCGGGTTGCCGCAATGGATCATCATGCCATTTCCCACATAGATTCCAACATGACTGGCACCGGCCGTATTATAGGTTCCCTGGAAAAAGATCAGATCTCCCGGTTTTGCCTCTTCCTTTGATACCCTGGTACAACAATCGTTTAAAAGACCATTCGCAGTCTGCCTTCCAACACTCCATCCATTACCACAATGATTGATGACATAGCTTACAAATCCGGAACAGTCAAAGCTTGTGCTTGGGCTACTTCCTCCCCAAACATAAGGATAGCCAAGATACTTTTCAGCCTCCTTGATCATATTTGCAAATTTCGTGTCGGTAAGAGCTTCCGGCGGGACCTCATAATGCGGACACTCTGCCGGATCAGGATTGGAATACGGATCACCCTCAAACAGATAAGCCTTGTTTCCTCTTGTTTCAAGAAGAAGCTCATATCGACTCATCTGATCCTCTGTCAATCCCATGCTTCTTACTACAGCATCCATTGTTGCATTTGTAAGCGTTGTTACAAGAACATGCCAGTCATATTCCACTTCCACCTCATAGGTGTAGTCCTCCGAAGATGTAGTACCGTCAGAATTATGAACTGTTCTTGTACCGGTTCTGGTCTCGGTGCGTTTCCTTTTCTCGATCAATGCTTTTGTACTCAGCTTATACTGGGTATGGAAGATCTCCGTCAGCTTGCTCTGCACCTCAGATTCTGTGTAATCCTCATAAAGTACAGTCAGAAGTGCTGCCAGCTGATAAGGATTATGATTGACTTCTGCCAGGTTATAACGATACTCGTCATAGCCCGGATGTGTCTTTGGAATATCCTTGATCTGTTTCTGCAGGTCTGCCTCTTTATCCTTATAGTCCTGTTCGACCGCCTTAATATCATCGTCATCTGCCGTATATGACGTTGCTATTGTGGTATCACTAAAGGAACCAAATAAGCCTCCGGTAAGTCCCGCACTTCCCGAGATCATAACAATAAGAATAAGTAACACAACCGCAAGAATAAGGACTAGGGGATTATCCATGATCTTCTCCCGGATCCACTCAGCGAACCTGCCCACCAGGTCTTCTGCTTTATCCACGAACTTCTTTGACAGACTTCCCACCTGATTGGCGGCTTCCTTTTGAGACTTCTTATAGGCAGCCTTCTGAAATTCCTTTTTCATGTAGTTCTTCTGAACTTCATGGGTGCCTGATTTCGGCTCCACTCCCTTCTTTGCATTCTTGTGAAGCTTCTTCGAATACCGGCTCTTATCCGTTTCATCAGATGCATTCTCTTTGCTACCAGTCCTTTTTGCCCCGTATTTCTGATGCCGAACCCTTGTTCCGATATGTTCTGCCGTCTCCGTTCCCTTATTCAAAGCTTCTGTTCCAACGTTCTCATCTTCATTGGCCTGATCGACCTGACGATGCAGTGATATGTTTTCAATGGCCTCTGTTCGCACCTTATGTCTTCCCTGGGCCTGGAGCTTTTTGATCTTTCGCTTCTCTTCCGCTGTTAGTTCCGTATTTCTTTTTCCATGACGAAACTTCTTGCCATAAGCTCTTTTCGCTGAGGTTTCACTTTTCAGCTTCTCACCACAATGCAAATTCTCTTTTCTTTCCTGAAACTGTTCGGCGGTCCTCTTCTTATAGCTTCTCTTAGTAAACGTTTTCTCTTCATTCATTTAACTCTCCTCCACAGGCTGCGATACTTCATCAAGCTTCGTTGTCATGATACGATAAAGCTCCAGATCCTTAGGGAATCGATCTACAAACGGAAGGATCACATTACCATAAAACAAAAGCCCTTCACCTTCTCCTGAATGTGTTACATACGAGAGCTGATGAGGGCTGATATTTAACTGTTTTGCAAGAATGGAACGATCCCCTACCGCCTGATTCAGCATGTAGATAAAGTCCGAGTTCTCAAAGATGTTCTCTACCTCTTTGGATGAAAGCAAGTCCTTTACGTTCTGAGTGATGCCGGTTGGAATACCGCCCCATTTTCTGAAACGCTTCCAGATTTCTACGGTATAGGCTGCTGTCTGCTCCTCACGAAGAAGAAGGTGCATCTCATCCATGTAGTATCTGGTGGATCTTCCCTGACTTCTATTCTCTGTCACTCTTCCCCAGACCTGATCCTGAACGACCAGCATTCCGATTTTCTTCAGCTGCTTTCCAAGATCCTTTATGTCATAGCAAACAAGCCGGTTGGTGATATCCACATTGGTTCTGTGATTAAACACATTCAAAGAACCTGTAACGTAGATTTCAAGAGCTGTTGCCACATTCTTAGCCTCCGGTTCATCCTGCTTTAAAAGCGAATTATAGAGATCCTCCAAAAGTGGCATATTCTCAGGAACCGGATCAAGGAAATACCGTTGATAGATCTGATGAATACAACGGTCAATAACTGTCTTCTCTACCGGTTTTAATCCTTCCTTTCCACCGACGATCAGCTCACAAAGTGACAGGATAAAGTCCGCCTTAAGAGCGATCGGGTTATCATCATCCGAATAGTTCATGTTGATATCCATAGGATTGATGTACTGACTGCTGGTAGGACTGATCTTAATGACCTGGCCGCCAAATCTTTTTACCAGTGCACTGTACTCTGACTCAGGATCCGAAATGATAATATCATCATCCGTAACAAGAAACGCATTAGCGATCTCTCTTTTTGCCGAGAATGATTTACCTGCACCGGGTGTACCAAGAATAAGGCCATTGGGGTTCTTAAGCTTCTTTCGATCCACCATGATCAGGTTATTGGAAAGAGCATTAAGGCCATAGTATAAAGCTTCATCACCTGACTGAAACAGTTCCTGCGTAGTGAATGGAACAAAGATCGCAGTAGAACTTGTGGTCATCCCTCGCTGGATCTCGATCTCATTGTAAGCAAGCGGAAGGGAACTCATAAGCCCCTGCTCCTGCTGGAAATTGAGCCGTACCAGATTGCAGTTATGCTTCTGTGCAATGGAGCTTGCCTGAAAGACATTATTTTCAAGCTCCTGCTCCGTCTTACCGGTATTAAGCACTAAAAAAGTCAGAAGGAACATACGCTCATTCTGACTCTGCAATTCTTTTAAAAGTGCTTTTGCATCCTTGCCATAAGTGGCAAGATCAGATGGAATAATATCCATATCGTAACCGGCTCTCACTGCTTTCTTCTGCTCCTCAATCTTGCTTCGATCAAGTTCTGTAATGGTATGCTTTACCGTCTTAATCGCCTCTGTCTGATCTACCGACTGCACATGCATGGTTACAATCTGACTAGACTCCATACCAAGGAAATCCGCAAGCATTCTATCTGATATATCAGAAGCTGTAATGCTTAAGAAACTCATGGCTCCATAGAGATTACCCATCTGGAATAATCTACCATTTTTGAAATGAAGTCCTGCAGGAGCCACAAAGTCTTTTACAGAAAGGCCGCTTCCCACAAGCCATTTCCAGTCGAAGAAGAACTTCTCATCATCTCCCATATGAAACTGCTGGTGAATCAACTCTAAGCGTTCTGCGCCGTTTAGCGTATTTGCCTGAACACCAAGTCTCTTGAAGTTGTTAAGAAGATCCATCTCGATATGAATAAGTCTCGGTTTTGCTGCTTTCATGGACTCTGCATGAATACCAAAGGATAAATACTTGGTCTTGGTAAGACCGTTGTTACCAGCTTCCATCTGACGCTTTAACATGCCAGTATACTCATCTCTTACTTCATTAAAGCCATCGTTCTGATGTGGTATGGCAATGGACTTTTCAAACTTCTCAGCATCCGTAGCCATGTTCATGAAGCTGAGTTCAAAGTGAACCGAGCTGTCAAAGAAATTCAGGAAGCTGCACCATTCCTCAAAAATCTCTGTCTGATCTTCCTGCTGAGCCAGCTGATAATTGATATCCTGAAACTGAATTGTCTTTGTATAATAATCGCTGCCTATTCTGCAAATGCCATCCTTAAACATCCTGTCAAAAGGAATGCTCTGCTGTGCGGTTCTGGGAACGCCATCATTTTTCTGAGCTTCTTTGATGACGGCTCTTACTCTTTTCTGGTCTGCTCTCGATAACCCTGCCGGCATTGCGATGTCTCTTTTTTTCGCTTTCAGAAACAATTTTTTCTACCTCCTTCTCTGCTTTCTCCTGCCTCATCAGGGCAGCGTAATAATTATCTGTTTTGTAAGGCCTGATTTTCGGCCTGATAAATGTTGCCTGAATAAAGTGATGCAAGAATACCTCTAGTGGCTGTCCGTTCTTTTCGTACATTGCAAAGAAAAACAGCGGCATCATTACAATCATCATGCCCATAGCTGCAAAGGTTGAGTCTCCGATCTTTTTCAAAAGGAAAAAGGTTGGAACACCGATAGCTGCAGCTATACAGAAGCAGATGAGCTGACGCTTGGTGAGGTTGAATGCCACTTTACTCTTTACCTTCGTGAGATCACGAGGCACCGGAATATAAGATGCCATTTCTTTTCCTCCTTAATGTGCGTGGAATACAGATCTTGCAATAGAACCTGTCTTAAACAAAGTGAATGCAAGAAGTAATGTGATACCAAGGACATTCCACAAAGAGCCCATGATATCTGATGAAAATGAAACTGTCTGTACCATGGCTGCATAGATTGCTACGCATACCATGATTAAGAATCCCTGGAAGCCAAGTGCAAAAAGGGATCTCAAATAGTTCTGTCCAATCATGCTCTGTTCTCTATTGCCGAAAGTCGCAAAAGGAATCGGAGCAAGGCTGATGGTCAGGTAGATTTCTATCATTCGTCCGTAGACAATAGCCCAGATCAGAATCGATAAAATTTCAAATAAGAACTTCACTGCAAAGGACTGCAGGAATATGCCAAACAGCGGCCCTACATCCATTGCTTCCAAAGTGCTTTGCATAGTTGCCAGCGTTGAACCATCCACTGCGGTACTTCCGGCGATAAGTGATCCTGATTGACTGACCACATGTTGTGCTACGTCAAAGACTGCCATGGTGATATTAAAGGTATTTGTAATCAGCGTTACTGCTACAAAGGTCTTGAATACCCACTTGAAAAAGATCCAGGTTTCAAAGTTTGCCAGGTTATTGTGAGCGATGACCAGCTGTATCAGTTCATAGCAGGCAATAAACGTAAGGATGATTCCTGCTATGGGTAGAATCACATTCTCCGACAGATTTCTGATAAGGTTATAAACCGTGGGCTGGAACTGGTCCGGAGTCTGTGCTACCTGTGCTGTTACTTCTCCAATCTTCTGATTCAAGGTTGAAAATGTAGATGTGAGGTTATCCATGATCCCACCTACCAGCATGTCTTTGAGCCAATCAGTCAGTTTTTCTAACAAACTTTCCAACGATTGCCTCCTTTCTCAGGGAAGGGCAGCTTATTACACTGCCCCTCCTGATTTTTGTTGGTGATAGGCCGGATTAGAAAAGTCCGGAAAGAAGTGGAACGAGAGTGGTACCGATGAGGGCAACTCCACCACCGGCCATGAGCTGCTTCATGCCCTGTGACTTAGCTCCAGGGTTGTCATTGCCGTAACCTTCCATGAGGTTTACAACACCCCAAATTCCGAGACCTGCACCAAGTGCGATAACGAGTGTCTGAAGTACGCCTACTGCTGAGTTGAAAAATGCCATAATAAAATCCTCCTTGTGATTAAAAAAATTGATTGTTTGTAGTTGCGGGCATTAAAAAAGAGCCATGGCTGATCAGGCCGTGACTCTCGTTAATTACCCTTGAAAAAAGTTCCATATTCAGTTGTAAGCCGGATGTCTTCTGCAGTGACTTTTCCGGCACAGCGCTGCATTAATTAACGCGGAATCTTCCGCTATACTCCTCTTCAGGAGTAAATACGGCGGCAGGTTATGACTCCTGCTTTTCAATCGCCCTTGGGCTACGCCGCATGACGGTTACTTGCTTTCACCATCTTCAAATACTTCGTATTCATCATTTGGATGAAGGACAAGCTTTCTGTTTAGATACTTCTCAATATCAAACCAATTCTTCTTGTCATAATCTGCTGTCAGCGGATAGTTTGGATGCTTTGTCAGGTCATACTTATCTGAGAGAAAAGGTCTCACGCCTCTCACCTGCACAATACATTTACTTCCATCCATAACAGCAAGCTCATCCATGCTCATCAGCTCTTTGCCGAGCTTCTGATAATTCATATTGTAAGACTCCTGAGAGCCCTTGGTATTTCCTGTGGTGTACATATCAATAGTTTCCTTGCCAAGAATCTCGGTGAGATCCTTAAGCGTTGTCTTCTCAGTTCCTCCAAGGAAGATCTGTGAATCCATGTTGCCGATAATGGTATCCGCATTATCTTTGTAGATTGCCTTAAGCTGTGACTTTGCCTGAAGCACCAGGCAGGCACTAATCTCACGGGATCTGATAGTTGCCACAAGTTTTTCCAGGTTAGGAATCTGTCCGATATTGGCGCACTCATCTACGAGGCACCTTACATGGACCGGAAGCCTTCCACCGTAAACATCATCTGCTTTCTCACAAAGTAGATTGAACAACTGCGTGTACACCATAGATATCAGGAAATTAAAAGTGGCGTCCGTATCTGACATAATCAGAAACAACGCCGTTTTCTTATCACCGATAGTATCCAGTTGTAATTCATCATAAGCTGTAATCTCTCGAAGCTCCTTGATATCGAATGGAGCCAGTCTGGCACCACAGCTTACAAGGATTGACTTAGCTGTCTTTCCAGCTGCCAATTTGTATTTCTTATATTGGCGAACTGCAAAATGATTTGGATCTTTTTCTTCCAGCTCATCAAAGAGCATATCGACTGCATTTTTGAACTCCTCATCATCTTCTCTGACCTCCATTGCGTTGATCATTTCAAGAAGTGTTGTGAAGTTCTGTTCCTCTATTGGAGCCTCATAATGGATATAGCCGATAAGTGCTGAATACAACAGCTTTTCAGCCTTCTCCCAGAACTCATCACCGCCTTTTCCTTCACCTTTAGTATTGGCAATCAGCGTAGTTACAAGCTTTAGGATATCCTTTTCACTATGAATATAAGCGAAAGGATTGTAATGCATACTCTTGTTAAAATTGATGGTATTGAAGATTTTAATTCGATACCCCTTCTTCAAAAGTGCATTGCCACATTCAAGAACCACACTTCCCTTTGGATCAGTTACTACAAACGAACAAGGGTAATCCTTACTGTCGCACTGCAGCAAGTTTGGTTTAATAAAAAAGCGTGTTTTACCTGAGCCGGAACCACCTACAACCAGCACGTTCTTATTTCTTGCGTACTTTGGCTGAGACGGTCTGGAACTAAGTGTAATCTGCTCCGTTTGGGACAGAATCACATTATTCTTCGGATCAGGATCTTTGAAAGGTTCTATGTCGGAGGGCTTCCCCCATCTGGCTGAACCATATTCTGAGCCATGCCGAAATTTCTTGGCATTCTTTCCCTTTAGATAAACTGCAAGTCTTAGTGCTGCGCCACAGGCTGCACCAATAAGCAAATCAAAGGGATGTAAGCTAGGAAGCGGATTCGTAAATGCGGTTTGAAATCCACCTCCGATAATAAGCCCCTGAAGCTTTTCCGAAGCATTCATCCCGTCTGCTATTCTCCAGGCCTCACCTAAATTGGTAGCAAACAGACCTATTGCAACATAAGGGATATTCAGGATAATCTTCTTTTTTAATTTTTGATTCATCGTGTCTGCTCCTTCCTCTTCTCAACTACCTTGCGAGGTATAGAAGCAACCTTCTCCTTAAGTTTCTTAAGCTTACCAAGTACGCTCTCCTTTGCACCTTTTTCTTTTCCAAGGGTTCTCTTGGTATAATCAGCTACCAGATCAGAGATAGCATCTGCATCTTGAGCCTTGAAAAAGATTTTATAAGTACCAGCCTCCTTATCTTTTACCACGGCATAATCTACACCGTACTTCCTGGCAAGGCGATTAAATAAATGGATATCTTCACCATCCAACTCAATCTTCTGAGCACCTTTGCCCTGCTTAATGAGCTTTTTCACAGGCATCTTACCTGTAGGCTCTTTCTCCTTCCCAAAATATTTTTTATCATGCCTGTGACGCATATAAGCTTTCAGGATATTCATAAACATACGCACTGTCGGCTTAGCACCTTTTTCCACCATGAAATGGAGCGACTTGGCTGATGACTCTTCATTAACCATGAACTATCGCCTCCTTCCTGACTAACATCCTATAAGCCAATTACTCCATCTAAGGTTGTAACAATAACCTTGGACTTTCTGGCTATTGCAATATCATCCTTCACTTCCTCATTCTGCTTATTACCGCAGATAACAAGAAATCTTGCTCTACGAAGCAGATCCTCTGACATCTCCTTGAATCTCTTATGAGCCTCCGTATCCTCAGCTAAAAAGATTCCATCAAAAGCAAGAATAGGACAAAGCGGAAGGTATCCTTCCTTTACCAGTTCCTGACAGTATTTCTTAGCATCCTCTTTTGCTACAACCGGATTCTTATTCCATGCTGCAGTAACATAGGCTCTCGGTATTGTTCTACTCATGATTTTCCTCCCTTAATCAACACGCATTGCAGAAAAGCAAGCGTCTCCTGCCTTCAAAGTATCCATCTGTGCCATAGCAACCTCTAAGAGATCACCAATCTCATCATCAGGAATAGCCTTAAGCACATTCCCGGCTCTTTGAAAAATAAGCACACTGCCAACCAGGTACTCTTCACCCTCTGCCTTAAAAAGCTTATCTTTGTTGTAAACAGCAATATAATCTGACTTTCCAAGGTGAGTCCCTGCCCCACAAGTAGCCATCTGATCAAGGATTGTCTCTGCTTCCTTCATAGAAATCTGTCTGATTTTACCGTTGGTTCCAAGAATCACAGCATGAGCATCTGGCCTGGATACATCTGTCTCCGGTACTTTAATTCCATCCTTAATAGGATCAAGCTGAATATCAATTGTAATCTGTTCCATTGTCATTCCTCCTTAGATTTTTCCTGTCGCCATGTCATGCTGAACCAGCGACGAATAATAGTTGTTGATTGTAAGTGGCGCATTATAAAGCGCTGCAAGAATGTATTGCTTTACATTTTTTATCTGAGTCGTGTTTTCCTTCATACACTGCAAAACAAACTCTATATGATCGGAATCCAGCTTCATCAGCTGGCTCTTTACAATCTGAGCAGGCTTATCATCCCCTGCAATACGGATTTCTTTCCTGTTAGAGCAAAGTGTATCTACCATAATCTCCAAGATTTCATCAATTCTATCCTGGCAATAAGGATTCCTTTGTTTTAGAATCTCTATCTCCAAAGTATCAATGAGATAGTCTCGATACATTGCTCTCGTATCCGTTCCCATCCCTTCTCCGGAAAGGAAAGGATTAGTATTACTACACTCAGTATTATTTAACTCATTATTATTAGGTGGTGATTCTCGACATTCCGGGCTGGTGATTTTCACTACACCGGTATGGTGATTTTCACCACTCCGGACTGGTGATTCCTGAAGCAGGATAAAGTTCTTCACATAGATCCTGTCAGGTTTACAAAGTCCCTGCTTAACTCTTTCGATAAGTCCGTAACTCTCAAGCTCCTTTAAAAGCTTTAAAGCCTTCTGACTCGCACAATGCAAATCCTCCTGAATACTGACAAGTGTGTAATAGACATACACTCTGCCCTCGTCATCAATCCAATGATTCTTTTTGGAAAGAGATACCCGATTCAGAAATAATCCATACAGAACCTTGGCATCCGTAGAAAGCTTTGCAAACTTTTCATCCTTAAAGAGAACCTGGGGAATCCTATAGAAGGCAAACTGCTCAGACTCTTCCTCATGAAAATAGGCAAAGTCCATACCACACCTCTTTAGGCATTACCTGTAGCAACACTGTTACTTCTGCTGTCAGCAACAAGCTTCTGATAGCAGGGAAAGCAAAAAGATCTGCCATTACCATAAGGGCAAGGATGACTGCAATTGCAAGGTGTAACTGGACCAAGCTTAGGTGCAACACTGTGTGGCACCCTTGAAATGCCATTTTTGTCAAAGTTCTTCTGAACTCTCATATATTTCTTACTCATCTTAGATATCTCCTTTCACCGTTGAAAAAGGCCTCCCTAAAAATAGGGAAGCCTCTCTCTTACTTATTGATGGAGCTTATAAAGAAGTCTCATGCTTCTTAGTTGCAGCCTTTGTTGCTGCATCCTTAGCCGGATCTTTCTTTGCAATCTCCTGTTTCTTTTCTTTTAGATCTCCAAGGACGGAATCTTTATCAACAGCCTCGTGTTCAACCTCACGCTGACGTTCCTCATACTTATCAGCCAGCTCAAAAATATGATTCTGACTGTCGTAATGATAAACGTGATCTGTAAGCTGATCTGCAGGTTCAACCTGAGTAGCATTGACCTCTTTGACCATGTTTTCCAGCTCTTTGGCTGTCATCTGGCCATTGTCCTTTACAAGCAAAACCTCATGAATACTGCTTGGGAGAACAAAGAAATCACCGCCCATCTTTTCAGCTGCATCCTCCATGAAATTCGGATATGCGATAACACCGGCTCCATGAATCTTATCCGGAACTGTAGCAACAAACATCTGCTCATCTTCCGGTGCTACCTCAGGAATCATGCCAGGTGCAAGCTCACTCATCACTTCAGACATACCTCTGATTTCAGAAGGTCTGATTTCAGGTGCATTCTCCATTGCATCAGAACGAAGCTGTTCCTTTGTAATGCCGTACTGTTCCAGCAACTGATTGGTAACAAGGATTGTTCCATTACCTGAATCTGTCTGATCAAGAACAAAACGATAAACAACCGCCATATCCTCCATTCTTTCATGAGGTACGCTCTCAAGAAGTTCTGCATTCTTCTCTGCAGATACCACTTCCATGGAAAGCTTGCTCTTCATCTGCTCATAGTCAGAAATCGACTCCAGATCCACCTGAGGTGATTCACGGAATCCCTTCTCTACTGCATCAGCAAAATGCTCTGCGATCTCAGGAATCGGAGTTCCATTCTCATAAGCAGCAAACGCCTTTTCAACGCTGATGTTTACTCCAATAGAACTATCCGTAGGTCTTACTGTGATAGCATCATAGCTTTCATTCATCTTATCTACTCTGCGGGCAGTAAGTTCAACATCAGCTCCTCTAACAGCAAGTTCAGCCTTTAACGCATCCTGGAAACCTTCTTTGAAACGTTCATAATCCATATTCAATTTTCTCCTTTTCTTTGACAGTTTTAATAGAAACACCGGCGCGCGCTTTCCGGTTTCGGATAACAAAAAAAGCGCCAGGCACGACCTTGAGGGTTGGTCATGCGATGACGCTTGTATCTGCTTCCTATTCTTCTGCAAAAGAAAAACAAGTGAGTGGCTTTTGTTTACCTCTCACTTGTCTATGATAATAATAGCACCGTTAAATCTATAAGAAAAGTGCTAATGTCGGTCGAGACGAGACAAAACGAGTCAAAACGAGACAATGTCGGTCAAGAACTCAACAAATATGAAATTGTTTATTTATAGAACCATCAACAATGTTCCGGCCCCGATCAGTATGCATCCAATCATCGACTTTGCAGTAAACTCTTCATGAAGGAAAACAAATGCCAACACCAGAGTAATAACTACGGACAGTTTATCTATCGGCACTACTTTTGAAGCATCTCCCATCTGCAATGCCTTGTAATAGCATAGCCATGAAGCTCCTGTTGCCAGCCCGGACAAGATCAGGAAAATCCAGCTCTTCTGACTGATTGCTCTGATACCGCCTTGCTGATGCGTAATAAATACCATTCCCCAAGCCATTATAACAACTACCATCGTACGGATTGCAGTAGCCAGATTCGATCCGACACCTTCAATTCCTATCTTTGCCAATATTGATGTCAGTGCAGCAAAGACTGCTGAACCGAGTGCTAACCAAAACCACATCTCTATACCCCCTACAAATTCGATATTTGCCATCATCTATAAAACTGAAAAAGTTCCATAATTTCTAAATCATCCGAAACCAAAAGCTTTCCATTATCCAAAGAACGGGCATCTTTCTTTGATGCACTGCTGATTCTGAGGTGAGAACTCACAGTGTTGCTTCTCATATTCAATCTGTACGCCGTAGTGCTGTCTTACGTACTCTATTCCGTGTTTGAACGCAATCATAGCATCTCTTTTACAACATCTTGGGCCATTTATCCGGCCAAGTTCTCCTATGGCGCTTGATGTAAATGCCATGTGATCTCCCCAGGTGCCATCTTCAGAAAGAGGCCCTGTACCATCAATAATAGAAAGAGCCGCACCTATAGAAGTTATCGCTCCGCATATTCCCCAGAGTCCACACATTGCTCCCGGCATCTGGAGTCCTTCATTAAGAAGTTTCTTTAAAGCGGAGTCTATATCTATTTTGCCACCAGCATTATAATAAGCCATCAAGAGACATGCCCCGTCTAATATATGATGTTCTGGCCCATGTATGCTTATGTAATCATTTTTTGCCATTATCTTAAACATCTTGATAGGATTTACGCCTTTTTCATTACGTATATCTTCAATAATCCTGTTTGCTTTTTCTTCAATAGTCATAAGTAGCTTCTCCTATAAACTAATTATGAAGCTCTGTACTCCATAAGAGTTGTGTTCTGCCATTTTCCAAATCTATCTTTTGCTATTCTTTCCCTATAGCCAATCTCCCTGAAGCCGCACTTTTTGTGTAAGGCTATACTTGCTTTATTAATTGAAAATATTGCAGAATATATGCTCCAATATCCACATTGCTCAGCCTCTCGGATAATCGTATTTACCAAAGCTGTTCCTATCCCATGACCTCTATAGTTTCTATCAACATATACACTCATTTCAACGCAGCCTTTATATGCGCACCTACTTGAAGAGGGACTTAACGCTATCCAGCCTACAACCTTTCCTTCTTCCTCAAAAACAAACCTGCAATTCATTACGTGACCTTCATTCCACTCAGTAAAACTAGGACACTCTGTATTAAAAGTTGATGTTCCCTCTTCTAATCCCTGCTTGTAAATCTCTGCTACTGTCCCCCAGTCTTCATCTCTCATTTCCCTAATCACAGCATTTCACCTCCGATTTTTTTATCGCATCATTATAGATATTTAATGCCTCTAAAACCTGACTCTGTTTTTCCTTTGGAATCATTGAAAAAACTCTCTCAAACTTCAAATTCATATCTTTCTCTATTGTATTGAATCTTGCCATTCCTTCATCAGTCAGATTAAGAACTACGCACCTGCGATCCCTTGTTGAAGGTTCTCGCAAAACATATCCTTTTTGAACAAGCTCTTCTACAGATCTGCTTACAGCACTTTTATCCATCTTAAGAAGTTCAGCAAGTTCCTTTACACATATTCCAGGTTGTCTGCCTATCTCAACAACTAGGAAACATTGAGATGTATTAACGTTACATTGGCAGCAATCAGAACTGTTTAGCTTCTCAAGATTACGTTCTAATTCTCTGGTACTTTCTCGAAATAGTTTTACCTTATCCATCGAATGCCCTCCTATAGATTTAAATGATAAAATCATTAGTTGTATTTGTCAACTATTTTATGATATAAAAAAGCCACATAGTCGATACAAACAACCATGTGGCAATTCTGTGGGCATATTCATTAATCCATAACTTTCCAGAATACAGGAATGTTCAGTGCATAACCGCATCATCCGCAGTAGATCTGTATCGCACGGTGAGTAAATTCAGCAGTTCCTTCTCCGCCCATCTTATCAATATTTTCGGTGAATTCTCCGCCACTGGCATACATCTTACCAAGTCCGGAAAGATTTTCATTAGAACACTTAACACACTATAGCTTTATATTCTTGCTAATAATTCCTTTAAGCAACCAATCCCTGCTGCTCCCCATAGAGTTAATGCTTGAGGAACCACTGCAACAATAATACCTACAATAAGTCCTTGCCATCCAAGTGATGCAGATCCATTAATAAACGAGCAGATGCCTCCAATTACAAAAAAAACTCCCAGAACCCAACATACAAGATTTGCCAGGCCACCAATAAAGTCAATTGCAAGCATCAGCAATGTAAGAACTGCTTGTACAGGTAATAATGCTATTCTAAGGATAACTCTTAAAACTGTTCCAATACCATACAATACTGTCATTATAGGTTCCCCCTTTTCTTCTCCATCTGTACTTTATAAGCAATCAAACGAAGTACATATTCTGGCATTGCCCTACGACCAAGTTCCCATTCCTGCATAGTTCTATATGGAATACCAAGCCAGGCAGAAAAATCTTTTCTATTCATTCCTGACTGCGCTCTAATCATCTTAAACGCATATGCCATCTTCCGGCGTACAGCATCAGCGTCTGTTTTATCAGTTTTTTCCACTTCAATATCTATACCTTCAATGCTATATATTTCCTTATCCATGGCACTACCTCCTAAATTAATGTAGTCAATGCGTGTATCTCTACTTTCATTATATGTAGTCATTGACTACATGTCAATACAAAAAAATACCCGCAAAGCAGGTGTAATCTGCAATGCGGGCATCCTGAGTCTTATTTAGTTTTTAAAGCAATCCTTCAACCTTACGCTTTATTACCCAATAAACATCTTCAATATCACGATCAGATAATTTCTCAAGTAATTTAAAGAACGAACTGTACTTAGCTGCAAGTCTCTGCTCTTCACCGGATTCTGTAAACTCTAGGAACAGTAATTCTCTTACATCAACTTCATAAATACGAGAGAACTGTGCAAGTTCATCAGCAGATATACTTCTCTTCCCAGCTTCCATTTCACTCATGGTCGTCTTCTTCAAGTTCATGAGCTTTGCAGCTTCATCCTGAGTAAAACCTGCCCTAACACGCGCTTCTTTAAGCTTTTTAGCTGTAAACTCCGACATTTTTGAACCTCCTTCTAAGTTCGGATATTCCGAACTTTTTCCAAAATGGTTAATTTTTACTGTTCGGATTTCCCGAACTTCTGACAAAAATTTTGTCGAATGCAGTCAACAATTTCTTGTGTCTAGCTCTCATTACAGCCTGGTTGAAATTATTCTTAAGTAAAAAAATATAGGGTGTCTAAGCAGACACCCTATACTAGGAATAGCTTTATTTCAAGCTTTTCTGGGTAATGGAAAGTATTTTCCGGATGATAAATCCTCATACTTTGCTTCATGAAATCTTTGGAGATTTCAAAAGTTCCCAAAAAACAGCTTGCATCTTTTACTGACGTGACTCGGCGATAGCTGCCTGTGCCGCTGCCAATCGTGCAACAGGTACACGGTATGGTGAGCATGATACATAGTCTAAGCCAATGGAATCGCAGAACTCAACGGAAGATGGGTCTCCACCGTGCTCTCCACAGATACCGCAATGTAACTTCTCGTTTACCGGGCGACCAAGCTTAAGTGCTGTATCCATTAATTTACCAACACCGGTCTGATCGAGCTTAGCGAATGGATCAGACTCGAAAATCTTATTATCGTAGTATGCACCTAAGAACTTACCAGCATCATCACGGGAGAAGCCGAAGGTCATCTGGGTCAGATCGTTGGTTCCGAAGCAGAAGAAGTCAGCTTCCTTTGCGATCTCATCAGCTGTAAGTGCAGCTCTTGGGATCTCGATCATTGTACCAACTTCGTATGTCAGGTCAGAGCCTGCTGCTGCGATTTCAGCATCTGCAATCTCTACTACGATATCCTTAACGAACTTGAACTCCTTGAACTCTCCAACAAGCGGAATCATGATTTCCGGTACAAGGTTCCAATCTGGATGAGCCTTCTTTACCTCGATTGCAGCGCGGATAACAGCTGTTGTCTGCATCTTTGCAATCTCAGGGTATGTGATGGTAAGACGGCATCCACGATGACCCATCATTGGGTTGAACTCCTTAAGGCCTTCGATGATGCTCTTGATGCTCTCGATGGACTTGCCCTGAGCCTCAGCTAACTTCTTGATATCCTCCTCTGCTGTAGGAACGAACTCATGAAGAGGTGGATCAAGGAAACGAATGGTAACAGGGTTACCCTCCATAGCCTCGAATAACTGCTTAAAGTCATCCTGCTGATATGGAAGAATCTTAGCAAGAGCTGCTTCTCTCTCTTCTACTGTATCAGAGCAGATCATCTCACGGAATGCTGCGATACGGTTCTCATCGAAGAACATATGCTCTGTACGGCAAAGACCGATACCCTGTGCACCAAGCTCACGAGCCTTCTTTGCATCTGCTGGTGTATCTGCATTGGTACGAACCTTCATTCTTCTGAACTTATCAGCCCATGCCATGATACGTCCGAACTCTCCTGCGATCTTAGCATCTACTGTCTTAATCTCGCCGTCATAGATGTTACCGGTTGTACCATCGATAGAAAGGTAATCTCCCTCATGGAATGTCTTACCTGCTAATTCAAACTTCTTATTCTCTTCATCCATCTTGATGTCGCCGCATCCGGATACACAGCACTCACCCATACCACGGGCAACAACAGCTGCGTGTGATGTCATACCACCACGTACAGTCAGAATTCCTTCTGCTGCCTTCATTCCGGTGATATCCTCCGGAGATGTCTCGAGACGAACAAGAATAACCTTTTCTCCACGCTCTGCCCATGTTACTGCGTCATCTGCTGTGAAAACAACCTTACCGCAAGCAGCTCCCGGAGATGCTCCAAGTCCTTTTCCGATTGGTGTTGCAGCCTTAAGTGCATCCACATCGAACTGAGGATGAAGAAGAGTATCGAGGTTACGAGGATCAATCATTGCAACTGCCTCTTCCTCTGTCTTATGTCCTTCATCTACAAGGTCACATGCAATCTTGAGTGCAGCCTGTGCTGTTCTCTTACCATTACGGCACTGAAGCATGTAAAGCTTCTTATTCTCAACGGTGAACTCCATATCCTGCATATCATGATAGTGATTCTCCAATGTCTCACATACCTTGATAAATTCGCTATATGCCTCAGGGAATTCCTGCTCCATCTGAGCAATTGGCATTGGTGTACGAACACCTGCTACAACGTCCTCACCCTGTGCGTTCTTAAGGAACTCACCCATGAGCTTCTTCTCACCTGTAGCCGGATCACGTGTAAATGCCACACCTGTACCGGAATTGTTATTTAAGTTACCGAATACCATTGGCATTACGTTAACTGCAGTACCCCATGAGTATGGGATATCATTATCACGACGATATACGTTAGCACGAGGGTTATCCCATGAACGGAAAACAGCCTCGATTGCAAGCTTTAACTGCTCAACCGGATCGGACGGGAAGTCTTCTCCTAACTGCTTCTTGTACTCTGCCTTAAACTGGCAAGCAAGCTCCTTTAAATCTGCTGCTGTCAGTTCAACGTCATACTGAACACCCTTCTCTTCCTTCATCTTGTCGATCAGCTGCTCGAAGTACTTCTTGCCGACTTCCATTACTACGTCAGAGAACATCTGAATGAATCTTCTGTATGAATCGTATACAAAACGCTCAAAGGCCGGATCTGGGTTACCCTTAATCATCGCATCAACAACTTCGTCATTAAGGCCAAGGTTAAGGATTGTATCCATCATACCTGGCATAGAAGCACGTGCTCCGGAACGAACAGATACAAGAAGTGGATTCTCAAGGTCACCGAACTTCTTACCGTTCTCCTTCTCCATCCAAGCAACGCCTTCCATTGTCTGGGCCATGATCTCATCATTGATCTTACGTCCATCTTCGTAGTACTGTGTACAAGCTTCCGTTGTAATTGTAAATCCCTGTGGAACTGGAAGACCAATCTCTGTCATCTCTGCTAAGTTAGCGCCCTTACCGCCAAGCAGATTTCTCATAGACATGTTACCCTCTTTGAAGGTGTAAACCCATTTGTTTGCCATTTTTACTTCCTCCTATTTCTTATCAATAACGGATCCCCTTTTTACTCATTTACTCACGAACAAGAGTAAGATCCTTGGCACACCCTAAAACAAGTGGTTTTGGCTGTGTCCTTATGTATTTTAACACAAAATCTTGTGTATTCAAGGCGATTTTTGGTATATATGCACATTCCGCGATTTAGCGCGTAAACGCGAATTTTCGGTATATAAATCGTTTTCGTTGCTAAATTTGCTAAATTGAGCTTTTTTTCATAATTTTCTATTCATTTCAGACTATTCTAAGCAACTTATACAATGTTTTTCTAAGCCTATTCTTTTGTGCAATCCGTAATATTTACCAATCCATTCTCTCAATTTTTGTGCACTTTGACAGTGTGTATTTTTTTGTATTTTTCGCCTTTTCTGATTGAATTCGCAAAAAATCACAAAAACTCAATACGTTCCTAAAGCATTTCCTCTATCCCTTCTTCGATAGAAATGGTATGCTTTCTAAAAATAAAACATTGGAGGTTATAAAGATGGTTTCTTGGTTAAATGATGCAGTTTTTTATGAAATTTATCCGCAGTCTTTTCAGGATAGTAACGGAGACGGTATCGGCGATATCGATGGTATCACCTCCCGTCTGGATTATATTAAGGATTTAGGCTTTAACGCCCTTTGGATCAATCCTTGTTACGACTCTCCTTTTAAAGATGCCGGTTATGACGTAAGAGATTATAAGAAGGTTGCTCCTCGCTATGGCAGCAATGAAGATCTCTACCGTCTGTTCGGAGAGGCTCATAATCGTGGCATCCATGTCCTGCTTGACCTTGTTCCCGGACATACTTCCGAAGAGCATCCTTGGTTTATCGAAAGCGGTAAGCAGGAGCGTAATGAATACTCTGACCGCTACGTCTGGGCTGACTATGCCTGGGCTATGAAAGGACGCCCTTATATCGCCGGAGAATGTCAGCGTGACGGCATATACATGCTGAACTTTTTTAAGTCACAGCCTGCCCTCAATTACGGATTCGGAGAAATCGATGAAGATTGGCAGATGCCGGCCGACAATCCTGCCGCCATTGAGACAAGAGAAGCTATGAAGGATGTCATGCGCTTCTGGATGGATCGCGGCTGTGACGGTTTCCGCGTTGATATGGCGGATTCCCTTGTTAAGAATGATACCGAAGATAAATCCTACACACAGAAGATCTGGCAGGATGTCCGTCAGATGTTCGACAGCGATTATCCGGAATGTGCCCTGGTCTCTGAATGGGATCATCCTTCGCAGTCCATCTCCGGTGGTTTTCACTGTGACTTTACCCTGGATAACCCGAATTCCGGCTATCGTACACTTTTCCGTGATTATCGGGATGATGCTGACAACAAAGGAAGTCTTCCGGTGTCTTTGAAGAAGGATCGCAGTTTCTTCCGCAAGGATGCCGGTGGTGACATCACCCGGTTCCTTGACAAATACCTTCCGGAATACAAAGCAGTTAACGGCAAAGGCTATATCAGTCTGATTTCCGGTAATCATGATACTCCGCGTCTTCGTCGCACTCTGGATGTGGAAGAGTTAAAGGTTGCCTACGCCTTCCTTTTCTCTATGCCGGGTGTTCCGTTCATGTATTACGGAGATGAGATCGGTATGCGCTATATCGATAACATGCCGACCAAGGAGGGCGGTTACAGCCGTACCGGTACCCGTACTCCTATGCAGTGGAACCACGAGAAAAACATGGGATTCTCCACCGCCTTCCCGGAGGATCTGTATCTTCCGCTGGATCCGCAGGAGGATGCTCCATGCGTTGCTGATCAGCTTGGTGATAAGACCTCTCTTCTTGAGACGGTTCGCTCTCTGATCCAGCTTAGACACGAACATGACGATCTTAAGGCCAATGGCAGCTTTAAGCCTCTTTTCGCAAAAAGTGACTGTCCGCTCTTCCTCTATCAGCGTGGTAATCTCATCTGCGGTGTCAACCCTTCCTCTACACCGGTTACCGTAAGTGCTGATCAGCTTGACACCGAGTGGAAGAAAAACATCCTGTACTCTCTCGGTTCCGGGAAACTGACAGACAAGGAATTGACCGTAGGAGCTCAATCCTTCGTCGTACTGGCATAAAAGAAAAAGTGACCGGCAAAAAGCCGCTCACTGACATGAAGAAGGACTGCCAATGCGGCAGTCCTCTTTTATTATTTGATCTTAAATGTATAGGCCTTCTTGGCTGCACCGGTGATACGTACAACATACCACTTATTCTTCTTCACCTTAAACGAAGCTTTGGTTGCTGTTTTCTTGACTTCCGTCGTTACCAGCTTGGATGCAGAGCCTTTCTTATAGATATCCATCGTAACATCCTTAAAAAACGCCTCCTCTGCACTTGCTGTCAGCTTCACCTTTCCAGACTTTGTTGCCTTAAATTTATAATAGTCAACATCATCCTTAACTTCCAGCTGGCCAGCGACAGACTTTCCCATTTTTACAACAGAAGCCTTCTTTTCCTGATTTTCCACATCGACGTATCCCAAGATCTTAAAGGAATATTCCTCAGGATCACCGTTCCACAACTTCGCATCGATATAATAATCCGTATTCTTCTCTAAACGGATATAGTCACTTGTCTGGGTCTCGGAGCTTAAACTGTTATAATTCCATGATCCAACCACGGAAGAAGATGCTCCGCTGGTATTTTTATAAACAGAATAAATATTGGATGCCCAGTTGCCGGATGTTGCCTGAATCTTGATCAGATTGTATTTGCCGCTATTAAACTTATAACAATCCCTGTCATCCTTGGTATAGATTCTGGAAGATACCAGTTCTCCTGTCTTTACCTTCTTTCCTGATTTAAGAGATGCAGAAGGATCCTCCAGCTTTGTAGCTGTAATGCCAAGGGTCTCGGAATCCTCATCTTCAGAACCCTTTACAACAAGGATGTACGGATTCTTATCCGCCTCGAGGCAATAGTAATATGCCTCCGGATTGGAACCCTTTTTGTATTTATAACCACGGACATTGACATAAATTCCATTGATCTTCTTCATAATGCTAACATCTGCGTCAATGTGATTATCATTTGACCCAATGGTTAAATCAATCGCAGTCCCGGTCGTATTATAGAATTTATAATACTGCACTTCCCCTTTGGAAACGGTCGTCTCGAAGCCGGAAAACAGGTCAATCTCTGTCGCTGTATCCATGGTGGACGCTGCCTGTGCAACGACAGGTGCTCCTGCAAATGTTGCCACAGGACCCGCAGAAAGCACAGTTGTGGAAATAAGACCAGCTGCTAACAATCGATAAAATTTGTTGTTTTTCATAAATACTCTCCTCTTCTATAAATGTAATAGGATTATGCCTGAATCTACCCCAATCCAAGCCTTTTTTATTTTAACAAAAGAAATTATATGCATCAACACAACAAATATTTTTTTTGATATACTAGCATTAACATTGACGAACAAAAAGAAAGGGATCACCTATGATAAAACACCGCATCCTAAGGAAGTTACGTACTGCGACAGCCCTTATGCTCTCTTGCGCACTCCTGTTTACAGCTTATCCGGCTCAAGCCAAAGTAGCTAAGAGTCTGTCTTCTGTCTCCCTGACGTCCACAGAACTGTCGAAATACAATGGATCCATAAAAGCTACCATTAACAATACGAAAAATATTCTGACCTTCTCCCTCAAGGGGTGTAGGCAGTATGCAAATCGCGCTCTCACCTGTGATTGTGCTATGCTTGATGAAAAGCCGGTAGTCGTTAACAGCAGCGGCAACGCTTCCATTCAGGCGGATCTGACCCGTCTGAAACAAAGCACCATCTGGGTCTGCCGCTCCGATCAAGCGTACCAGTCAGACAATCTCTCGATGATCTATACCGGATTTTTTCAGCTCAATATCAGCAAGAAATCCGGTAAATACGTCTTCTTCTCTCCTGCTGGCAAGTCAGAGAAGACATTCCGTAACACTCTGAATAAAAAGTATTCGCCGAAAACCAAGCGGACACCGTACTTCGCGCAGAACCTAAAATACGCCTCCCAGATTAAGGCCACAACGAAGTCCATTATAAAGGGCTGTAAGTCGAAGGAAGATAAAGCCAAAGCCATTCACGATTGGCTTGCCACAAACATTCAATACAATTATGCCGCATTGAGTTCTCATGATGGCAGCAATATTCAATGGAATTCCGCTGATCCCGACTGGGTCTTCAAGCATAAAAAGGCTATTTGCTCCGGCTTCTCACGCCTCGCCCGTGTTATGTACACCTACGCTGGCATTCCATGCTTGAATATCGTAGGAACCGGCCATTCCATTACAGCCGGCAAAGACCACACGAATCCGAATCACGAATGGAATGCTCTCTATCTGGACGGAAGCTGGCGCATCGTCGATATCACCTGGGATTGTCCGAATGCCTACTACGGCAAGAATCATCCGGAAAATATCAAAGGACAGGCGCCACGATACAGCTATTACGGCATTACACCATTTGTACTTGGCATGGATCACATTTCCTTATCTGTTATGTAACAAAATATAAGTTGTTCTACAAAAAGAACCCGTGGGAAAATTTCCCACGGGTCCTTTCTTTTATCCAGCGCTTTACTTAGAATGTAAACTTCTCTGCAAAATATGCATCTAAATCTGCGATTGCCACACGCTCCTGCTCCATGGTATCACGGTCACGAACGGTAACTGCCTGATCTTCCTCTGACTCAAAGTCATAGGTTACGCAGAATGGTGTTCCAATCTCATCCTGACGGCGGTAACGCTTACCGATATTACCTCTGTCATCGAACTCACAATTGTACTTCTTGGAAAGCTGTGCAAATACAGCCTCTGCACCCTCATTCAGCTTCTTGGAAAGTGGAAGCACACCGATCTTAACCGGTGCCAGTGCCGGATGGAAATGAAGTACGGTTCTCATATCCGGCTTCTCCTCTGTTCCGATATTTTCCTCATCATAAGCCTCGCAAAGGAATGCAAGTACCACACGGTCTGCTCCAAGAGATGGCTCGATAACGTATGGAAGATACTTCTCTCCCTTTGCATCATCGAAGTAGGTCAGATCCTGACCGGATACTTCCTGATGACGTCCTAAGTCGTAATCGGTACGGTCAGCAATACCCCAAAGCTCACCCCATCCAAACGGGAAGGTATACTCGATATCGGTTGTTCCCTTGGAGTAGAATGCAAGCTCCTCCGGATCATGGTCACGAAGACGCATATGCTCTTCCTTGATTCCGAGAGATAAGAGCCAGTCACGGCAGAAACCTCTCCAGTACTTAAACCACTCTAAATCTGTTCCCGGCTCACAGAAGAATTCCAGCTCCATCTGCTCAAACTCACGGGTACGGAAAGTAAAGTTACCCGGTGTAATCTCGTTACGGAAAGACTTACCAATCTGTCCGATACCGAATGGAAGCTTCTTACGGGAAGTACGCTGTACGTTCTTGAAATTAACGAAAATACCCTGCGCTGTCTCCGGACGAAGGTAAACGGTATTGGAGCTGTCCTCTGTCACACCCTGGAATGTCTTAAACATCAGGTTAAATTCACGGATCTCTGTGAAGTTGTGCTTACCGCAGGAAGGACAAACAACATTGTTCTCCTCGATCCAGTTCTCCATCTCTTCCTTGGTCCATCCATCCACGGAGGACTTCAACTCAATTCCTTTCTCCTGCGCATGATCCTCAATGATCTTATCTGCACGGAATCTCTCGTGACACTCCTTACAATCCATAAGAGGATCTGAGAATCCACCGATATGACCGGATGCAACCCATGTCTGCGGGTTCATAAGGATCGCACAATCAACACCAACGTTGTATGGACTCTCCTGAATGAACTTCTGCCACCATGCACGCTTTACGTTGTTTTTCAATTCAACACCCAGGTTACCGTAATCCCAGGTATTGGCAAGGCCACCATAAATCTCAGAACCCGGGTATACAAAACCTCTTGCTTTTGCCAGGGCTACAATCTTGTCCATTGTCTTTTCCATAATCCTCTTCCTCTCTTAGTTATAAAAAATATAGGTAAGGAGTGTATCGTCCTCATCCCCTGAGGCGATCTCCACCGTTTCTTCGTCTTTTAACTTCGTACCTGTGGATGAGACTGCATAAATCTCTCCATCCACCTTAACCGCTGTATTCTCTTTGATAATCAGTACTCTCATGCCTGCTGCCGGCTTCTTGTCTCCACCGAACATCTTGGCATCGGCTGATACAACGCTGTCTTTGGTAAGCTTAAGCTTCCTGCTCTTCAGCTTAAAAGTATCACTGAAGTCATAGCCTGCTTTCTTCGCCTGCGCCACGGTCCCGTCAAAAATTTCATAGCCGGTAAAATCCCGGTAGGTTGCAATATCCTTATATGTTGTACGGACATACACCTGATCCTTTTTCACAGAATACCGGTTCAGCTTCACATCACCATCACTGTGACTGTTGTTATAGACATCGATCTGATCGGTGACATATTCCTTCAGTTCTTTCGCGTCGTATTTCCCATCCTTTAAGGATGCAACTTCTTCATATACAACAGTCCCATCCGACTTCAGAGACAAAAGATTCTCATCGCTTCTCTTCTCAAATACACCCAGAAAAGCTGCTATTCCAAATCCCACCGCCACAGCAAGAAGCAGCAAAAACAGAGCGAGTGCTCTTCTTCTCCTGCGAATAATCTGCCTTCTGCGTTTCTCTCTTAAAAGTCGCAGTTCCTCTTGAGAACGCTTTCTTCGCTTCGGTTGTTCCCTCATGTCTACGTCTCCTTTGTACGTTCCTTTCAAGTCTCGCCACCTATGACGCAAGATCCGTTCTATTATACGCTTCTTTTTGTCATTTTGAAAGAAAAGTTTATAATCCGATAAATTCCTCAGACTTGTATTTATGTCCGCTGTACACACGGCGCCAGCTGCGGACTAGAGACGAGAGTTCCTCTAACACTTCCGGTGTCACATCGAAGGTATAGAGTTTCGGAAGCGGAGTCGATAAAATAAACTGCAGGGTGTACAAAGCCGAAACAGAAAGCGGCCGCAAATCAGCCGGGCGCCCCCCTTTCCGGTTCACACACTCCTCACAAAAGCATCCTCCCGCTTTTACAGAAAAATGCGACAGCCTTTTCGCCTGCGCTTCTCCTCCACAGGATACACAGGTGAATACATTGGGATATTCCCCGTTGACACCGAGGGTTCGAATCTCATAGATGGTACGAATCAGATCAAAACTCTGCCGCTTTTTTTCAAGTGCACGAAGCGTCAAATAGAGCAGGTTAATCCTCTCGGACTCATCCATATTCTCCCTGCCATAGTACTCCGCCACTTCCAGAAAGTAATAGCCATACCAGACACCACTCAAGTCGTTCAGCAGGGACTCAAAGCGTGCCGTCATCTTAACCGACCGAAGGTTATAGGCTGTTCTTCCCGAATGAAGGGTAAACGTTCCGAAACAAAACGGATTCCCGGCCGCAAGGAGCGGACTGTTCGGTCGTACCGCTCCTCTGGCAAAAGCAGAAATCTTCCCAAGCTCTTTTGTTAACAGCACAACGCGCTTGTCCGTCTCAGCAACCGGCATGGAAGATACCACAATACCATTGACCGTAATCTGATTATCCATAGAGTCTACTCATCTTCTTCCTTACGATAACCATAGTTGGCAATCAGAACATCGGAATCTCTCCACCTCTCTTTGACCTTGACCCAAAGACGCAGGTTCACCTTACATCCCAGAAGTCTTTCAATTTCAAATCTTGCATTCGTTCCGATCTTCTTAAGCATACTTCCCTGTTTTCCAATGATAATTCCCTTATGGGAATCTCTCTCACAGATGATGGTCGCATCAATATCACAAAGACGCTTTCCCGGACGGTCCTTCATCTGCTCAATGGTAACAGCGATTCCATGCGGCACCTCATCACTTAAAGCATGAAGTGCCTTCTCACGGATCATTTCAGCACAGATGGCACGCTCAGGCTGATCGGTAATGGTATCCTCATCGAAGAAGTACGGGCCTTCCGGAAGATACCGGTAAATGGTATCCAAAAGGTCCTCACAGCCCTGTCCTCGGAGGGCAGAGACCGGAACAATCTCTGCAAAGTCCATCAGATCCTTATAGGCTGCAATCGTAGTCAGAATCTGCTCATGACGAATGGTATCAATCTTATTGATTACAAGAATCACCGGCGTACTTTGAGCTTTTAACTGCTCTGCAATGAAGCGGTCTCCGCCTCCGACGAACTCATCCGGTTCTACCAGCCAGAGGATCAGATCCACTCCCTTAAGAGCTGCTGCGGTAACCTTGGTCATGTATTCTCCGAGCTTGTTCTTTGCCTTGTGAACACCCGGTGTATCAAGAAAAACGACCTGTCCTCTCTCATCGGTATAAACCGTCTCAATTCGATTTCGTGTCGTCTGAGGCTTATTCGAAGTAATCGCAATCTTCTGACCGATCATGTGATTCATCAATGTAGACTTTCCTACATTCGGACGACCAATGATGGTTACGAATCCACTTCTTAACATCTTGTCTGCTTCCATATCTTCTCCTTATGCGTTAAGGCTTTCGATCTTATCAAAAAGATCCGCATCCTTTTCTATAGCGTCCTCATTACCGATGGCAATGATACAGTTATCCGCAAGTGCAGCCTCAATGGCATCTGCAAGTGCACGGATATCCTCTACATCAGCATCGAGAACTTCTTCTCTTTCTTTCTGAAGCTTATCATAGGAGACACCGGTCAGGATGGAGGTGAAATCTCTCTGACCAGCAGATGCCGGTGTTAACGGTGTATCCATATTACTGATGGCTCCAATAACGTACTTTGTCATATCTCTCTTGCTGACATTAAAGTTACGAAGATATTCCGGAATATTTTCAAACACCCGGTTGGATGCTGAAAGGTTCGGATCACGGTAGGTCGTGAAAGTGGCAATTCCGCTTCTGAGGAAATTACTTCCGCATCCGTAGGCTCCACCCTTGACACGGATATTGATCCACAGATAATCGTAACTTAAGATGACACGCAAAATCTTCATCGCACCATTATAGGCAAAATCCTTGCTGGCAAATTCACCGACACGACCAATATAATTTACGGCGGCTGAGGTCTTGATTGCCTCACGAAGCGGCTTCTTCGTCAGGTCAATCTGTGGAACCACTTCCTTATGATCCGGATAAAGCTTTGATAATCCCTCTGACATATAATCACGAATCAGCTGCATGGATGCGGTCTTACCTACGGTATGAAGCACGAGGTGATTTCTCGTAAATACCTTCTGCATCATCTCCTGCATTCCCTTGCAGAATGCATCGATCTTCTCGTCAAAATGCTCTGCAAAATCCTGCAGGAAGCGATAATAATCCACACCGCCTGTGGCATCATTATAAGCCGCTGTTGCAGAAAAATGTGCCATTCCACGAACCGATGCGATGGCATTTCCACTGGACATAAAGCGCATCTCGATGGCACTCTTTTCCTCCAGAAGAACTTCACGGACACGCTTCTTATCTGAAAAATCAGATGTAAACAGCATCTCAGCCAACAGCTTCATTGCGCTGTCTGCCTCCTGATACATAAATTTGGTTCGAATATCTGCAAAGAACCGGTAATTCTTTGTCACAGCGCCCGGAAGCGGATCCTGGTCCCCACAGTCCGTACGAATGGCGCGCACATCCGCTGCCATACTTCCTGTATGAAGGTTCACCTGTGTTGAAAAATCACGGTAGCTGTAGCTTTTCGTATTCAAAAGTCCAAGCAGTCGCATACCAAAAGCAAAGGCAGGTGCATCCTCAAGTCCGATCTCTCCGGCATCAAACAGGATATTCAAGTAGTCGATACCGTTTGTCTCCTTATCGGTATAAACAACAGGAACACCCTGCTCCAGATGCACCATACCGGTAAGTTCCTTTGTCTCTTTCTTCAAATCTCTTCTTGAAAGAAGCGGAATTGTCTCAAGTTCTTCCTGCGTACTTGGTGTATCCTGATATTCCTTCAGATGGCGGGTTTGATCCACGATCTCTTGAATCTGCTCCTCTGTTAAGGCTGCCTTCTTTTCTGCAAGCCTCTCTGCAAGCCTCTTCTCCTCTTCTCCTGCCAATCCCGGCTTCGGAAGAGCTACAACAACAGAACTATGCGGATTCTGCAACAGATATTTACGGATCAGATCCTCATAGTAGCCTGTTGTTATTTCTTTTTTCAGTTCAGAAAGAACAGCCAGCTCCTTCAGATGAAGGAATGGATCATCCTTGTCGTAGATCCAGGAATCCAGAATGCCAAGTCCATAAATCAATCCCTTTGGATAGCTTCCAAAATCCGCCTCACGATATTTAAATTCAGCAGAATTCAATGCTGCCATAAGAGTATCCTGATCCAGGCCCTTCTCTACGACCTCTGTCAATACACGATGTACCAGATCAACAAACGGCTGCTTCTTCTCCGGATCACTGCCCTTTACTACGATAGAAAAATACGGCTGGAGCATGGCTGTCTGATATCCGCCACTTACATCCGTACCGATTCCCTCGTCGAGAATTGCCTGACGAAGTGGTGCTCCCGGTGCGGAAAGAAGCGCATAATCCAACACATCAAACGCCTCATACAGCTTTGCATCCAAAGCATCCCCTGCAACGAAATTCATAGACAGATAGGTCTTATTCTTCGTATCCTCTTCTGCTGCAATCGGATAAGAAACTTCCACATCCTTCGGCTCTTTGAACGGTTCCTGCCGCTTAACCTCGGAATCGAGCTCAATCTTGTCATATGCACTCAGATAATTCTCATCCAGATAACGGAGCTGCTCTTCCATATTGGTGTTACCATAGAGGTAAATATAGGAATTGACAGGATGATAATATCTTCTATGGAAATTCAAAAACTCCTCATAGGTAAGATCCGGAATATTCTTTGGATCTCCACCGGACTCTACACCATAAGCTGTATCCGGATAAAGAGAGTTCATAATCTGACGATCCATGACATCATCCGGTGCGGAAAAGGCACCCTTCATTTCATTGTACACGACACCATTGATGGTAAGGTCATCGGAAGGATCCTCCATCTCATAGTGCCAGCCCTCCTGACGGAAAATCTCCTCATACTGGTAGATATTCGGATGAAGCACCGCATCCATATAGACATCCATAAGATTTCTAAAATCCGCCTCATTCGTTGATGCGATTGGATAAACGGTCTTATCCGGATACGTCATGGCATTTAAAAAGGTATTCAACGACCCCTTTACCAGTTCCACAAAAGGATCCTTTGTCGGATACTTCTTCGATCCGCAAAGAACCGTGTGCTCAATAATATGTGGGACACCGGTGGAATTTTCCGGCGGCGTACGGAAACCGATATAAAACACCTTATTATCATCGTCATTCTCCACCAGAGCAATGGTTGCACCGCTCTTCTTATGACGAAGTACCGTTCCATCGGAATGCACATCTGTTAACTTTTCCTGTTTGATCAGCTCATAGGCTGAAGGAATATTTTTAATCATTATCTTTACTCCTTTGTATGAATATCGATCTGTTGATAGGGAATGGTGATTCCTTCTGCATCAAAAGCCTGCTTCACATCTTCGTTCAGTCGCCAGAGCACTGTCCAGTAATCCTCCATGGGGACCCAGAGCTGAAGTCCCAGATCCACTGAAGAGGCTGCCAGTTCTCTTACAAACACCTTCACCTCGGTGCCCTGCTTTAATTCCGGCACGCTCTTTCCAAGGTTCAGGAGAATCTCTTTCGCTTTTTTTATATCATCCTCATAACCTATGGAAAAGGTCTGGTTGATCATTCTCTGATCCGCTGTGGTCACATTGGTCAGAGATGAGTTTGCCAGTACACCATTGGGAATCACCACGATCTTGTTCTCAATGGTACGAAGTCTTGTGTAAAAAATAGAAATAGAAGATACGGTTCCCTCATTGCGATGGGTATCCTCAATAATGTAATCTCCTACTCGAAAGGGCTTAAGAAGCAGGATCAAAACCCCTCCTGCGAAGTTGGCCAGTGCTCCCTGCAGAGCCAATCCTGCTGTAAGTCCAAGGGATGCTACACCTGCAGCAACAGAACTTGTCTGCACGCCGAAAAGATTCAGAATCACTGCTCCGATCACCACATATCCGATGACCTTAAGAATCCCGTCCACAAACTGGCAGACTCCCTTGTCCACCTGCCGATGTTCCATCCCCCTAAGAGCCAGTCGGCGAAGCATCCGCCAGATTCTCACACCCACAAAGTAGACCACAAAGGCCAGGATCACACTGGCTGCAAAATCCAGTCCCCCGGAGAGGAACTTCTCCAGCCAGGCCTTGAGTACACCTTCTTTGATATTTAATTCCATGCTATTATAAACCTTTCTACCCAATAAGTTCATCCACAGCGTTTCTATCATAGCAGACTTTACATATGAATTCTATAAGCCATTGGGTCACATTTCAGCGGTTAGAAAAAGTGTTCCAAGAGAGAGACATGTATGAAACGATCGAGACCTTTGACATGAAATTGTTATCTGATAAAGAATGCAAAGACTTTTATATTGACAGTTTTCTGTAAAAGTTAAAAGAGCCGTGTATATGTACCGACCTCCAATCGTTAGATTATTGGTCTAACTTTTGGAGGTCGACACAAACGCATACACAGCTCTTTTTCATATTATCTTATCGATCCAATTCATGTATAAAAAGTCCGCTTCGAAGCTTCGGCTCAAACCAGGTGGACTTCGGCGGCATCAGCCTGCCGGCATCTGCCACAGCAAACAGCTCGGTGATCGATGTTGGATACATGGCAAACGCAACAGCCGCATCGGTTCTGCAGCGCTTCTCCAGCTCCTTTAATCCCCGGATTCCACCGACAAAGTCAATCCGTTCATCTGTCTTAGGATCCTTAATGCCAAGCACCGGTGCAAGAATCTGATCCTGCAGGATCGAAACATCAAGACCCGCTACCGGGTCGTCGGAGCGAACCTCGCTTTTAAAAGCAAAATTGTACCAGGTATCGTCTAAATACATGGAAAAACCACCCTTAAACTCCGGACGGATCGGTGCTCTTCCCTGGCGACGAAGATCTGCAACAGACTTGACCTTATTTAAGAACTCCATGGAAGTCAATCCATTCAGATCCCTGATCACACGATTATAATCCATGATCTTAAGCTCTTCATCCGGAAAAAGAACGGAAAGGAAGTAGTTAAACTCCTCCTCTCCCGTATATCCCGGATGCTCGGCTCTTCGCTTCTGTCCCACTTTCACAGCGGATGCCGCTCTATGATGACCATCGGCAATATAGATGGAGTCGATTCCAGAGAACGCATTGGCAATGACTGCAATATCTTCCGGCTTCTTTACAATCCAGACACGATGTGATATCCCGTCCAATGTAGTGAAATCATACACCGGTGCTGTATGTTTTGTCTTTACAACAATTCCTGTAATATCACTGTTCCGGCGATACGCAAGGAAAATCGGTCCCGTCTGGGCATTGGTCGTATCAACATGAGCAATACGATCCTTCTCCTTTTCTGCACGGGTGTTCTCGTGCTTTTTGATCACGCCCTGCTCATAGTCGTCAATGCTCGCACAGGCAACAATTCCCGTCTGGGCACGACCATTCATATTCAGTTCATAAATATAATAATACGGTGCATCATCCCGGACAAATGAGCCATCCTCCACCCATTCCCAGAGAAGATCGTGCGCTCTCTGATAAACACGGGGATCATACTCAGTCACATCCGAACCAAAGAATGTCTCTGCCCGGTCAATCGCCAGAAAAGAATGCGGGAACTTGCGTACATGTTCTGTCGCCTCCGCCCGGTTATATACATCGTATGGAAGAGCAGCAATCGTCCTTGCCATATCTTCCCTCGGACGAATTGCTGCAAAAGGTCTGATAGTTGCCATATCTGCTTCTTTCTATCGATTCAATACACTACTTATTTAACGATTCTTACACGAATCACACCATCAACAGCCTCAAGCTTCTCAGCCACTTCAGCTGAAACAGGAGAATCCACATCCAGAAGAGCATATGCATACTCACCGCGGCTCTTATTGGTCATATCCGCCACGTTGATGTTGGCATCTCCCAGGATTGTCGTATATTTAGCGATCAGTCCGCTCTTATTGGAGTGAAGGATTGCAAGACGGCCTGCTGCATTGCAGACACCCATGTTACAATCCGGATAGTTAACAGAGTGGGTAATGTTACCGTTCTCCATGTAATCCATGATCTCATCCACTGCCATCTCTGCACAGTTCTCCTCAGCCTCCTCGGTAGAAGCGCCCAGATGAGGTGTTGCAATAACACCACAGACACCTGCTGTTACAGGATTCGGGAAATCTGTTACATAATGACGCACCTTACCAGACTCGATTCCGGCTACAACAGCCTTCTCATCTACAAGAAGATCACGGGCATAGTTTAAGATGATAACGCCCTTCTTCATCTGGTTGATGGCAGCTGTATTAATCATCTCCTTGGTCGAATCAAGAAGAGGCACATGAACAGTGATAAAATCACACTCACGGTAAATGTCATCCACATTGGTCACATGCTTAACAGAACGTGAAAGGTTCCATGCCGCATTCACAGAAATATACGGATCATATCCATAAACTTCCATTCCGAAGTGTGTGGCAGCGTTTGCAACCTTGACACCGATGGCACCCAGACCGATCACACCAAGCTTCTTGCCAAAAAGCTCTGTTCCGGCAAAATTCTTCTTTGCCTTCTCCATATCCTTTCCGACATTCTCGTTATCCTTGTTCTCCTCTACCCACTTGTTACCACCGATGATATCACGGCTTGCAAGGAGCATTCCTGCAAAGACCATCTCCTTAACAGCGTTACTGTTGGCACCCGGCGTATTGAATACGACAATTCCCTGCTTGGCACATTCATCCAGTGGAATATTGTTGACTCCGGCACCGGCTCTTGCAATGCAGGCAAGTCTGTCAGAAAAAGCCATATCATGCATCTTGGCAGAACGAACCAGGATTGCATCCGCTTCATTCACTTCCTCAGTAGCCTTAAAATTTGTAGTGAAGCGCACCAGCCCCTTCGGACTGATGGCATTTAATGTGTTATATGTAAACATGTATCTTTCTCCTTTTTCCATGACCTTGTCAAGACTCGCTCTATGCAGCGTATCTTAGCTGTTTTTCTTCTCAAACTCTGCCATGAATGCAACCAGCTTCTCAACGCCCTCCTTTGGCATGGCGTTATAGATGGACGCTCTCATACCACCGACGGTTCTGTGTCCCTTAAGGTTCTCAAAGCCTGCTGCCTTAGCCTCAGCTATGAATTTCGCATCAAGATCTGCATCCCCTGTAACGAAAGGAACATTCATAAGAGAGCGGGAAGCCGGCTCAACCGTACCCTTGAACAGCTTGCTCTGATCAAGGAAATCGTAAAGAATCGCTGCCTTTTCCTCATTACGCTTCTTCATTGCCTCAAGTCCGCCATTCTTAAGAAGCCACTTGAACACAAGACCACAGATATAGATTGCCCAGCAGTTCGGTGTATTGTATAAGGAATCGTTATCTGCCTGTGTCTTCCACTTCAGCATGGTCGGTGTACCCTCAAGTACCTCATCTGTAATCAGATCCTCACGGATGATTGCAATTACAAGACCTGCAGGTCCCACATTCTTCTGAACACCACCATAAACAACAGCATACTTGCTGACATCGATCGGCTCGGATAAGAAGCATGAGGATACATCGGATACAAGGTCAACACCCTTTGTATTCGGAAGCTCATGGTAATGTGTTCCATAGATGGTATTGTTCTCACAGATATATACGTAGTCAAGATCATCTGTAATCGCAAGGTCGGAACAATCCGGAATGTAAGAGAATGTCTTGTCTGCTGAAGAAGCAAGCTCTACGACCTCACCATAGTTCTTTGCCTCCTGTGCAGCCTTCTTCGCCCACTGACCGGTGATAATGTAACCGGCCTTTTTCTTCTTCATAAGATTCATTGGTACAGCTGCAAACTGCTGGCTGGCACCTCCCTGAAGGAACAATACCTTATAGTTGTCCGGAATGTTCATCAGCGAGCGAATGTCTGCTTCTGCTTCCTTAATAATGTCGTCAAACATCTTCGAACGATGCGACATCTCCATAACCGACATTCCACAGCCCTTGTAATCCATCATATCTTCTGCTGCTTCCTTCAGAACCTCCTCCGGCAGAACAGCTGGACCTGCTGAAAAGTTGTACACTCTAGACATCTGTTTTCCTCCTGTATCTAATATGTTGAGTTTCTTTTGCTTTCCTCTTTTTCCTATAGAAAGCAAGATGATTGTCCGTCCATGACGTTCATACGTCCGTCTGTCGCAATCACCTTTCCTATATTACCATATTTGGACAGATTTTAAAGATGAAATCTGCCCAAATTTCAGAAAATATTGTTTTTTTGCAAACACACTTTAACGTATTGATGCGTTAATCTTCTTCACTCTTTGCTTTTTCTTTTAAATCCTGATCGTCGAAACAATCACTGATCGGTGCACCCGGTGCTACCATCGGCCATACCTTATCATCGCTTCCGACAATGACATCGATCAGTACCGGACCTTCTGCCTTCATCGCCTCTTCCATACAGGCCTCAAATTCGTCCTGGCTTGTAGCACGAAGTCCCTTTGCCCCCATGGCCTCTGCCAGCTTGACATAGTCGACGCCATCATCGAGAACGGTATTTGAGTAGCGCTTACCGTAGAACAGATCCTGCCACTGACGTACCATTCCCAGTACATGATTGTTCAGCACAACCTCCACGATTGGAAGCTTATTCCGGGATGCTGTTGCTATCTCGTTCATATTCATACGAAAACATCCATCCCCGGCGATATTAAAGACCTTCTTACCCGGATGCGCAATGGCTGCTCCGATGGCTGCTCCCAGTCCGTATCCCATGGTTCCAAGTCCACCGGAGGTTAAAAGCTGTCTCGGTCTCTTATAGTTATAGTACTGTGCCGCCCACATCTGATGCTGTCCTACCTCAGTGACGATCTGCGCATCCCCATTGGTATGCCGATAAATACTGTCAATGGCATACGGTCCTGTCAGTCCCTTCTGTGGAATCATTGTCGGGAACTTGTCCTTCAGGCCCTGAATATACTTCATCCAGTCCTTATGTTCCTGCTTTTTAAGCTTTGGCAAAAGCTGACGCAGAACCTCTCTTACATCACCCATGATCTGAGCATCTACCACGATGTTTTTATTGATTTCAGCCGGATCAATATCGATTTGAAGAATCTTTGCATTTTTCGCAAAGGTCTTTGGATTTCCCAGCACACGATCCGAGAATCTTGTTCCGATTGCAATCAAAAGATCACAGGAGGAAACTCCTAAGTTACTTACCTTTGTCCCGTGCATTCCCAGCATTCCGGTATAACGTGGCAGATTGCCGCTATAGGCTCCCTTTCCCATAAGAGAATCGCATACCGGCGCGTCTATGGTATCTGCCAGTGTCATAATCTCCTCGGTTGCTCCGGAGATCACAGCGCCTCCTCCCACAAAGATGTATGGCTTTTTCGCTTCACCGATCATTCGCGCTGCCACTTCCAGGTCAGTCGGTGTCACCTTGTCTACCATTCTTGGAATCTTAGGAATCACGACTTCCTCATATTCACAGCCTGCTGCCGTTACATCCTTGGTAATATCCACAAGTACCGGGCCCGGCCGGCCGGTATTTGCAATTTTAAATGCCCGGCGTAAGGTCGGTGCAAGCTTCTCCACATCCTTAACGATAAAATTATGCTTTGTGATCGGCATCGTAATACCGGCAATATCCACTTCCTGAAAAGAATCTTTTCCCAACAGCGGTACGGTAACATTACAGGTGATGGCTACCATTGGAACGGAATCCATGTAGGCCGTTGCAATTCCCGTTACAAGATTGGTTGCCCCCGGTCCACTTGTGGCAAAACAAACACCGACTTTACCTGTACTTCTGGCGTATCCGTCTGCCGCATGAGAAGCTCCCTGCTCGTGACTTGTAAGCACATGTTTGATCTGATCTCTGCTTTTATATAATTCATCATATACATTCAGGATCGCCCCACCGGGATATCCGAATACGGTATCTACTTTTTGTTCCAAAAGACATTTGATTACAATTTCTGCTCCTGTCAGCTGCATGTCTTTCTCCTCTTTCTACTGTTCGCTTTCTTCCGTCATTTACTTCCCAAAAAGCCCCGCTTACACGGGGCATTGTCTATCTTTATGAACCTGTCCTTATGAATTCGATGGTACCTCAAGAATCGCACCCCTGTTGCCGGATGTTACCATTGCCTGATACCGTTTAAGATATCCGGTTGTAACCTTCGGCTCTCTCGGCTGCCATTTCGCTTTTCTTGCTGCCATTTCTTCATCGCTGACACGCACATTCAATGTCATAGACGGAATATCAATATCAATGATATCGCCTTCTTCCACTAAAGCGATCGGTCCTCCCACAGCTGCCTCCGGTGATACATGTCCAATGGACGCTCCACGGCTTGCTCCTGAGAAACGACCGTCGGTGATCAGAGCAACGGAAGAACCCAGTCCCATTCCGGCTATGGCTGAAGTAGGATTCAACATTTCTCTCATACCCGGGCCACCCTTCGGTCCCTCGTATCGGATCACTACCACATCACCTTCAACGATTCTGCCACCCTTGATTGCAGCAATCGCATCCTCCTCACAGTCAAAGACACGCGCCGGACCGGAATGCTTCATCATCTCTGCCACAACGGCACTACGCTTTACAACCGAGCCGTCCGGTGCAAGATTACCCTTTAATACGGCAAGTCCACCTTCCTTACTGTATGGATTGTCCAGCGGGCGAATTACTTCAGGATTCAAGTTGACGCTGTTCTTAATCGCTTCCCCGATGGTCTTACCGGTTACCGTCATACAATCCTTGTTCAGAAGGCCTGCATCGTCTAATTCTTTCATTACCGCATAGACACCGCCTGCCTCATTCAGATCCTCCATATAGGTCGGTCCTGCCGGTGCCAGGTGGCAAAGGTTTGGTGTCTTCTCAGAGATTGGATTTGCAAAACTGATATCAAAATCAAAGCCGATCTCATGCGCGATTGCCGGAAGATGAAGCATGGAATTGGTCGAACATCCAAGTGCCATATCAACCGTTAATGCATTCAAGATGGCGTCCTTTGTAATAATGTCGCGGGGACGGATATTTTTCTTAAGCATATCCATTACGGCATATCCTGCCTTTTTCGCAAGGCGAAGTCTTGCAGAGTAAACAGCCGGAATGGTTCCGTTGCCCGGAAGTCCCATACCAAGAGCCTCAGTAAGGCAGTTCATGGAATTCGCCGTATACATTCCGGAGCAGCTTCCGCAGGTCGGGCAGACATTCTGTTCGAAATGACATACCTCTTCCTCTGTCATCTTACCGGCTGCATGGGCACCTACCGCCTCGAACATGGATGAAAGAGAACGTTTCTTTCCATGGATATGACCTGCCAGCATCGGTCCGCCGGATACAAAAACCGTCGGTACGTTCACTCGCGCTGCTGCCATCAGAAGTCCCGGTACATTCTTGTCGCAGTTCGGAATCATAACAAGCGCATCGAACTGATGGGCAATGGCCATACATTCGGTGGAATCTGCAATCAGATCTCTTGTCACAAGGGAATACTTCATTCCGATATGTCCCATTGCAATACCGTCACATACCGCAATGGCCGGGAACATAACCGGTGTACCGCCTGCCTCTGCAACCCCAAGCTTTACAGCCTCTGCAATTTTATCCAAATTCATATGTCCCGGAACGATTTCATTATAGGAACATACAATACCGACCATCGGCTTTTTCACTTCTTCTTCTGTATATCCCAATGCATTCAAAAGGCTTCGCGCCGGAGCCTGCTGCATTCCGCTTTTCATATTGTCACTTAACATACTCTACCTTCCTTACTATGCAAGTTCAGATTCTTGCAACAATTGCATCTCCCATACCACTGCATCCAACCTTCGTAACATTGATCTCGCCTTCTCTTGGCATAATGTCACCGGTCCGATAACCGTCATCCAATACCTTCTTTACCGCATTTTCGATTGCATCCGCCTCCCGATCAAGATCGAAACTGTAGCGAAGCATCATCGCCGCCGAAAGAATGGTTGCAATTGGATTGGCAATATCCATTCCTGCGATATCCGGTGCCGAACCGCCACTTGGCTCATACAGTCCGAACTTTGTCTCATTCAGGCTAGCAGAAGATAACATTCCGAGAGAACCGGTCACCATAGCTGCCTCATCCGATAAAATATCTCCAAACATGTTCTCCGTCAGAACCACATCGAACTGCGCAGGCGCTTTTACCAGCTGCATAGCACAGTTGTCCACAAGCATATGCTCTAAGGTCACCTGCGGATAGTCCTTTGCCACTTCCTCCACGACCTTGCGCCATAATCTGGAAGAATCCAGTACATTGGCCTTATCTACGGAAATCACATGCTTTCTTCTCTTCATTGCCACATCAAACGCGCGCTTTGCGATTCGACGGATCTCATTCTCATTGTAGGTTAACGTATCCACGGCTGTCATAACACCGTCAACTTCCTCTGTATGTCTTTCTCCAAAGTAAAGACCACCCGTCAACTCACGCATGATCAGCATATCAAAACCGGCCTCTGCCGTTGTCTCCTTCAACGGGCAGGCTTCCTTCAACTGAGGATAAAGATATGCCGGTCTAAGATTCGCAAACAGGTTCAGGGACTTTCGAAGCTTTAACAAGCCGGCCTCCGGTCTTAACTGCGGTGGCAGCTTATACCAGGGTGATGTGGAGGTATTGCCTCCGATACTTCCCATAAGGATCGCATCCTGCGCCTTCGCTGTCGTAATCGCCTCATCGGTAAGCGGCTCACCTGTTGCATCAATAGAACAGCCACCCATCAAAATATCTGTCCTATGAAAGGTATGGCCGAATGTCTCACCAATCTTCTCCAAAACCTTCCAGGCTTCGCTGGTCACCTCCGGCCCAATTCCGTCTCCGGCAATAACACCCACTTTATAATCCATGTACCTTACCCTTCTTTCTATAGAATATGAACTTACTATAGTCTATCTGTGAATATTTTTCAAGTAAAGAGTTAAATCAATTCACTTTTATACCTCAAGGCATACAAAAAAAAGACTGCATTCCTGCAGTCCTTTCGTCTTATATCTTATAAACCTGCCAACGCCTCGATGGCATCCCCTTTTCGTAAAAGGCGACCGTGCTCCTGAATGAAGGATTCAACACTGGCTTTCTTTTCTACACGTCCGGAATATTCAGCTAAAGCAAAGATACTTCTTGCCATGGATACTTTATGATCGGTCAGAACAATGGACAGATAAAATCTTCCATCAGACTTGTAAAGATCCGACTTCGCCATCGGATTCCATGCAAGAATCTGCTTACTCAAATGAATCACATCATCCAGGCTGTCAAAGGAAACCATCACCGGAAGCATCACCGGCTCATCATCTTCCAGTGCCTCAAGCCTCTCCTTCGTCTCCGCTGCGTTGTATTTAGGAACGATGGCATTCGGCTTCATATCCAGCATTGAAGACAAGGATGCCTTCTCAATCTCTTCCTCTTCTTCATCCTCATCGGACATAAAATTCTCGAACATGTCCGCTGTCTGTACACCGGCATCCTGATCCAGCTCCTTCAGATCCTTTAACAAATCCTTATAGTTGCGGAACATGGCTGCGACCGCACTCTTTTGATTATCAAAAATCGTCAAAGAGATATCCCCGCCCGGAAGTACCGTCACCTGCACACTCAGCTGTCCGGAATCTGCTGTGAAATTCACACTTTCCTTCGCTTCATCTAAAACTTCCTTCAAAAGGTCTCTTGTCTTTTCTTTATTACTGATCAGGTCGTCTAATGCCAGCCCCATCTCTTCCAGTTCTTCTTTGGAAATTCTACATGTAATGGAATTCTCGTCCACTCTTTTTATCATCATAAGCGCTTCCTCTTTCTAACATTTGAGAAATATATTCTAAATTATAACCCACTCGAAAGGTTTATGGCAATAAAAAATCCCGAAGCCTTTGCTTCGGGATCTAAGCTGCAGGAAATGGGACTTGAACCCACACGATGTTGCCACCGGCAGATTTTGAGTCTGCTGCGTCTGCCATTCCGCCATTCCTGCGAACTGTTATATCATATCAAAAAAGCGGATATCTTTCAACCCGCTTTTTAAAAAATTTTATCTTGTTCAATCTTGCTTCAAGAAAATCAGAATTCCTTGGAAAGCTTATCCCAGATTGGGAAACAATCCAGTGTTGCAAAATAATCCTTCGGCTCCTGGGCGCGGCGAATCAGTGTAAAGCTCTGATCCTCTTTTAACAGAATCTCACTGCTCCAAAGACGTCCATTATAATTGTAGCCCATGGAAGATCCGTGTGCGCCCGTATCGTGGATAAACAAAAGATCTCCCTTCTGTATTTCCGGCAGCTTACGATCAATGGCAAATTTATCGTTGTTCTCGCAAAGGGATCCTGTCACATCATAGGTATGATCGCACTCTGCATCCTCCTTACCCATGACTGTGATATGGTGGTAAGCTCCATACATAGCCGGGCGCATAAGATTGGCAGCACAGGCATCCACACCGATGTAATCCTTATAGGTCTTCTTCTCATGGATGGCACGTGTCACAAGGGCTCCGTACGGTCCGAGCATAAAACGCCCCATCTCTGTATAAATGGCAATATCTCCAAGGCCGGCAGGAATCAGCACCTCTTCATATACCTTCCGTACCCCTTCACCGATAACAGCAATATCATTCGCCTTCTGATCCGGGTGATATGCAATTCCCACACCGCCGGAGAGATTGATGAAGTTTAAAGATACACCGCTCTTCTCTTTGATCTCAACCGCAAGTTCAAACAGAGTCTTTGCCAGCGCCGGATAATAGTCATTGGTCACCGTATTACTTACCAGAAAGGCATGCAAACCAAACTGTTTTACCCCTTCCTCTTTCATCCGCTTATATGCACTCAGCAGCTGATCATGGGTCATGCCATACTTCGCATCTCCGGGATTGTCCATGATGCCATTGCTGATCTCATAAACACCGCCCGGATTATAACGGCAGCTCATGGTTTCCGGAAGCTTACCTAAAAGACGCTTTACATCATCGATATGGGTAATGTCATCCAGATTGATGATCGCCCCCATCTCGTTGGCGCGGACGAACTCTTCATCCGGCGTATCATTGCTTGAGAACATAATCTCTTCCCCTGCAAAACCGCAGGCATGAGACAGCTGCAGCTCCGTAAGAGAGGAACAGTCCGCTCCGCAACCATACTCCTTAAGAATCTGAAGGATGAATGGATTCGGAGTTGCCTTTACAGCAAAATACTCGCGAAAGCCCTTATTCCAGGAAAAAGCCTCTTTTACCTTTGCTGCATTTTCACGAATGCCCTTCTCATCATAGATATGAAACGGTGTCGGATAGGCAGCCGCTATTTCTTCAAGCTTCTCTTTCGTTGTAAATGGTGTTTTCATAATCTTTCTCTTTCTTTTCCAGTCATTAGATACTTATGCCTAGCACTTTAGCATACTACCACAATGATGTAAAGAAGGAAAAGAAAAAGCAGTCCCAAACGGAACTGCTCTCCAGTAAAGCTAGCGACCGGAATCGAACCGGTGACCTCCTCACTACCAATGAGGTGCGCTACCGACTGTGCCACGCCAGCTTACGATGCCTCTGACAATTTGTCTGCGTCATCGACTTGTTTAATATACAATAGACACAATTAAATGTCAACAACTTTTTTCATATAAGATACAAATTCTTGTGCCTGTTTGATTGGAGGTACGCCTCCGTACTCTTTCACCTTGGAACTTCCATTGGAATAGGCTGCCAGTGCATACTCCACATTCCCGTGAAATTCCTTAATCAGTCCGGAGATCAGCTTCGCCCCTCCCATGATATTTTCATAAGGATCATAGGCGTTCTTAACGCCCAATCCCTCTGCGGTTCTTGGCATCAGCTGCATAAGTCCCATGGCACCGCTTGAACTGGTAACCCCCGGCTTAAACCGTGACTCATGGTACGCAATGGCCTCCAGCAACTTCTGATCCACCCCGTACTTCTCCGATGCTTCACGGAAAATCGGCTCCAAATCCTTCGGAACAGAAAAAGGCAGTTCCTTACCACTTCCCACGCCGCGGGTGTCCGTGACATTCGATGCGGAAGGCAGGGAAAGGGCCGCACACTTTTTCTCCAGGACTTTCTGAAAATCCGCAACGGATTTCAGAGGATCCCCAGATGACTTTTTTGTTTCCTGCTTCGTCACCCGGCTGCTATCCGGCGTTAAGACGGATCGATATACGTAATCCTGTGTCTGAATCGTAATCTGCATCTAAAAACCTCTAAAAAAAAGACCTAATTCACATCGGAAAACAGCTGACGCTTTCGCTCGATCATGTCATCAATTCGTTCGATATAGGTCTTAATATCCTTCACATTCTCACAACGGGTAATCTGTGTATCTCCGGTAACCGGATCGATACGTACCTTCTTACATGCTGCTCCTGCTCCGATTGCCAGAATATCCTCACGCTCTTCCATAATCAGGATGTTATACAATCCCTCTTTTCCCGGCTTAGAAAATCCTACATTCTCCATGTTACCGGCCATATTCTTCTGCCGGTACAGATAGTAAGGATTCATACCAAGGGTGGATGCCGCCTCATAGGAAGCTAACATAATTTCATCGGAGTTAGTATAAGTATAATCCTGATACTTATCCCATTCAAGATTCAGTCTGGCCGATGTCTTAAGCGCAAGGGAATGAACCGTCAGATTCTCCGGATCCATGGCTACGACCTCATTGAGAGTGTGCTGCATATCCTGCGGGCTTTCTCCCGGAAGACCGAGAATCACATCCATATTGATGCAATCAAATCCCACCTGGCGTGCCAGAGCGTAGGCCACCCGGATATCTTCCACACTGTGATGGCGACCGATCAGATCCAGAGTCTTTTGATTCATCGTCTGCGGATTAACCGAAATCCGGTGAACGCCATGCGCCTTTAATACCTTTAACTTATCGAGGGTGATTGAATCCGGCCGTCCTGCTTCTACGGTGAATTCCTTCAGATAAGACAGATCCAGCTTCTTCTCGATATAGGTCAGTACCTCATCCAGCTCCACCGGACCAAGGGCTGTCGGTGTTCCTCCGCCGAAATAGATGCTGTCAAGACGTCTTCCGGCAAAATGCTCCGCTGCAAAATCAATTTCCTTCTCAAGGGAAGCCACATAAGCCGGAACCATATGGCGGTAGGCACCGATCGCATGGGAGGAAAAAGAGCAGTATAAGCAGATCGACGGACAGAACAGCACGCCAAGGTAGAGGGAATATCCCTTCCCCTGAAGATTAAGGGATGGATCTCTCGCAAAGTCCTCCTCTGTTGCATTCGGAATCCGGGATAAAACATGATGCTCCAGTCCTGTGATCTTGAGGGTCTGCCTGATCTTCTCATCTGTGGTACGGTAATTTCGCTTCATGAAGTCTGTGATAAAGGCAGCGTCTTCTCCTTTTTCCTTCAGCTCAAGAGCTTTCTTCGTCGGACGGATTCCGGTCTGGGCTCCCCATGGAAGTTCTCTTCCTGTTACCTTCACCAGAAGATCATAGGCTGCGCGCTTCACCCCGTTTTTCTTTGCAGAGCGAAGAGCCATGGCCTTCCAGTTCTCATCATAGGAGGCCTTCTTCAGCTGAACCGGAGTAAAATCCGATGCATCCATCTCCTGCTGATAAGGGAAGGCTACATGCTCCTCCTTACCATCCACGCAAAGAGACATGGTCACATTCCCATCCTCTTCCGGTACAAAGACCTTCATAGAGGCTGTTACTGCCTCCTCTTCTCTCTGTCGCTTCTCCTCGGTACTCTCTCTTCCCAGGAGAATGCCATCTGCATAAATGCACAGTCTTTCCTTCGGAAAAAAGGACCGCATCAGCGGCCCAATATCATTGTCATAAATTCTTCTGTTTAAAATAAGTTCAATCATAACCCTTATTATAACAAGCGGTCCTTTTTTCCGCAATTACTATTCTTACGATTCAAACGGTTCCACCAGAGGAATCTCCCTTCTCATTCCCACGGAATCATAGTACCGGTGTGCTATAAAAAACCGTTCGCCCTGACGAAGAATCCTTGTATTCTCATATCCGTAGTAGGTTAAGAGCTTTTGCTTTTTGCAGACAAAGGTATGACGGTCTTCCTCCCAACGGAAAAGAAGGACCTGCTTTTCCTCTGTTCGATTCGAGCTGCCTGTAAAGCCAAACAGCCCTCTTTTCACATCTGCAAAAACGCTCTTGTAATCGTATTGCGCGTCACTTGCATACAAGTCTTTTAAAACCTTGACTCCGATCACCTCCGGCTTCAGTGGATCTGCCACATCATACATGGTAAGCTTTACGCCCCGGTTCTCTCCGGTGGTCGGATCCGTCTCAAGTCCGATTCCAAGAAGCCGGTTCTCTCCGAAAGGATGGAGATAATCTGCAAAACCGGTCACCTTAAGTTCCCCTTTCATCACCGGATTCTCAGGATCACTGACATCAATAACAAACAAAGGATCCGTATTATGATAGGTCACACAATAAATCAGATTCCCAAGACAGCGGGCTGCATAGATCTCCTCCCCTTTCGCAAATCCTTCAATTCCTCCTGTCTGTTCCATCTTCTCATCAAACACCGTCAACCGGTTTCGGGACTCCTCTTCCCAGGAGGTACTTAATACTCTAAGATATCCATCCTGTTCATTGATCGCAAAGGTATCCAGTATCGCTCCGGTTACCTTCGCCATTCCCACTCCGTTCAGATAGCCGTCCCGGTAGGTGAACTTGGTTATTTTTGTTTTCTCGCTTTCCTTATCATATTCCTCTTCGTACAGATAGAGAGCATTCTCTCCCATGTAGACACTGACCCCATGGTTCATAATCACCATCTGATCAATGGAATCTTCCGGATGATCCAGAGCAAAGGAGGATACCACGTATTCTGTTCCTGCCTCCGGCCGTACATAGAACCGGTCACAGGCAATCCTCTTTCCGTTGATTTCCGGAATCACCTGCTGCCTTTTCTCCTTTTTCCAGAAGGCTTCAACTGCAAGGTAACGGTTTGTAAAAAGATAAAAGATACCGTCCTTGATTCTTGCATCCTCATAATATCCGGGCTGCTGATAGACTCCCGTCTCCTTTGGATTGCCGGGATCTGTCACATCGTAGGATGTAACATAGGTCACACCATCCCTTCCGCCGTTTTTCTCCTTTCCCCATACCACAAGAAGCTGCCCCCGCTCCTCATCAAGGTACAGCGTATGGATTTCCCGGGGTGCGATCTTCTTCTTTACGATCTCCTTTGGCTTGCTGCCACGGATATCGTAAATGTAAAGGCAGTCCTCCATGCACTGGTAGGTATAGGAACCGTCTGTCTTGACAAAGTCTCCCTCATATACGCCCTCCGTCACCACATTCGTATCCGAATGGGAATTTGCTCCAGCTACACCTGTCGTGTCCGTGTTCTTGACTGTGCCCTCCGTCGTAGCCTTATCCACGGTCTTCTCCCTCGAAAAATAATCCAGGCTTTTCCACAGGCTTTCCTTACGGACAGCAGCGTAGATCTCATCGTAGGATGCCGCTCTGACATAATCTCCTACAACGGCCTTACGCGCCTCTCTTTGACCGGTATCAACGGATTGCGCCTCTGTCCTGCTTTTCTCCCCGGCCCCTTCATCTGCCGGCTCTGTCAAAAGGCCTGTCATTTTAACCGTCACGCCTCCGGTTACAAGCACTGCAAAAGCTGCCGCCACGGCCAGACCCTTTTTAAAGTAAGCCGTTTTCCCAACCGGCTTCTTTTCCTCCTTCTCCTCTTTTACAGAAGAGAGGGCCTGTTCTAAAATCCTTTGCTTTTCTTCCTCCGACAGAGTGACTTGATCCATCATCTCACGATATCGTCTACGCAAAGTCATACACCTCCTTCAACACGGCTTTTAACTTCTGCCGGCCCCGGCGCAACAGACTTCGAACGGTGGACTCTCTTTGTCCGAGAATCTCAGCGATTTCCCGACTGGAGTAACCTTCCTGATAATACAGATGGATCACCCTCCTGTACTTATCCGGAAGATCCGAAACTGCATCCCATACAACGGAATAATCCTCACATTCCCGGGCAATCAGTTCCTCTCGTAATTCCTCTCCGGTTCTCAATCTGTTATAGGCGATCTGATTCTTACACAGATTCGATGTAACCCGCAAAAGCCATGCCTTCTCATGCTCAAGACTCTCAAACACCGGCGCTTTCTTAAGATAACGAACCAGAACTTCCTGCACGATATCTTCCGCACCTTCCCGTTCCTTAAGATAGACATAAGCATACCGAAAAAGCATATCGCCATATTCTTCTAAAATCCGCTGTGCATTTTCTCGAATTTCATCCATTGTTATCCCCCCGTTGCAACCAAGGTCCTTTCACTTTATATACAGTTGAAGAAGGTAATATGTTGCAGATTATTATGCGTAGGGATTATATTCTTTTTCAAGTCCGATGGTGGTCTCACTGTCATGTCCCGGATAGACTCTGGTGTGATCCGGCAACACCAGAAGCTTGCTTCGAATGCTTTGCACAATCTGTGACATGCTTCCCCCAGGGAAATCCGTCCGTCCAACGCTCTGGCAAAAAAGTGTATCACCGGAGAATAAAAAATTCTCGCGCGGCATATAAAAACAGCATCCACCCGGTGTGTGACCCGGCGTTGCAATCACTTTTATTTTGATTCCCATGATGGACAGTTCCTCCCCATCTCTGACATAGTGATCCACAACAGAAGAATAATCTTTTGCCTCCCGTCCCATTCCATAACTTAAATTCACTGAAGGATCCTTCAGGGTCTTCTCCTCCTCCTTCAGGATGTAAGCCGGCAAACGATGAGTGTGGCTTTCTCCGTCACTTTCTTCCAACTCCAGTTCCTTTGCATGATCGTTGGCATATTCCTGCAACGCCGCAACACCTTCCACATGATCGAAATGTCCGTGTGTCAGAAGGATGGCTTTCGGATGATATCCTCTTTTTACCATGTGCTCACCGATGGCAGCCCCGCTGTCCCCCGGATCCACCACGATACAATCACGGCTTGTCGGGTGATATAAAATATAACAATTCGTTGCAACCGGTCCCACTACAATACATTCTAATTCCATGTTTTCCTCTCCTCTTTTTAATTGATACAATTGCCTCATTAAAATAGGACAGGGAATATAAATCCCCTGTCCTATCAGCCTGTTGTTCTTTGAATATCTATAACAGAATCGATGAGCTTGATTCGGTCGCAAATGGAACGGAGTTCATCCTTCCCCTTGACACCGAAGGAAAGATCAATCGTTGCCACACCCTGCTTACTGGTTCTGGAATGCAGCGTCTTAATATCAATATCATGTTCCGTTAATACCTTACTGATATCAACCAACAGTCCGGTACGGTTGTTACCGTAGATCCGGATCTCAGCCGTGAAGGATTCCTTACGTTGTGCCTGAAGGAATTCCGGCTGCCATTCCGCTTCGATCAGTCGGCTCTTCTCATCATTCGGAAGATTCATCATATTGATACAATCGGTTCTGTGAATGGAGACACCGCGTCCTCTTGTCACAAATCCTACAATCTCATCTCCCGGCACCGGGGAACAGCACTTAGAGAAACGTACCGAAACATCGTAAAGACCCTTTACAATGATTCCGTTCTTACTCTTATGATGATCTGCTGCTGTCGTATGATCCTTATCCACATCTGCATCCACCGTGGCATGTGCCGCGAGAATATCCGCATCCGTAACGGTAAGAGGATGATCCTTTCGATAAGCATCCATCATACGGTTCACAACCTGTCCCTCTTTCAGACTGGCCTGTCCGATTGCCGCAAGTACGGCATTCCAGTCATGGAAGCCGTAACGACGGATCACCCGTTCCTGATACTTCGGCTTATTGATCAGTCCAAGATCCACGCCCTTACTCTTAGCGCTTTCCACTAAAAGTTCGCTTCCCTTGGAAACATTTTCTTCCTTGGTGATACTGCGGAACCACTGGTTAATCTTATTCTTCGCCTGTGCAGAAGCAACCATATTCAACCAATCACGGCTTGGTCCTCTCGAATTCTGTGAAGTGATGATCTCAATTCGGTCACCATTCTGGATAATGTAATCGATCGGTACCAGCTTACCGTTGACTTTGGCACCTACCATTTTATTACCGACAGCAGAATGAATGCTGTAGGCAAAATCAATCGGATTCGAACCTGTCGGAAGATTCTTCACGTCTCCACTCGGTGTAAAACAGAATACTGTATCAGAAAAAAGATTCAGATCGTTCTTAAGAAGAGAAACAAATTCCCTGTTATCTGACATATCCTGCTGCCACTCTAAGATCTGTCGCAACCAGGAAAGCTTGGCTTCCTCACCGTTAACGGTAGCGCCTTCTCCGCTCTCTTTGTACTTCCAGTGCGCTGCAATTCCGTATTCTGAGGTACGATGCATCTCAAAGGTACGAATCTGAATCTCAAACGGTGTTCCGTTCGGTCCGATCAGTGTCGTATGAAGGGACTGATACATGTTCGGCTTCGGCATAGCGATATAATCCTTAAACCGTCCCGGTATCGGCGTATAGAGTTCATGAATGACACCCAGTGCCGCGTAACAGTCTTTGACATCATCCACGATAATACGGATCGCAAAAAGATCATAGATTTGATCCAATGTCTTATGCTGATTCACCATCTTCTTATAGATGCTGAAAAAATGCTTGGCTCTTCCCTCTATGTTGGCATTAATTCCGGCGCTTTCGATATGATGGCGCACTTCATCCGTCAGACGTTGCACGTATTGATCACGCTCCATCTTACGGGAGGCAATCTTCTCCACCAGATCATAATACGCCTGAGGCTCAAGATATTTTAAAGCCAGATCATCCAGTTCGATCTTGATTCGGGAAATACCAAGACGCTGGGCAAGAGGAGCATAAATCTCCATGGTCTCTCTTGCCTTCTCTCGCTGCTTCTCCGGCCGCATGTATTTAAGAGTACGCATGTTATGCAGGCGATCCGCAAGCTTAATGATGATGACCCGGATATCCTTGGCCATGGCAAGGAACATCTTACGGAGATTCTCTGCCTGTACCTCGACCTTATCTGCATCAAAAGGGAGCTGGCCGAGCTTTGTAACACCATCTACAAGCTCTGCCACTTCTTCTGAGAATTCCTCAATGATCTCCTCTCTTGTCATGACGGTATCTTCCACCACATCATGCAAAAGTCCCGCCGCAATGGTTTCCTTGTCCATCTCTAAATCCGCAAGGATCATTGCAACGCAAAGCGGATGAATGATATAAGGCTCTCCGGACTTTCTCTTCTGCTCCCTGTGGGCTTCGTCCGCAATACGGTAAGCCTTCTCAATCATCGTAATGTCCGCATTCGGATGATACCGGCGAACACGGTGAATCAGCTCATCATACAAAACCTGAGGGTCTTCAAAATCATGAGTCGGTACCACGCTTCGATTCGGCTTCGAAATGCGCTCCTCTAGCTGTTCAAAATCTTCAGATGTAACGTTTGAGACACCCGGCATGGTACCCCTCCTCTCCCGTTTAAAACACACTACAAAAAATTTATCTACAATTATAGAGATTCTTTTTCAAAAATTCAAGTCTCGCAAGCCGTTGTTCCCGGCACAGAATTTAACTCAGTCCAAAAGAACCCAAAGGTCCTCTCCCGCCGCAAAGTCTGTCTTATATTTTATAAAGCCCAGTTTCGCTGCCAGGCAAACCGACGGTGTGTTGTCCGGATGGATTCTGCAATAGAACGCATGCCTGTCATAGGATCTGGCATACTCCAGAATCCCTGCGCAGATCTCAGTTCCAAGGCCCTTCCCCTGCTCTCCTGCATCCACCATGTACCCTAATTCCAGCCAGCTGTCCTCTGCATCCAGTGTAATATCAACTTCCAGCGCCCGCTCTTCCAAACCGGCTCTTCCGATCAGTTTCCCGCTCTCTTTTGAAAAAACGTTCCACATACCAAAATCATACAGTTCATATACGTTCTTAACGTAAGTCTCTTCGTATTCTTTTTCTTCTTCGTATGGATAGAGCGGTTCGACGTAGTCGGTCATCCCTTCTCCCTGATACAGCATAAACAGTGCATCCAAATCGGCGGACGGATCCATCTCCCGGACAACCGTCCTCTCTGTTGTAAGAATCGTAAGGGGAAGGTTATGATATCTACAGTACACTTTACGGACAAAGTCCTCCGTCAGTGCCTCCATGCTCTGTATGATAAAAGGACCACGCAGGCGCAGGCTGTCATCCTCCTCAAAGCCGATGGCCGCCATTCCTTTATGGTCCAATTCCACTCTCTCTTCTTCTGTTCGATATATAGCGACTTGATAACGCTCAAGTAATGCCTTTGGTTCACATGATATCGTCATGTATTCTCCTATGAGGTGATTCCCTCCACCTGCTGCTTAAGAATCTGATAAATCCGCTCATACACAGCATCCTTATAATGCAGTCCATCCTGCGTCTCATAGCCCTCTGTCGTCAGAACCGTATAGTCATCCACATAAGGAATCTGCAGTTCCTCGCAAAGCGCTTTGATCTGGCTGTTAAAGCCTTCGATCTCTTCATTGGACAATCCCGGATACTGACCAACCGGCCCTACCGATACAAGGGTTAAATCATGGCCAACCGCCAACTGCCTGTATTCTTCCATGTAGTCGTTGATGTCCACAAGGTCATTGACTCCAAGGCAGATCACATACTTGAAATGTGTAAGTTCCGGATGGGAGGCTTCGATCTGCTGTGCCTGCACAAGTCCGTCTCTTTTCAGCCAGGACAATCCCTGACCGACCTTTGCGACAATGAAACGGTTCGTACCGTTGTCGATATGACACACATCGTTCATTCCGACAAAACGGCTGTCGCCAATATAGATCACACCGGTATCCTCACTCAGTGGCTGCGGCATGTTCGTTGTATTCTCTGTACTTTCCCGGGATACATTCGATCCGCTCCCACGATCTGTACCAAACAATGAGGACTTACCGTACTCTGTGTTCCCACCGGTGGTTCCGGTACTGCCTCCGCCAAGTACTTCAAAAATGATGTACCAGCTACCAGCCATAATAATAATAGAAAATAAAATCAGCAACAGGACCTGCACCATACGTTTCATAGATTTGCCTCTTAATCCCTGGTCTCCATCACAAGCAGTTTGCCTTCCGTCACACCAATGACAGCCTGCTGCTCTGTGATTTCATTACTAACCGTAAGAGATGCGTAGCCATCAAGGGTCGCATCCTCCAGCGGATAAAACACACCGCTTACACTAACTCCCCGTGCAACCCCATCCAGCGGAAAAACGGATAGATAGTTGCCGTACTGCTCATCTTTTAAAATCACCAGTTCCTCCTGCCCTTCAAGCAAACGAATCCGGTTACAGGAATCGAGCATGGTCATCTTTCGCCCCTGCTGCCTTGCGTAACCTAACAGTCTAAGATTTGCCCAGAGGTGGTCAATCCTGTGTCCTCCCGTTCCTCCGAGCAGGGTGATTTCACCGGTACTGCGCCGGATGGTTTCCTTTAATGCCGCCTCAGTATCCGTATCATCCTTCACAGGATTCAGCCGGATAACCGTCACGCCGGCTTTTTCATAAGTTACACAGGCACCCTTCGTCTGTTCAGAAGCAGAATCAAAATCTCCAATGATAAGATCCGGAGTTATGTCCATTTTCATCATATGGTCGAGCCCGCGATCGGCTGCCACAAGCAAAAGGTCATCCCCAACCCTTTGATGGCGCTCTTTTTCTTTTCTGATAAAAGAAGCAGCCTCTTCCTCTGCCAGGTCTCCGCCACTTACAATGATCGCACTCATACCTACTCCTGCATCAGGCGTAAAAATTCTTCGGTATTCTCAGCTGCATCTCCGCCAAATATGCTGCTTCCGGATACAATAATATTAGCACCTACATCCATGAGCTTTTTGACATTGTCAACATTCACACCGCCATCCACTTCGATATCACAATTCAGATGTCTCTTTTCAATCATCTTCTTTAATTCGGTGATCTTATCAACCGTATAAGGAATCAGCTTCTGTCCTCCGAATCCCGGATTAACAAGCATAACCAGAACCATATCAAGCTCCGGCAGAATATCAGACAATACAGACACCGGGGTTGCCGGGTTGATTGCCACACCTGCCATCGCTCCGCTGTCCTTGATCATATGGATGGCTGCATCGAGATGACGGGTCGCCTCATAGTGAATCGTGATCAGATCTGCTCCTGCATCCGCTGCCGCATGAATCAGAGTCTCCGGATGTTCTACCATCATATGGACATCTAAAATCTTATCTGTCACATCCCGGCAGGCTGAAATAACCGGAATTCCGAAGGAAAGGTTCGGAACAAAACTACCGTCCATAACATCGATATGGAGGTACTCCGCTCCAGCCTGAGCCACTGCCTGAATCTCCTCTCCTAACTTTGTGAGATCCGCAGATAAAATAGATGGTGAAAGACAATTCATGATAGTCCCTTTCTAATATGACTTAATACTTTTTCTGATCGCGGAGTTCATGATAAATCAAAAGATAATCCTGATATCTCTGTTCGGAGATCTCCCCCGCTTCTACCGCTTCCTTAACCGCACACCCCGGTTCCTTGTCATGGGCACATCCCCGGAAGCGGCATCCACATCCGATTCTGTGAATTTCAGGGAAGTACGAGGATAATTCCTCCTTTTCCATCTGCTTTGTTTCGATGGAAGAAAAACCCGGTGTATCAAATAAATAGGTATCCTTTGCAATGCGAAGCAGTTCTGTGTGCCTTGTCGTCTGCTTGCCCCGTCCTGTCTTCTCCGACACGGAACCGGTCTGCGCAACCTTCCGTCCGCTTAAGGCATTGATTAACGCACTCTTTCCTGCACCGGAAGGGCCGGCCACCGTTGTGACATGCCCCTTCAATAATTCCAGCACCCCTTCCATTCCACACTCCTCTTTCGAAGAGACGAAACAGATCGGATATCCGCAGGGCTCATAGATCCTGCGAAGTTGCTCCTCATCCTGAGGATCGTTTAAATCGCTCTTTGAAAAAACGATGATCGGACGGATGGACTTTTGCTCCAGCATCACCAGATAGCGCGTCAGCTGGTTATGATTCAAATCCGGCGTATGTACCGCAAAAATAACCAGTGCCTGGTCGCAGTTTGCCACAGGAGGGCGAATCAAAAAAGATTCTCTCTCCTCAATGGCTGTAACATTTCCTTCCAGATCCTTTTCATGGGTGACATCGAACTGAACAATGTCCCCCACCAAAGGATGCTGGTTCTTCTTACGAAAAACGCCCTTGGCCCGGCAGGCATATACCGTTTCTTCACCGTCAGGCAATACATAGTAGAAACCTGACAGGGCCTTCATGATACGCCCCCTCATTCTGCCGTGAAGGTAACAGCCTCAGATGTAATTTCCTCATCCATATGGCTGTCTGTATAGTAACGAATCGTTCCAACCTTGGTAGTGATTCCTGTCACCATAACGTCGGTCTCTTCTGAGATTTTCCAGCGCTTAAGGATCTTACCGTTGGCATCTTCCAATACAACATAGTTGCTTTCATATTCGCCCTGAACATCAATATAATTATCGTAGCTATAGGTCTGGGCTCCGGTACTGATCACAAGATTTACGGTCGTATCGCGATCAACACTGCGTCCTGCAGACGGATCGGTTGATACAACACTTCCCTTCGGCACGCTGTCGGAAATCACTTCTGATACATCACCAACGCGAAGTCCTGCGTTCTCCAGGGTACTCTTTGCAGCCGACTCACTCTTGCCTCTTACATCAGGTACCTTAACGGATTCTATTCCACGGCTGACCAGTAAGGTAACCGTATCGCCCTTCTTACCGGAATCATTTCCCTTCGGTGTCTGGGAGATGACCTTATTCTGTCCAACCTCACTGCTGTATTCGAAGGAAGTTGTCACTTCAAAGCCTGCCTCTTCCAGGGTCTTTGTCGCAGACTCAACGTCCTCTCCGACCACATTCGGAATCTCAATGGAACCCTTGCCGGTGGAAATTGTAACACCGACGGATGTGTTTTCTGTGAGCTTTGTTCCGGCCTTCTGATCCTGGTACATAACCTGTCCGGCCTCATACTCCTCAGAAGATGCCTCTCCTAACTTCTTATAAGAAAGTCCTTTGTTACGAAGTGCCTCCTTGGCCTCGTCCTCTGTCATTCCAAGAAGATTCGGAACCTCTGACATCTGCTCTTCGATCTGAGAAGAATCCTCCGTCTCCTTCTTGCCTCCGAAATGGAAGATATCAAAAACAGAACCTACGAAGAAGATCACAATAGCAACAATGACAAAACCTGCCGCAATTCCCATAATGGTGATTGCCTTATCCATTCTCGGATTCACCGGTCCGTCATCTTCGTCGTCATCTTCATCCTCCGGATATTCCTCTTTTTCAACCGGTTTCGTAATTCCAGGCTTCTGGCTTGTCTTCCGGCGAATCTCCTCCGACTCAAAGGCAGAGACCACCCGGGTCTTTTCCAGATCATTATCGGAATTCTCCGGGATAATTACAAAGTTCTCATTTGGATTCACCAGTGCCTTCTTCAGATCGGTAAGAAGCTCGCTCATAGAAGTGTATCTACGATCCGGGCTCTTCATCGTCGCCTTCTTGATGATCTGGCAGACTGCCACCGGAAGATCCGGCACATACTGCTGTGGCGGAACCATCTCAGACTGGATATGCTGAATTGCAATGGCAACGGTGGTATCCCCGTCATAAGGAACCCGTCCGGTGCACATCTCATACATTACAATACCAAGGGAATAAATATCCGATGCATAGGAAACATAACCGTTTCTGGCCTGTTCCGGTGATGCGTAGTGTACTGAACCCATCATATCGGCATGAATGGTATTGGATGATACAGCTCTTGCAATACCAAAGTCGGTAACCTTTACCTTACCTTCTTTGGAAATAATAATATTCTGCGGCTTAATGTCCTGATGAACAATGCCCTTGTTATGTGCCGCCTCGATACCTCTTCCCACCTGGATCGCAATGGAAAGCACCTCGTTATATCCAAGACGTCCCTTCTTGCCAATGTAGGTCTTAAGGGTAATTCCCTCTACATACTCCATTACGATGTAATAAAGACCATCCTCCGATCCTACATCGTAGATATTGACGATATTCGGATGCTCCAGGGCTGCAGCTGCCTGCGCCTCTGCCCGGAATTTGGAAACAAATGCACTGTCATTTGCAAATTCCGGCTTCAATACTTTGATTGCTATATCACGACTTAAGGAATGATCCTTCGCTCTATATACATCGGACATTCCGCCCGTTCCAATTTTCTCTATGATTTCATATCGGTTTCCTAAAAAGGTTCCGTTTGTCAGCATATACTCTCCTCACTCTCTGTGGGGTCGATAATTAAAAGTGTCACGTTATCGACACCGCCGTTTTCAAGTGCCTCGCTTAATAAAAGCTCTGCCTGCTCCTGAGGTGTTGTACCATCATTCAATACAGACTCGATCCGGACATCATCTACCATATTGGTAAGTCCGTCACTGCACAATAAAACACGCTGCACATCTGAAAGATCTGCATCAAAAAAATCCACCCGAACCATACTTTCCGCACCAATGGCTCTGGTGATCCTGTTCTTGAATTTATGTGTTGCCGCCATCTCTTCTGTCATCTCACCTCGGCGAACCATCTCCTGAACATAGGAATGATCCAGCGTAATCTGACGAAGGCGCCCGTTCTTAAGGATGTAAAGACGACTATCACCAACATTCGCCACATGAAGACGTTCCTGTAACATCGTCGCGGCCACAAGGGTGGTACCCATACCACGCTTCTCTTCATCCTTCTGCGCTGTCTCGTGCAATTTCCAGTTGGCAACGGTAATTGCATCCCGAAGCAACGTTACAACGCCATCCTGCTGCAGATCTTCTTCTGTCTTGGCGCGCAGAACGTCCACAACTTTACGAACAGTGTATTCCGACGCATAATCGCCGGCCTGCTCTCCGCCCATTCCGTCCGCCACAAGAAAAAGATTCTTCATTGGCCCTACGGCATGATCGGATGCAAATACAAAATCCTCATTTGCTTTTCTGACCCGCCCCTTATCTGTAAGGCAATAAAACTCCATGGTTGTCACCTTTCTACTAAAGACCTAAGAATGAATATGTCGACGACGCAGCTGACCGCATGCACCATCGATATCCCGGCCCATTTCCCTTCTAATAGTAACATTTATCCCGCAATTTTCAAGTTTCTTTTGGAAGGCCAAAGCCGCCTGATGACTGGGACTTTTGAAGTCTCTTTCTTTAATCGGATTCACCGGAATCAGGTTAACATGTCCATGTATATCCCGAATCAACTCCGACAATTCCTTTGCATCCGCATCCGTATCATTGACCCCGGCCACAAGTGAATACTCAAAGGAGACTCTTCGTCCGGTTGTCTTCTGATAGGAACGAAGTGCATCCACCACATCATGGATTTCATAGGTTTTTGCGATTGGCATCAGTTCCATTCGCTTCTCCTGGTTCGGCGCATGAAGGGAAAGAGCCAGTGTGATTCCAAGGTTCTCCTCTGCCAGCTGATGAATTTTAGGCACCAGACCACAGGTGGAGACTGTAATACTTCTCTGGGAAAGATTCAATCCATGCTCATCGGTGAGCATACGGATGAAAGTCAGCAGATTGTCATAGTTATCCAGCGGTTCGCCGGTTCCCATTACCACAAGGTTACTGATCCTTGTATTCCGGTATTCTTCGCTTCCAATCGACGGCGCCTTTTCAAAGCCCCTAAAGTTCCAGATGTCCCTTTGAATGCTGTAGACCTGTCCAAGCATCTCTGCCGGGGTTAAGTTACGAAGCCAGCCATCCAGTGTGGAGGCACAGAAACGACAGCCCATCTTACATCCCACCTGGGACGAGATGCACACCGAATCTCCATGCTTATAATGCATCAGAACAGCCTCGACCATATTGCCGTCTGCAAGCTCAAACAGGTACTTTCTTGTTCCATCCAGCTGTGAGATCTGAAGATCCACAGGCTTTAGGACATGATAACTGCATTCCTCTGTCAGCTGCTCCCTCCATGCCTTCGGCAGATTTTTCATATCATCAAAGGAGGTCGCAAGATGCTGATGCATCCACTGATACAGCTGTTTGCCACGAAAGGCCTTTTCCTTCTGCCCTGTTACATATTCTAAAAGTTCATCATAGGGCAGGCTTAAAATATCTGTCTTATCCATTATCCTTCTCTCTTCATGACAGCCACGAAAAATCCATCGTGCATCTGATCCGGCCAGATCTGTTTCTGTTCCACCAGATGATACTGTGGATTCTGCTGTAAAAACCACGAAACATTCTCTTCATTCTCTGACGGGTTGATGGTACAGGTGGAATAGACAAGGGTTCCACCCTCCACAAGGTAAGCAGCCGCCTGTGTTAAAATCTTCTGCTGGATCTGTGCCAGTTCTTCCAGATCCTCCGGTTTTAAACGACTACGGATTTCCGGCTTTCTTCCCATAACACCAAGTCCGCTGCATGGTACATCGCAGAGAATGACATCCATTTTGCCGGAAAGCATTGCATTGGGGCAGGTCGCATCCGCCACGAATGCCTTGATATTCTCAAGTCCGTAGCGCGTCGCATTCTCCATAATGCGATCCACCTTCTCCTGATTCTGGTCAAAGCTTAAGACCTGTCCGCTCTCCTTACATGCCAGAGCTGCCATCAGACTCTTTCCACCCGGTGAGGCACACAGGTCTGCAACCTTCATGCCCTCTTTGATTCCTGCCAGGCGAACCGGCTCCATGGAGCTTAGATCCTGCATGTAAAAAAGTCCCTGTACAAAAGAAGGCAGCTCATCCAGCCGGTCCACTTTCTCGATCCGGATGGCATCCTCTCTTCCTTCGATCCGTTGCGCCCCGGCACCTTCCGAAGAAAGCTTTTCGATCAATTCCTCTGCTGTTATCTTCCCTGTATGTACAGCTGCCGTCAACGGGCGGTCAAGGGTAAGGTTTGTAAGAATCTCTTTTGTTTTCTCAAGCCCGTAGCTCTTCTCAAAAAATCTTCCAATCCAGACCGGCATTGCAGTATCAAGACAGAGCGAGAGAATTTCCTCTCCCTTCTTTGCCTGCCAGCCTGTGCTTTTACGGCAGAGATCCCGATGCTGTGGCCGTCCCTTTTCATCCTTCCAGGTAATACGACCTTTGATCTCACCCTCTCCATCCCGGTAATCTCTTAGAATAGAGCGAAGAACGCCATTGGTGTATCCTCCCAGACGGGCTTTTCCGGACTTTTTCACCAGTTTCACAGACTCATCCACTGCGGCCTGTACCGGAACCGAATCCATATAGAGAATCTGGTACAGTCCCAGCATCAGCGCTGCTTTTACTGCCGGATCCAGCTTCGGAATCCGAACCGACGAGTACATCCGAAGGATTGCGGTCAGCTCTTCCTCTCTCTCGATGGTTCCGGTGGTAAGTCTTGTAAGAAAAGCGCGATCCTGCTTCGGCAGATACCCATACTTATCCAGTACCGCCGGCAGGATCCTGCTTAAATATTCATGATGTTCTAAAACCTCCTGTACCACAGAAAGGGCCAGGAGGCGTACATTTACTGCCATATTTTCATCCTTTAATCATCGTCTCTTCCACCAAACAGAAGAATGAGTCGAAGTAACTGTAAGATTGCCGATGCTGCTCCTGCCACATAGGTAAGAGCTGCCGCCACCAGTACTTTTCTTGAAAGTTTCATCTCCTCATGTCCGACGATTCCAAGATCCTCGATGACATGAAGGGCGCGACGGCTGGCATCAAATTCCACCGGAAGCGTCACAAGCTGGAACAAAACAGCAAGAGAAAAACAAAGGATTCCTGCCTGAATCAAAAGCATTCCGCTGCGACTGTTGATAAATAATCCTATCAGAATCATCGGCCAGGCGATGGTACTTCCAAAGTTGGCAACCGGAACAAGTGCCCCTCTCATTCTGAGGGGAACATATCCCTTCTGGTGCTGGATTGCATGTCCACACTCATGCGCCGCAACCGCGATCGCAGCAACCGATGCACTTGCATATACAGCATCGGACAGATTCAGTGTTTTATCGGAAGGATTGTAATGATCTGTCAGATTCCCGGAAACATGACGAACCGTCACACCGTTTAACCCATAGGCTCTTACGATCCGCTCCGCCGTCTGGGCTCCGGTCAATCCGGAATTCGAGCGAACCTGTTGATAGATTCTATAGGTCCTGTTCACATGGGATGATGCAATCATACAGATCACAGCACCAATGATGACAAGAATATACGTCGGATCCCAATAAAGTCCATACATTCCAAACATAACTAGCCTCCTATCGGCCTAAAAGTTCTCCCTTTTTCATTGCATGTCCACGCAGATAGTCAGAAACATCCATGCGCTTCTTACCTTCCAGCTGAAGTTCTGTTACAACGATAACGCCTTCCTTGCAACGAACGCCGATTCCTTCATCGTCCGCCTTGACAATAGAGGCAATGGATGCGGCCTTCATCTCCTCGTCCAGTTCCTCTTCGGCTATTGCATAGGCCTTCCAGAACTTCAAGGTCTTACCTTCTGTAAATGTATAGGTTCCCGGCCATGGATTAAGGCCTCGAACATAGCGGGAAAGTTCTTCTGCGGATCTGGTAAAATCCAGCTTTCCCATATCCTTACGAATCATACCGACTTTGGTGGCCTGTGATTCATCCTGCGGAACCGGAGTAACGCTGCCCTGTTCAAGAGCATCCAGTGTCTTCACCAGAAGTTCTCCTCCCACAAGTGCAAGGCGGTCAAACAGACTGCCACCGGTGTCCTCCTCATGAATCGGAACAATCTCCTGCTTTAAGATATCACCGTCGTCAAGACCGATTCCCATCTGCATGATGGTAATGCCGGTCACCTGATCTCCGTTCAGAATCGACCACTGAATCGGAGCCGCTCCGCGATACTTCGGAAGTAAAGAAGCATGTACATTCACACAACCGTACTTCGGATGCTCTAAAATCTCCTTTGGAAGGATCTGTCCGAAAGCTGCCACAACACTCACGTCACATGGAACTGATAAAATATGATCCACACTTCCGGCCTCACGAATCTTTGTCGGCTGGTAGACCGGAATTTCCCGTACTAATGCCCACTCCTTCACCGGAGACATCGTCATCTTCTTACCCCGACCCTTCGGCTTGTCCGGCTGTGTTACCACAAGAACAATGTTATGCCCTGCGCGCTCTAAAGAATCCAATGTTGCCACCGCAAAGTCCGGTGTTCCCATAAAGATTACGTCCATACTGGTATTACTCCTCGTCTTCTATCTCTTCCACTTCATCATAATCCACATCCTGAAGTGGGCCTTCCACGTACTCTGTGTACATATGACCGTTCAAATGGTCGATCTCATGGCAGAGAGCTCTTGCCAACAGCTCATAACCTTCTACCGTAACAGGCTCCATATTACGGTCAAGCGCCTTTACCACCACGTGGTTCGGTCGTGTTACAATGCCGGCCTTTCCCGGAAGAGAAAGACATCCTTCAGAACCTGTCTGCTCACCATCCTGCTCTACAATCTCAGGATTGATCAAAACGATCGGGCCTTCTCCCACATCGATTACAACGATACGACGAAGGACACCCACCTGTGGTGCAGCAAGACCTACTCCGTTCTCGTCGTACATGGTTTCAAGCATATCATCGATCAACACCTCAAGGCGCTCTGTCAGCTTTTCTACCGGTCGACATACCTTCTCAAGTACAGGATCTCCCTGAATTCTAACCTCTCTTAATGCCATATTCTTTCCTTTCTATCCTTTTAACTCAGAATCCATCCATCGGATCAAAATCAAACCATATATCGGCTCCCTTCGGAGCCCCTGCTTCCCGAAATGCCCGGTCCGCCATATCCTTTGCCTTTACAAGCCGCTCATAGGAGGTATCTCTTATAAGAAGAACCATCCGGTATGTATCGGAAATCTTCGCAATGGCAGCAGGCTGTGGACCAAAGACCGCCAGAGAGGCGTCTTCCTTCTGTATCGCCTGCCGAAGATACTCTCCCGTCTCCTGGGCTCTTTCTTCCTTCAAAGACGTGATCTCAATCTGAAGAAGATGACCGAAGGGCGGATAATTCATCAGCTTCCTGTATGCAATTTCCTGCTCATAAAAAGCAAAATAATCCGAATCTTTGACGCTTTGTATTACATAATGATCCGGCTGATACGTCTGGATATAAGCATCCGAAGGCTTATCCCCTCTTCCTGCTCTTCCACAGGCCTGCAAAAGAAGGTCAAAGGTCCTCTCGCCACTGCGGTAATCACTGATGTTCAGTGACAGGTCGGCTGCCAAAATTCCCATTAACGTAACACCGGGAAAATCATGTCCTTTTACGATCATCTGCGTACCGATCAGTATATCTGCCTCATGGTTCGCAAAGGCCTGTAAAAGTTTCTCATGTCCGTTTTTACTTCTGGTCGTATCCGCGTCCATACGAAGGACCCGCGCTTTTGGAAAAAGCTGTTCAATAACCTGCTGTACTCTCTCTGTACCGGCCTTCATCGTTCCAATCAGTTTCGAACCGCAGGACGGACATACCTTCTTATATTCACTCTTATATCCGCAGTAATGGCAGTGCAATCTGCCATCCTTATGCAGTGACATGGACACATCGCAATGCGGACATTTTATCACGAACCCACAGGCTCTGCAAGAAACAAAGCCTGCCATGCCTCTGCGGTTCAAAAACAGCATACTCTGCTCGTTTTTATCCAGGCGGTCTTTTAATGCCAGCATAAGCTCCCGGCCGATCATGGAACGGTTCCCGGCCTTAAGCTCCGCGCGAAGGTCCGTCACATGAATCGACGGCAACTGTCCGCCTCCTGCTCTTTGCTGCATCGAATAGAGATGATATTCTCCCTTCTTCGCCCGGTAAAAACTGGCCACAGACGGGGTGGCAGATCCAAGGACAACCGTTGCATCGGACAGCTTCGCCCTTTGAATGGCCGTCTCCCTTGCGTGATACTTCGGCGGCTGCTGACTCTTATAGGCACTATCATGCTCTTCATCCACAATAATCAGCCCCAGGTCCGGAAAAGGCGTAAAAAGTGCACTGCGCGGTCCCACCATAACGGTCACTTCGCCTTCTTTTGCCCGAAGGAACTGATCGTATCGCTCTCCCGCACTCATCCGGGAATTCAGGATGGACACCTTCCCTCCGAATCTCAGGTAAAAGCGCATCACCGTCTGATAGGTAAGGGCAATCTCCGGAATCAGAACAATGACCTGCCGGTTCTTCTTAAGAACATGGTCGATCATCTCCATATAGACTTCCGTCTTGCCGCTTCCTGTAACTCCATGCAGCAGGCAGGGGGTGCGGTCCCCCCGATCATACCGTTCCACAAAATCATCCCGGATCTGCTGTTGCAGATGATTTAACTGCGGAAGCTGCCAGTGATTCTTCTCGGCAGAAACCGCTCCGAGGGGATTTCTTAGGGAGCGGACCTCTTCGATTGCAAGAAGCCCCTTTTTCTCCAAATCCCGAATATCCGCCGTTGGAACAGACAGACGATGGGTCAGTTCATCCCAGGGAATATCCGGCTGGGTCAGCAGGGCTTTTAACAGTCGTTCTTTTCCAAGAGAATGCCGCGTCCTTGCCATAAGAACTGCCAGCTCATCCGACAGAACCTGAGTGGAGCAGGCTGCATGGACCACCTTTCGCATCTTTGGGGTCTGACGTTTGGCAGAGGGAAGGACGGTCTTAAGTGCCTGATTCAATGTGGCACCGTAATGCTTTCGCATCCATTCCGCCAGAGCCAGCAGCTGTCCATTAGAATCCATCCCCTGCTGCTTCACTTTAAGAATCGGCTTCAGCTTTGCCGGATCAAAATCCACTGTGTCGCTTACCCACAGGATATAACCGTCCAGCGTCCTGCTGCCGAAGGGAACCAGAACCGCTGCTCCCGGCAGGGCATCCTTTTGCATCTCCTCCGGAATAATATAGGAGAAGCACTTATCCAGTTTCGCCAACGAGATATCCACAATGACACCCGCGTATTGCATAGCTTCTCCTTTCCAAATGGATTACTTTAATCCCTCTTCTGTCAGTACTTCCTCAATCAGAACACGCTCATCCATCGGATATTTCTTACCACAGATCTCCTGGTAGTCCTCGTGTCCCTTTCCAGCCAGAACAATGACATCCCCCGGCTTGCCGTTCGTGATGGCATAGCGGATTGCCTCCTTACGGTCAACAATCTCCACATATTCACCGCTGGTCTTCGCAATTCCGGTCTTGATATCGTTGATGATATCCTGCGGCTCCTCAAATCGAGGATTGTCCGATGTGATAATGGTAAGGTCGGAAAGCTCTCCGGAAACCTCTCCCATCTCGTAGCGGCGAAGCTTGCTTCTGTTACCTCCGCATCCAAAGAGGGTCACAATACGTCCCGGATTATATTCTTTTAATGTAGTAAGCAGACTCTTAAGACTCATGGCATTGTGGGCATAGTCAATCATAAGAGCGAACTGATCGGAGACCTTCACCATCTCAATTCTGCCCTTGACTCTTGCCTCCTTAAGAGCCTTTTGCATATTCTCAACACTGACACCGAAGTGGTGGCAGACTGCAATGGCACAAAGGGAATTGTAGACAGAAAATCTTCCCGGAACGTCGATCTCCACAGGGAAATTCTCCTGTCCTGCCACCTGGTAATGAACACCCAGATATCCCGGACGGTGTACCAGCTGCATATCCTTTGCCATAAAATCTGCATTCTCTGAGAACCCATAGGTTACAACCTCACAGGTATGGCCTTCCAGAATCTCCTTCACATGAGGATCGTCGCAGTTGAAGATACCCTTCTTACACTTCCGGAAAAGAAGGCTCTTGCAATGAAGATAATCTTCAAAGCTTTCATGCTCGTTCGGTCCGATATGATCTGGCTCAATGTTCGTAAAGATTCCGATTTCAAAGGTAACACCATCCACACGGTGCATCATAAGCGCCTGTGAGCTGACTTCCATAACAACGGTATCAAGACCTGCCTCAAGCATCCGGTGGAAATAGGAGAATACCACATAACTTTCCGGTGTTGTATTCGCAGCCGGAATATGCTCCTCTCCGATGATGGCTTCGATGGTTCCAATCAGTCCCACCTTATGCCCTGCATTTTCAAGGATGGACTTGATCATGTAGGTCGTTGTGGTCTTACCCTTGGTTCCTGTAATTCCAATGACCTTCAGCTTACGATCCGGATGATCGAAGTAAGCTGCGGAAATCAAAGCCAGGGCCTCTCTGGAATTCTCCACCTGAAGAACGGTTACATCTTTTCTTACATCAACCGGCTTTTCTACAATTAAAACCTTTGCATTGGCATCTGCCACCGCTGAAGCAAAGCTATGGCCGTCAACAGCCGTTCCGCTGATACAAACAAACATGCAACCCTCGGTTGCCTTTCTTGAATCCATGACAAGGTCTGTAATCTCTCCCTCTACCGCTCCCTGTAAAATACGGTAGGAAATCCCCTCCATTAAGTCCTTGATTTTTCTCATTGGTATACCTCATTTTCTTTATCTATTTCGTCAAATGACCAAACGTTCCAACACTTTATTTTACCACATTTTGTTTCTGATGCCAAAAACAAGAAACTCTTGTATTCTGATTGTTCTTCCTGTAATATTAGTAAGGTTAAGCAAACGTGTCCATCAGGGACACCATATTGATAGGAGGAATAATGCGACATTGTATGAGTCCTCTGGATTTCTCTGTGGAAGAGCTGGATCAGCTGATGAATCTGGCATCCGATATCGAGAGCAATCCTGAGAAGTATGCACACGCCTGTGAAGGCAAACGATTGGCTACCTGTTTTTATGAGCCAAGTACTAGAACCCGTCTTTCTTTTGAATCAGCTATGTTAAGGCTGGGAGGACAGACCCTTGGTTTTGCGTCCGCTGATTCCTCTTCCGCCGCCAAAGGCGAAAGCGTTGCCGATACCATTCGTATCATTTCCGGTTACGCTGATATCTGCGCTATGCGTCATCCTAAAGAAGGTGCCCCACTTGTTGCATCTTCTCGTTCAACAATCCCTGTAATCAATGCAGGTGACGGCGGTCATCAACATCCAACTCAAACTTTAACCGATCTTTTTACGATTCGTTCCTTATTAGGAAGACTCGATCATATTACCATTGGTCTCTGCGGCGATCTGAAATTCGGTCGTACCGTTCATTCTTTGATCAATGCACTGGTTCGTTATCCCAATGTTCATTTTGTTTTAATTTCACCGGAAGAGTTACGTATTCCGTCCTACATCCGCGAAGACGTCCTCGAAGAAAATCATGCCACATTCGAAGAAGTTGAGCTTCTGGACGATTCCATGCCTAAACTGGATATTTTATACATGACCCGTGTACAGAAAGAGCGTTTCTTTAACGAGGAAGATTATCTTCGTATGAAGGATTTCTACATCCTGACCCGTGAGAAGATGGCACTTTCAAAACCGAACATGATCGTGATGCATCCGCTTCCACGTGTCAATGAAATCTCGGTAGAAGTCGATTCCGACCCAAGAGCCAAATATTTCGAGCAGGCCAGAAAGGGCGTATTTATCCGTATGGCGTTGATTCTCACACTTCTCGGCATACAGGTCGATCCGAATATTACACAACCGTCAACGGAAGGAGAAGAATAAATGCTTAATATCAGCGGAATTCATGAAGGCTACGTGCTTGACCATATTCAGGCCGGCATGAGCATGAAGGTGTACGACTACCTGAAACTCTCAGAACTTGAAGGTTGTACCATCGCCATCATAATGAATGCAAAGAGCAACAAGATGGGACACAAGGATATCATCAAGATTGAATGTCCTCTGGGATCCATTGACCTGGATATCCTCGGTTACATCGATCATAACATCACAGTAGATGTGATCTCTCACGATGAGATTATCGCCAAGGAAAAGCTTTCTCTCCCAAGAGAAGTGAAAAATGTGATCGAGTGCAAAAACCCTCGTTGTATCACAAGTATCGAACAGGAACTTGATCATATCTTCGTACTGACCGATGCCAAGAAAGAAATCTATCGGTGCAAGTACTGTGAAGAGGCATACTCCGGTAAATAAAATCAGCAGTGAAAACGCCCGGTGCGTTTTCACTGCTGTTCTTTTTTTGCTAGCAACAACACCAACAGAAAAGATTAGCAAGGATCAGATCCAGGCAAAAGCTTCCGCCGCTGTTACTATAAGGTCTGGAATATCCATAGCTGTTGCTTTGACGTGTATACCATTCTGACATGATATCTTCGCCATCCAGATGCTTCTGGTAACGACGGTAGGCAAAATTGCTCGGTTCATACCGCACGGCTGCCTCGATATAATTTCTTGCCTGCATCATATTGCCAAGGTGTTCTTCTGCAATAGCAGAAAGATAATACCACTGTCCGGTTCTCTGAGACGGAGAAACACCGGAAAGCGCCTGCCGGGCCTCTTTAAAATATCCATTACTGATATATGCTGCGGCCGCCTGAAGTTCCGGCGGAATTCCGCCACTGCTCTGTCCCGTGGAACGTGAGGTATTGCTGCCGTTGGTATAGGAATATCCGTAGGAAGAATAGCTTCCTCCCTCCTGCCGCTGCTTCATAATCTGGTTATAAGCCTGCTGCACCTGCTTGAACTTCTCTTCCGCAGCCTCCTTATTGGGATTATTGATGTTCGCATCCGGATGATAAATCCGGCTCATCTTACGATATGCTCGCTTCACTTCATCATCCGATGCATCTGGGGACACCCCAAGAATCTTATATGGGTCCATTATCGCTCCTTGCCTAGTCAAGACTCGCTCTTCTTCTTACGTCCCGACTTAATCTTAAGATATTCATACCGATCCCAGACACCGGAATACAACACATTACGAAGAATGGATGCATTCTCAAGAATCGGCAGCCGTTCGAAGGACTTCGCCGCCTGCTCAACAAGAGAAGTAAGGCTTTGCTCCATAAAAGCCTCATAACAATCGTTGCATTCTCTGTATTTAAAGATCAACGGATTAAATCTGGCATGCTTATCATCCTCTTCTCTGTCCTCATAAGCATCCATCATATAGATGAACTTGCCAAGGTAGAAGCCGATGTTCATCAATTCTTCCTTCCACTCGTCCTCTTTCATAACAAAAATCTGCGAAAGCATCTCGCCTGTATAGCCGGAGAGAATATCCACATTCTCCTCATGACGCTCTTCCGCTTCTCTTGTCTTCTTCATGAAATTTTCGATAGCTTCCGCCTGCCTTGGATAGGCGTCCCGGATCTTCTCGTAGGATTTCCGTAAAGAGTCTGCAAGCGCCTTCTTCTTACGATTGCCGCTATCGAAATAATCATCCATAAGATTATGGTAGCCCAGCAGAATATTCATGGCTGCACCATAATCCATCACGTCACTCTTATACCCTGTCTTCTTCGAAAGAGGATGGACCTTGCAGTTAAAGGTCTGTATTTCATTCGGGGTCTCATACAGGGATGAAAGAAGAATGCAAAGGAAGGTCACATCGTAATTCAAAAGGACCTGTCCCTTCATTCCGGCCTGCCGTTTCAAAGCCTGACACAGTCCGCAATAGTAGGTCTTATAGATCTTCTGGTCGCTTTCACTCATCTCCTGGCGATTCGCATGTATATAGCCAAACATTTCCTATGCTCCTTAACTGCGACGAATAAATGTACCTTTACACTTCGGACAGGTGATTTCGATCTTACCGTGTCCCTTCGGCACGCGTACCTTCTGCCTGCACTCCGGACATTTATAATACCGGTAGATCTTACGATCCGCACGTCCATAGCGAATCTTACGAATCATTTCATTCCAGAAGGCTCTAATCTTCCACAAGCGGACAGGAAAACCGTTACCGAAAAAATGCCGGATACGATCCGTGATCTGAAGATACTTCTGATTCTCAAGATAACGCTTGCCTGTATTCTTCGACATCATGCGGAAATAACCATAGCCTAACAGTACAAGGGCTAACAGATAGACAAGACCATTCCTGGTAAGTGCAGAAATAACAAACAGGACCAACACCAGGAACATGGTGAAATGCCCCAATGCATCCGGGCCGTTACGTCCAATCATCATCTGCTGAATTCTGTTGCGAAACATAAATGCCTCCTATCTCTCCCCACTCCCCCGACATTTCTGTACGAGTTCATTAAAAACTCTAATAAAAAACAGGCGCCATGTCAATGAAGCGCCTGTTGATTTAATAAAAATTTAAGATTTGGTCTATAAGGTAGCAATAAAGCGATCGAAGGCAGCAAGTCCTGCGTCGTTCATCTTAAATACACCTGCATCCTCAAGAACCCGGCAGAATACTTTTCCCACCTCTTCTTTTAGGATATCTTCGATGTTATCCTTCGTAAATCCGTCCGGATAAGCCGGGCTGAATTCCTCCACCCAGGCTGCATGCTTCGCCAGGGTCTCATCGGAAGCAATGTCCTTATGAGAAACCATGAAATCCGCAAGATCCTCGAAAATCTCCTTCTTCAATCGGCTCGGAAGAACTGCAAGTCCCATTACCTCGATCAATCCGATGTTCTCCTTCTTGATATGGAACAGCTCCTCATGCGGATGGAAGACACCCAGTGGATGCTCCTCCGTCGTAATGTTATTGCGAAGCGCAAGATCCAGTTCAAAAAGATCGCCTCTCTTTCTGGCAATCGGTGTGATGGTATTATGAGGCTCTCCCTCTGTCTCAGCAAAAATAAAGGCTGCCTCATCGGTATACCCTCTCCATGCCTGAAGGATATGGTCGGCCAGTTCGATCAGTCGGTTCGTATCCTTACTCTGAAGACGGATCACAGAAAGAGGCCATTTAATGATACCGCTTGTCACATCCTCATAGCCCGGAACGGTAAAGTTCTTAATAAAACCGGCACGCTCCATTGCAAACTCATAATGTCCGCCCTGAAAATGATCATGACTTAAAATAGAACCGCCTACGATCGGAAGATCGGCATTCGAACCCAAAAAATAATGCGGGAACTGCTCGATGAAATCAAACAGCTTACGGAAGGTCGCCTTCTCGATCTTCATCGGAGTATGCTCCCCGTTAAAAACGATACAGTGCTCGTTGTAATATACATACGGAGAATACTGGAATCCCCAACGGCTGTCATTGATAGTGATCGGGATGATTCTATGGTTCTGTCTGGCCGGATGATTCATTCGTCCGGCATAACCTTCGTTCTCCATACAAAGCTGGCACTTCGGATAGGAAGACTGCTTGGCATTCTTTGCCGCCGCAATGGCCTTAGGATCCTTCTCCGGCTTGGACAGGTTAATGGTCACATCCAACGTTCCGTAAGGTGTATCCGTTGTCCACCGCATATCCTTTTTCACACGATAGGTTCGGATATAGTCGGACTTCTGAGAAAGGTCATAGAAATAATCCGTAGCCTCCACCGGACTGTTGTCATAGTGCTTCCAGAACTCCGCCTGTACCTGTGCCGGACGCGGGCAAAGGCAGTTCATCAGCTTTGTATCAAACAGATCGCCGCTTACCACATCATCCTCAATAAGGCCGCGTCTTACTGCCTCATCGCGCAGATCCCCAAGGATCACCTCAAGGGATTCCTCCGCAGCAATCTGTGGATCGTTATATTCACTTTCTCCAAAACAGGCAAGTAATAAATTTGTCGTATATATTCTCTCGCACTCCGGGGTAAGACCACTTGCAATACCGTATTCCACGAGTTGTTTTATCCGCTCATCTAACATGTAAAGCCCTCCTTTTACGTCATTTGACTATCTATAGTATACGTCACCAAAAAGAAGTTATTCTACAACTGTATTGCCCTATCCTAGTAAAATATTGTGCTAATCCTGTTCCTCTTTTGCTTTCCTTCTTAATTCTTTTGCATTATCCATGACAGCCTGTGTCACCTCGTCACCGCCGAGCATTCTTGATAACTCCACAAGAATTCCCTCCTCATCCAAAGGACGGATGGAAGAAATCGTCGTGCCTTCCTGAGCTGCCTTCTCAATCAGATAATGCTGATCGCTTCTTGCGGCAATCTGCGGAAGATGGGTGATGAGAATTACCTGATGTTCCTTCGATACCGATGAAAGCATCTTGCCCACAGCCTGCGCCGTTCTTCCACTGATTCCGGTATCAATTTCATCGAAGATCATGGTCTGCATATCATCCTGACTTGCCAGTACCGTTTTAAGCGCCAGCATGATTCGGCTCATCTCACCACCGGATGCGATCTGAATCAGAGGCCTGATCTCTTCTCCCGGATTCACCGAGATCATAAACTGTCCCTGATCCCAGCCTTTTGCGCTATAAGCTCCCTTCTGTAATTCGATGGCAAAGTTCACTTCCAGGAAATTAAGGGAAAGAAGCGCCTCCTTCACTTTCCGGGAAAGCTCATCTCCTGCTTTTCTTCGAATGCCACTTGCCTTTTCACAAAGCGCATCCAGCGTTTCCTTTGCCCGGGACAGATTCTGATCCAGTGTCTTAAGATACTGGTCATAATCGGATAGCCGGTCGTACTGCTCCTTCTTCTCTTCCAAAGACATAAGGACATCGGAAATCTTTGGACCGAACTTACTCTTCATGGTATTGATAACATCCAAACGGGAGCGAATAGCATCAAATTCCGATGGATCAAATGCCAATTCCTCCGACACCGAAACAAGATCCCGTCCGGCATCCAATGCAATGCTCTCTGCATCGGAAAGTGCATTCGCCACCTGCTCGATCCGCTTGTCATATTCACTGACGCTGTTTAATTCCCGAATTCCTCTGCCGAGCTGTTCCAGACAGCCGTCTTCGGAATGGAGCAGCTGCTCCACCAGAGAAAGAGCCTGCTGAATCTTCTCTCCGTTCGCCATCGTGCGATACTGCTCTTCCAGCTGTTCATCCTCTCCCTCTTTTAATTCTGCCTCTTCAATCTGAGAGATCTCAAGTTCAAGGAATGCTTTTTCCCTCTCTCTTTCGCCTTCGTCCAGTTTCGCCTCATTGCGTTCCTTTTCCAGTTTTTTATAGGATTCATAGGCTTCTTTTAACTCAGGAAGAATCCCTTCCAGCTGTTTATGGGCATATTCGTCGAGAAGCTCCATATGCTTTTTTACTGATAAAAGGGACTGGTGTTCCTTCTGTCCGTAAATATCCAGAAGAATCTCTGCCGCCTGCTTTAATTTCGGCGCCGGAACCGTTTCCCCGTTGATCCTTGCAACCGTCCGCTCTTTTCCAATCTTCCTGCTGAGAATCAGCTGATCATCATAGGTTTCAAGATCAAGCCTGGACAGCTGTTCCTTCTCCCGTTCATTGACAGAGAATATGGCTTCCACCAGCGCATCCTTTGCATCGTCACGAAGCAGCCCCTTATCTGCTTTTTTACCTAAAGCTAAAGACAGGGCCCCTAAGATAATCGACTTTCCGGCACCTGTCTCTCCTGTTAATATATTCAGACCCCGACCAAAGAGGATATCCTCCTCTTCAATCAGAGCCAGATTCTGTACACGAAGTTCTGTTAACATAACCCTCCTTTACATTGTATCCACTCCAACAATCTCACGAAGCTGCTGCATAACAGATACGGTATCATCCACACTTCGAACGGCACACATAATGGTGTCATCGCCGGCAATCGAACCGACGATCTCTTTGAGATTCAGTGAATCCAACGCAGCCGCCAATGCCATAGCCATCCCGGATACAGTCCTTATCACAAGGATATTCTGCGCATTATCCATGGATACAAAGCCTTCTCTAAAGATCCTTGCATACTTGGCTGAAAGATCCTCATCACTTTTATGGTAGGCAACATAACGCAGCTTACCATCTGCCAATGAAACCTTGGTCAGTTTCATTTCTCTAATGTCCCTGGATACGGTTGCCTGTGTCACTTCAAATCCGGCCTTTCTCAGCTCTTCCTGAAGTTCCTCCTGGGTTCCGATTTCCTGCTTGATAATAAGGTCTAAGATTTTCTTTTGTCTCTGGCTTTTCATAATCTTTCCTTTTCCTTATCTGGTCCTGTTAATCTGCCTGCAACTTACTTCTGATTCTGTCTAAAAAGTTCATTCTCGACAGCTTGATAAAACGGATTACCTCGGGAGACTTTTTCACATAGACCCGGTCTCCCACCTCAAGTTGTACATAGGTACTACCGTCAAAGCTGACTGCAGCCTTTTTCTCATCCTCACGACGTGGAATCATCTCCACTGCGATTTCGTCTTCGGCATCCAATATGATACTGCGTGAACCGACGACATGCGCATTCAGCGGCGTCATCAGAATCAGCTGTGTCTTTGGATCCACGATCGGGCCTCCGGCCGAGAGATTGTAGGCGGTAGAACCTGTGGGAGTTGCAAAGATCATGCCATCCCCGTTAAAGGAGTAAAGCATCTCCCCATTGACATACACCACCATATGCATAACCTGAAGCCCGTTGTAGGAAGAAATTACAACGTCGTTAAGGGCAACCTGGTAATCACCTTTTGCGTTGCCGTCTTTATTGTATACCCGCCCTGTCAGAAGCATCCGCTCTTCCAGTTCGTAGCTACCATCTAACAAGACCTGAAGGGATTCCTCCAGGTTGGATTCATCCAGGTCACATAAATACCCCAGATGTCCCCGATTGATTCCAATCAGAGGGGCATGACTTCCCATACTCTGGTCAGCCGCGCGAATCAGCGTTCCATCACCGCCCACCGTCAATATCACATCGATTCCTTCCGGATATTCCAATGGTGCCTCTTCCTGTCGCAAAACGCCGTAGGAGCATTTCGCTCCACGTTCTGTCAGATAGGATCTCATCCGCAAAATCAGATCGAGATTATCTTTGCTGTCATCCTTTGTGACGATGTAAAAATGCTTCATGCCTCTCCCCCATATCAGCGATCGAGCTTATCGTGAGCCATTGCAACCACATCTTCTGCCTTTACAAGATCCTCTGCAACGGTTATTTCATCCTGCGATACCTTCTTTAAGTGTACCAAATATTCGATATTTCCCTCCGGTCCTTTTACCGGTGAATAAGACAGTCCAATCGGCAAAAATCCATTGGACGTAGCATAGGTCAATACATTCTCAATGACCTCCACATGAACTTTCGGGTCACGTACTACCCCCTTCTTTCCCACCTTTTCACGACCTGCTTCGAACTGAGGCTTAATCAGACATACCATCTGTCCTTCTTCCTTCAGAAGGTCTCTTGCCGCCGGAAGTACCTTGGAAAGAGAAATAAATGAGACATCCACGGAAGCAAAATCAAGCAGTTCCCCGATATCCTCCGGCTTGACGTAGCGGATGTTGGTCTTCTCCATGCAGACCACCCTCGGGTCCTGACGAAGCTTCCATGCAAACTGTCCGTATCCAACGTCCACGGAGAACACCTTGCTGGCCCCGTTCTGAAGCATACAATCGGTAAAGCCGCCGGTGGAAGCCCCGATGTCCATGCACACAAGACCCTCCAGGTTAATCGGGAAATCCTTCATTGCCTTTTCAAGCTTAAGACCGCCGCGGCTGACATACTTTAATGTCTCGCCATGAATCTCAATGACAGCCTCCTCCTTAAAGGTACTACCTGCCTTATCTTCTCTTTGCTGGTCCACAAAGACCTTGCCTTCCATAATCAGTGCTTTCGCCTTTTCTCTTGACGGGGCAAGTCCCTTTTCCACCAGCAGTACATCCAGTCGTTTCTTCATGCTTTCTTAACCCTTCTGACCTTATCCGCAACCGAAGAGGCATCCATTCCAAGTTCTTTCATCAGCTCTTCCACTGCGCCGTGAGGAACAAATTCATTCGGTATCCCAACGGTGATCAGTTCTCCTGTATAATGTTCATCTTCCAAACGGGCACAGACATGTTCTCCGAATCCACCGGAGAGCACGTTGTCCTCAAGTGTTACAATCGTATCATATTTTGCAGCTGCCTGTCGGATACAATCTTCATCCAAAGGAGCCATAAATCTGGCATTTACTACGTCACAGGCAATGCCGTCTTTTTTTAATTCATCTGCCGCCTCCATGGCAGTCTTTACCATGGAACCGATGGCAAACAGCAATGTCTTACTGTCTGTCTCACAGGAAAGAACTTCGCTCTTTCCAAGCTCGATCTTCTGCCGGCTCTCCTTCCATAATGTCACCGCTTCTCCTCTCGGATAACGGATGGCAACAGGCCCGGATGCCTCTATGGCAAATTTTAACATATCGGACAGCTCCCATTTGTTCTTCGGGGCCATCACGGTAAGATTCGGAATACTGCTTAAGTATGACAGATCAAAGATACCCTGATGTGTCACTCCGTCCCGTCCTACCAGTCCGGCGCGATCCACTGCAAAAACAACGTGCTGTCCGGTGATGCAGACATCATGCATAATCTCATCATACGCCCTCTGCAGGAAGGTGGAGTACACCGCAAAGACCGGAATCATGCCCCCTGCTGCCAGTGCCGCGGAAAAGGTTACCGCATGGCCTTCTGCAATTCCCACGTCAAAGAAACGCTCCGGGAACATATTATGAAACCGCTTAAGTCCCGTTCCATCCGCCATGGCTGCCGTTACTGCCACCACCTTCGGATTCCGGTCTCCCAGCTTTCTCATAACGGTAGAAAAAATATCCGTATAGGTTGCCGGACTTTCCGACAGAGGAAGTCCCTTTGCCAGATCAAACGGTCCTGTTCCGTGGAAACGGGACGGGTGGCGCTGCGCCGGCCGGTATCCCTTTCCCTTCTCTGTCACCACATGGACAAGCACCGGGCCGTCTATGGACAAGGCCTGCTTCATAACCCGTTCAAGAGCCTGCGTATCATGTCCGTCCACCGGTCCAAGGTACATAATGCCCATTTCCTCAAATACCATCCCCGGAATGAAGAGCTGCTTGATTCCGCTCTTCGTCTTACGAATACCGGAGACCAGCTGATCACCCATCGGGAGTTTCTTTAAGGATACTTCCACATCATTTTTAAGACCGGTATAACATCTGCTGGTTCGGATGCGGGCCAGATGTGCAGACAGTCCTCCCACATTCTCAGAGATCGACATATGATTATCATTCAGTATGATGGTAAAATTACTCTTCAGCGAAGCAGCGTTATTGATTGCTTCATAGGCAAGGCCGCCGGTCATGGCACCGTCTCCGATTACGGACACCACGCGATAGGACTGTCCCTGAAGTTCCCTTGCCCTGCAGTATCCAAGCCCAAGGGAAACCGAAGTTGAGCTGTGACCGGAGATAAAAGCGTCACAGTCACTTTCTGCCGGATTCGGAAATCCGGAAAGTCCGTGCAACTGGCGCAGGCTGGAAAATTCCTCCTTGCGGCCGGTCAGGATCTTATGGGTATAGGACTGATGCCCCACATCCCAGATCAGCTTATCCTCCGGAAAATCCAGAATACGGTGCAATGCCATAGTAAGTTCCACAGCCCCAAGATTCGAGGCAACATGGCCACCGGTCTTAGACAGGTGCTCTACGAGAAACGCACGGATCTCTTTTGCAAGGTCCGGCAGTTTCTCCTGCGGTATGTTCTTTATATCGTTTGGTTTTTCGATCAGATCTAATAACATATTATCCTTCTTACGACTAATGATCCCGCTTCGTTAAATAGAGAAAAAGTTCCCTTAAAAAGGCTGCTTCCTGCTGTGCATCCGCTTCATCCGGACACAACGTATCAAGACAATCCAATGCCTCCCTCGTCAAACGGTCGGCATCCTCTTTCGCCTTTTCTATTCCTTCGTAGGTGATGTAGGTGGCCTTCTCGTTCTTCTCATCGGAACCGATGGGCTTCCCCAGCAGCTTCTGATCCCCTTCCACATCCAGAATATCATCTATAATCTGGAAGGCAAGGCCGATCTTCTCCCCGATATCGGATAAGGTCTTCATCTTCTCATCATCTGCCTGTGCCAGAGCCCCGCCGCAGAGCATTGCTGCAGTCAAAAGTGCCCCGGTCTTCTTCCGGTAGATATAATCCAGCTTCTCTTTTGTAATTACGCTTCCCGTCTTCTCCGATTCCACGTCCACGCTCTGGCCGCCGATCATTCCATCAATTCCGGCTTTGTCCGAGAGAATTGCAATGACCTTGGCCATGCTGCGCATCTGCTCATCATCACAGGAAATCAGCTCCCTGCCCAGTAGTGTGAAGGCGTGATTTAAAAGACCGTCTCCGGCCAGGATCGCCATAGCTTCACCATACACAGCGTGTGTTGTCGGCTTTCCGCGACGAAGCATATCGTTATCCATTGCCGGAAGATCATCGTGCACAAGAGAGTAGGTATGAATCATCTCAATCGCCGCCATAGCCACCGAAAGATGAGAACTGTTGCCGCCCAAAAGACGATGACAGGATGCCAAAAGCATCGGCCGAAGCCTTTTCCCGCCGGCTCTGACACTGTAATTCATTGCCTCATACAGCTTACCGGCATATCCCGTCTCCTTTGGAAGGAATGGCTCAATCTGTCCTTCAATTTCCTGTGCTCTTTGCGCAATGATCTCCTGAATCTCCATCTTACTCCTCTTCCACAAAATCCGTAAGACTTCCGTCTGCTTCCAACTTCTCCACACGTCCAACCACAGCTTCAATTCTCTGGCTGGTTTCTTTTAACAGCTTCATTCCCTGTTCATATAACAAAAAGGAGTCCTCAAGTTCCACCTTCGGATCTTCCATCTTCTCAACGATATCATCAAGAGCTGCAAAGCACTCCTCCAGGGACATCTCTTCCTTCTCAACTGTCTTAGCCATGATTATCCTCCCTTGTTGTTTCGGTAACGACTGCTTTCACCTTACCATCCTGAAACCGAAGGCACAGCTCATCTCCCTCTTTCGTTTCAGAGGCTGCTGTGATTCTCTTTCCGTCGGATTCCACATAAGCCCAGCCTCCGGCAAGCTTCTTCACCGGAGAAAGTGCATCCAGTCTGGCTGCCAACAACGGTATCTTCTGCTGTGAAAGCTTAAGCTTCAGCTGCATCAGCGCCTTGTATTTCGCCGGATACTGCATCAGAAGCTGCCGGCTTGTATTAAGGCGCTGCTGCATACGATGGTTCAATTGTTCCTCAAGAATAACAGCCTGCTGCATCAACTGACGCAGACGACTCTGGGGAGATTTCCTGAGGATTCGATTCTGTAATAAAGACAACCTCTGCTGCTCGGTCAGGATCCTATGGTGCATTTTAAAAGCAAGCCGCCGTTCTGCCTCTTCCATATCCCGACAGAACTTCTCATAAGAGAAAACTGCAAGCTCCGCCGCCGCTGAAGGGGTCGGTGCACGAAGATCCGCTACCAGATCGGCAATGGTCGTATCGGTCTCGTGTCCCACCGCAGATATCACCGGTGTATTACAGTTAAAGATTGCCCTTGCAACCTCCTCATCGTTAAAGGCCATCAGATCCTCCAGAGAACCTCCTCCACGACCCACGATCAAAGTATCCAGATGCATCGCATCCAGTGTTTCAATTCCACGGACCACGCTTTCCGCAGCGCCCTCACCTTGAACAAGAGCCGGATATAACGTGATTCTTACATGTGGATTCCTGCGTGCACTAATCTGCATGATATCATGAATCGCCGCACCGGTGGGTGCCGTAACAACACCAATATGAAAATTATATTTAGGAATATGTTTCTTATAGGAGGAATCAAACATGCCCATTTCCGACAGTTCTTCCTTCAGCCGCATCACCTTCGCATAGAGTTCTCCCTCTCCTGCCGGTTCGATCCGACTGACATAGAGCTGATACGTTCCGCCCTTTTCATAGACACCCATGGAACCGGTTACCACAACCGAATCCCCGGCCTTCATGGGATAGGCAAGTCCGCCCCTTTTACTTTTGAACATCACCGCCTTCATGGCAGCGCCTGAATCCTTAAGAGTAAAATAGATATGTCCACTGGCATGATAGGTCAGGTTCGATACTTCTCCGCTCACCTTGAGACTTCGAAGCATAAAATCCTGTTCTACCAGTCCAGCGATATAATGATTGATCTGCGTTACAGAATAGATCCGTTTCTCCAACTTACTTCACCAGCTTTGCTAAAGCTCCGTTAACAAACGAAGGGGAAGTATCACTTCCGTACTTCTTAGCAATCTCAACAGCCTCGTTAATAGCAATACCTTCTGCAAGGTCTTCCTTACGAATCTCAAATAACGCCAGACGAATCAATGTCAGATCCACCTTATTCATACGACCGGTTCTCCAGCCTTCCACCTTGCTGTTGATCTCTTCATCCAGCTCCTGAAGGCAGGCAGAAATGCTCTCCACCTTACAACGGATCTGCTCCACTTCCACTTCCGGGATGGTACGCCTCTCCTCAGGAAAAGCGTTGGCCTCTTCCAAAGCCAGTCTAAGCTGGTCAGAAAGCCCCTCTTCGTCATGAAACTGTACCTGAAACAGTAATTTGAATACTTCTTCTCTAATCTCGTGTCTTGTCATATCTTAAACTATCCTCAAAAAAATACAGAAGGCGCGGCCTTAGCACCCTCTGTGAATGTGTTATTAGGAATGAACCGCAACAGATGAAATCCTAACATCAACTTCCTTAACCTTAATTCCGGTCATGTTCTCAATGGAAGAAGCAACCTTCTCCTGAATGCTTCTGCTAACCGCCGGAATCTCATATCCGTATGCGAGTATCACGGAAAGTCTTACGACAATACCGTTGTTCTCATCGCGAATGACCTTAATTCCCTTCGCCAGCTTACCTGCGCCTGCCTTACTGATATTAGCAGCGGTAAGACCATTTCCGATACAGTCAACCCCATCAGCCTCGCAGGCTGCCAGTCCGGCAATAATTGCCACAACTTCTTCGGTTACTGTAACGCCATCTTTTATCTTGAATGTATTCTCTGTAGCCATAGTCAAACCTCCATTGCCGCCACTTGCGGCCACTTTACTGACATTATAGCAAAAAGGCATAGCGGTGAAAAGTATTAAATCATTCTTGCCCCCAGCGGTCATAATTCTCCGTGAAGAAATGTTTCTGACCATTTTCCTTATAGGCAAGGATGGTACGAAGATTTACATTTTCAACACTTTTAAAAATATTTCCCTCGACGTACGGATTCACCTTTTTCATCTCCTGAATCAGGTGCTTGATCTCCATTCGCTTGCTGTTGGTATGCGCTTCCGGATCCACCGCCGAACAGGTATCGGTAAAATGGCAGGCGCACTGAATAAAATGCAGCCCGTTCACATCTCTCCACCGCTTGATATCATCTTCCCGAATCAGATAGAGCGGACGGATCAGCTCCATGCCTTCGAAGTTACTGCTGTGAAGCTTTGGCATCATGGTCTGTACCTGTGCCCCGTACAGCATGCCCATCAGAATGGTCTCAATGACATCATCATAGTGATGGCCAAGCGCAATCTTATTGCATCCCAGTTCTTTGGCTTTTGCATATAAATGTCCCCGGCGCATTCTCGCACACAGATAACACGGGTTCTTATCAATGGTATCCACCACATCAAAGATATCCGAGTCAAACATCTCAAGCGGAATATCCAAAAGTCTTGCATTGTTCTCAATCACAAGGCGGTTGGTCTCGTTATATCCCGGATTCATGCACAGGAAGGTCAGCTTGAAATCAAATTTGTTATGCCGCTGAATTTCCTGAAAGAGCTTTGCCATCAAAAAGGAATCCTTACCGCCTGAGACACATACTGCCACATGGTCGCCCGGAGAAAGCAGCTCATAGGTGTTAAGCGCCTTTGCAAAAGGTGTGAACAGCTTCTTGTGGAATGCCTTGCGAATGGACTCCTCCGCCTCCTTTTTCTTGGAAGCACAGTTTTTCATATCCCAGACGATCCAGTCGGCATAGCCTCCCTTTAAGGAATAGGCGTCCACGCCGGCCTTCCTCAGTTCCTCTGCTGCCGGCACGGAAAGTTCTCCTGTCATGCAGTATAATACAACTGCAAGTCCTTCCTCCCTCCATTCCTTCGCATGGTCCATAAGCTTCGCACTTGCAACCGCCTTTGCCTGCGGAATCATTCCATAGTGCAAAGCATCTTCATTTCTCATATCAATCAGCAGGTAGGACGATAACCGTTTCTCTCCTAACTGTGCACTTGTAATCTCAAGCGTATCCCAGGACATCTCTTACCCTTTCTTTATCTGTCGCGTTCTTGCAACCGACGTTCTTCATCTTCTTCATAGCGTTTCTTTGCATCATATCCAATCAGATCCATAACGACCTTCCAGGCAATCATGATTCCGGCTACCGGAGGAACAAAAGCCGAGGATCCCGGCACACTTCTCTTCCCTTCCGGCGGCTGTTCCTCTCCTTCATAAGGGCGAAGGGCCTTTTCCGTGGAGTAGAGAACCGTACACTTTCTGACGTGACGTTTCTTAAGTTCCTTACGCATAACCCGGGCAAGGGGATCCACACTGGTCTGATAAATATCCCCGATACAAAGCTTGCCCGGATCCAGCTTATTCCCGCAGCCCATGCTGCTGATGATCGGGCAGGAAGCCTCCTTTGCCTGCAGAATCAGAGCGATCTTGCCTGAAACTGTGTCAATGGCATCGATTACATAGTCATAGTTTGTAAAATCAAACTGGTCCTTATTCTCCGGAAGATAAAAGGTCTTATGAATATTTACCACAGCATTGGGATTGATGGCAAGTACCCGCTCTTTTGCCACCTCTACTTTGCTTCTTCCGACGGTCTCCATGGTGGCAAGCACCTGACGGTTAAGATTGGTTACGGAAAACGTATCCGCATCGATGATATCAATGGTACCAACTCCGCTTCTTGCCAATGCCTCAATGGCATTGCCGCCCACGCCGCCTGCGCCGAAAACGGCCACTCTTTTTTTGGATAACGTCTCCACTCCCTCTTCTCCAAGAAGAAGTGCCAACCGTGAAAACTGCCTTAGCATAACAATCCTTTCCTCTAAAAAAAGGAGCATACCAAACGGCATGCTCCCTATTCTCTCTGCAAGATCAAGTGAATCACATGCTCCTTAGCGCATCGAATTCACTCTCAAAGATACCTCCCAGATTCTCAATCTCTTCCCAGTCATACCAGCGACCGTTGAGCTGAATGGAATGCAATCCCACATCCATACACAAGGTCCGGACCGGCTTATGATTGACGATGATCCAAACGTAGGTATTCGGTTTAAAAGGTACAATAAAAGCACGGCCAGATTTCTCTGCGTTCTTTCGTATTGTTTCATCCGTATCTTTTGTCAATAGAATCGATCTAGTCATGAAACCACCCCCTAAACATTCTGTAATTTTATTCTACCTGTCTTTTGGCAGAAATTCAATTACTTATGCGAGAGCAGCTGTAATAATAGCCATAGAGTAAACCTCTAATGCATTACATCCTCTGGACAGATCGTTGATGGAAGCATTCAGTCCAAGAAGGATTGGGCCGTAAGCATCGAAGTTACCAAGACGCTGTGCAATCTTGTATCCGATGTTACCTGCATTGATATCAGGGAAAATGAAGGTGTTGGCATGACCTGCAACCTCAGATCCCGGGCACTTGGTACGTGCTACACGAGGTGCAACGGCTGCATCAAACTGAAGCTCACCCTCGATTGGAAGCTCAGGATATCTCTCCTTGGCCTTTGCAGCAGCGTTACGAACCTTATCAACATCCTCACCCTTACCGGATCCAAGGGTAGAGTAGGAAAGGAATGCAACCTTAGGATCTACACCGAAGACTCTTGCACACTCAGCTGTCTCTCCTGCGATCTCAACAAGGTCATCCTCTGTCGGCTTAATGTTGATTGCACAGTCAGACATTGCAAGAACCTCGTTCTCACCTGTAGCGGAAGGACGAACAAGAATGAAGCAGGAAGAAACAATGTTGTTTCCCGGCTTGGTCTTGATCAGCTGAAGAGCCGGACGAACGGTATCTGCTGTGGAGTAGGTTGCACCACCAAGTAATGCATCAGCCTCACCCATCTTAACCAGCATGGTTCCGAAGTAGTTGGAAGCAGAAAGTGTCTTTCTTGCCTGCTCCGGTGTTACACCCTTGCTCTTACGAAGCTCACAGAAAAGGTCAACCATCTCATCGAATCTCTCATAGTTCTCAGGATCGATGATTCTGGCACCGCGAATATTGTATCCGGCCTCTTCCGCTGCCTTCTCAATCTCATCAAGGTTACCTAACAGAATCGGGTGTAAGAAGCTGCTGGCCAACAGGCGGGATGCTGCCTCTAAGATACGCGGATCAGAACCCTCGGTAAAAACGATGGTCTTAGGATCCTTCTTTAACTTTTCGATCATTGTACCAAAACCAAATTCCATGTCATTCTCCTTTTCTTTTATATTAATAATATTATGCACAAACAAAAATGGCTCTGCCACTACATTGGCATAGCCATCTCTAATAATAGCACGATGCCCTATTTTTTCAAGTATTGCTTTGTATACAAAGTCGCCACAACACCGCGTTAAAGCAGGGCTATGGCGACTTTGGCTTTTATGTATTTTTATTGCTTTTCCGATAAGTTTCCTTCATCGTCCACGGTAACCGTATCTGAAAGATCATCCATGTACTTCAGTGTCTTCTTTCCTGCCTCTTCGGATGGAAGCGTTGTGGTTGCACCATGAGCCACCACCGGAAGGAGTTTCCACTGAAGGGACTCATCTTCTACAGTTGCAACCGCTACCACTGTCCGGTCAATATCTTTGTTAAAGATAAAATTGCCCAGGCTGTAAAAAATCGGCTTGCCATGGTAGAATTCCATTCCCTGAAGCACATGTGGATGCGCTCCGATCACAGCGTCCGCTCCGGCATCCAGAATCTGATGTGCCATTGGCTGTTCATAATCCCGAAGGGTGGTGACATGCTCCTGACCCCAATGAACCGATACAAAGAGGTAGTCCACCTTCTCCCTGTCCTTTTTAATCTCCTCAATCAATTCCGACGGATCATAACAGGTAAATACCCCCGGCTGGCTGTTTCTGATATCCCAGGAAGCCACGGGAATCACACGGGAGGCTGCCAGAAAACCAAAGGTCTTGCCGTCCTTTTCAACGGTCACAAGTCCCTTCGCCTCTTCCCTGCTCTCGCCTGCTCCCGTATAAGGAATGCCTGCTGCCTTTAAGGCGTCAAAGGTGTCGGTAAGAGCATCCTTACCGTAATCGAGGACATGGTTGTTTGCCAGAGTCGCCACATCCACACCGATCTTCTTCGTAATGGTCTTTGCATAGGACGGATCAACACGGAAGGTAAACTGCTTGTCCGGCGCTTTCGTTCCACGATTCGAGTATGGGAATTCATTATTAACGGTTAAGATATCGTAACCCTTTATAACCTTGCGAAGATCCTTGGTAACGACACCGTCAAGACCCTTGCTGCTGTAATTATCCAATACATAGTCAGACAAGAGAACATCACCGGTAAAGGCCACGGTCACCGGCTTCTTCTCTTCGGCCTTCTCTTTGACCTGCTCCTCTTCCTTCTTCTCTGCCTCCTCCTTCGGCGGCTTCTTTGTCTCCTGTGTTTTGACTTCTGTCTTCTTTGCGACCTTAGAATCCTCCGTCCCTCTCTTCGCTTGCAGATTCTTAAGATAGGTCACACCGTCTATGATTTTACGATCGGCCCTGACATAGACACCGCCTGCCAGCAATACTGCGACAAGGAGCAGGGATACCGATATTTTTCTTCTTCGTTGCTGTTTCTGAACTTTCTTATGGTCAATATGATTCTTACGGATTTCTACTGTCCGTCGTCTTTTATCCGGAAATATCATCTTATTCCTCCTGGGAAATTCACACTAGTGTAGGTATTATACCACGAAAGCACGAGGAAAATACAAATTTATTTGTATTTGACGACACTACGAGATAACGGACGTCTGGCTATATAAAAAATTATAATTCTGGTTATTTGTATGATATCACTCCTGTCCTATAATGCCTCACAGGGAAAAGAAAGGAGAAATACTTATGCAATTACGAAAATTAATCTTAACCGCCTTGTTCACAGCGCTGACTTTCGTTGCCACATTCTTCATCAAGGTTCCGACACCTACCATGGGATACATTCATCCGGGCGATGCCTTCGTCCTTCTGGCAGGAATCTTTCTTGGACCACTCTATGGCGGCTTTGCTGCCGGTTTCGGTTCCATGCTCTCTGACCTGGCCGGAGGATATCTCCTCTACGCACCGGCCACCTTTATCATCAAAGCCGCCGTTGCCGCTCTGGTTCATCCTGCTCTTTTTCGCCTGAAAAAGCTCAGCGGCAGGCCAAATCACCTGCTTCCGGTTGTTTCAGGTTCCATCCTGTCTGAAATCCTTATGATTCTTGGATACTTCGTCTATGAGATCTTTTTACTGGCCTTTACTGCCACCTCTTCTCTGACGAACGCATCCCTGTCCTCCGGAATCGCAGCCGCTGCCTCCGGAATCCCCTTCAATGTCATCCAGGCCGCTTTTGGCGTTGTCCTTGTAGCTGTTTTATATCCGGTTCTTCTGCCTCTGTGGAAGAAAAATCAGGCAACTGTTTCCTAAGCATTGTCAAGACTGAGTTAAAGACCGAAGCCCCACAGGCTTCGGTCTTTTGTCTTAGAAAGGGTTATATTAAGAAAAAAGTTTATTGCTCCACTAAGGTTACGTCAGAAATTGTAATGGTAGATGCCGGTGTGTCCGTATCCCCATACTTACCCATGGAGAGCTGACATACGATGGTATCGTTATCATCTGCCTCCGGTGTAAAGGTTGCAGTAAAAGTCTGCTCCTTATCGGTCAGATCGGCATTGATTCCGCCAAACCACTTGTAATCGCCCTTATCGCGCATAATGGCAAGCTTCATCTTACGGGCAACGGTTGAAGATGCCTTGAAGCTGATCTTATAGGTCTTACCTGCCTTAAGAGCAAGTCCGCCCTGCTTCAGCTGTACGTTCCAGTCTGCTGTTCCGGCATTGTCCACCTTAACGATGACCTTGCCGTTCTCTGCCTTTATATCGCCTGATGCAGATGCATCCACATACTGAGACCACTTAGAGATGCCATCCTTGAAGTCACCATTTTCCAGCATGTTGGCCCCTGTCATAACACGGCTTACCATCACATCATCGATGTAGTAGGTTCCCGGCTTGTTGAAGGTAAGGGTAATCTTCTGATCCTTTGCCTTTAAGCTCTTTGGTGTTACAAGTGTTGTCTTAACGGTTGTAAGCTTCTTGGAAGATGCTGCCTTTACCTTAAGACTCTTGCCTGCCAATGTAACAGCCGGAGCCTTCTTAGCGGAAGACTTTACCTTAAAGCTTACGTTATACTTGCAGTTCTCCTTGATCGGAAGTCCACCCTGGCTTAATGTCACCTTCTGCTTACCGCGGACAACAACCTTTAACTGACGTTTGTACGGGCTACTATTCGTTACAGAAACTTTCGCCCCCTTACTCTTCTTCACATTCCAGTAGCCTAAACGACCTTCGCCTTCCTGGAAGGTGCCGTTATAGACACAGTTACCGTTAGCACGAACGGTCTTGTCCTCTTTTACTGAGCCCTGTGAATTCTTGACCAGCTTAACGTTTGAGATGGTAACATCCGCATTGGCATTCTCCCCTTCGTTGAATCCGCTCTGCTGTCCAAGGTTGAATTCCACCTGGCACTCCTTGTCTGTCTCACCTGTCATATCAAAGGTGAAGGAGTAATGCTTCTTCTCCTTTGTCAGCTCAACCACATTGCCTGCCGGATATCTTGCCCAGCCGTTATTAGGAGAAGATACCTCGGAATACATCTGGCGCGCTTCACTTGCAGAAGCGTCAAAGGAAAGGGTGTAGTTGCCTGCCTTGTCGATCTGCACTGGCTTCTGAAGAAGCTGTACCGCATAGTCTACGGTTCCGTTCTTTTTTGTATGAATGGTGATGGCACCGTCCTTTACCTCTTTTGTCGCCTCGCCACCCTGCTGTGTGTCGAACTTCCATGCATCGGATGTTACATCTCCCACAAGATTCTTGCCGTCCACCGGTGTTGCATCGGTGTGCTCTCCTGCAGGCTTTTTGATGCCCTTGGTGTCATAGCTCTTCTTCTGGTATGCCTTGACATAATCGATCACAAAGCGGTCATTGAAATCGGTTCTCTCATCTACCATTCCTGCCCAGCTGTTACCGACAGCCAGATTCAAGATCATGTAATACTTCTGGTCAAACGGTGCCGGGAAGGTATTCTCTCCCTGTCCCTCTTTTGCTGAATACCAATCCGTAACGGTATGATAAAGCTTACCATCGCAATACCAGTTGATACGATCCGGCAGCCATTCGACATCAAAGGTATGGAACTCGTCGGCAAAATTTCCTTTTGCCAGATCGATAAATCCCTGATCCTGCTTATGTGGCTCACCAAAGTGAAGGGTTCCGTAGTTACGGGTTGGAGAACCTCCCAGTACCTCCATAATGTCAATTTCTCCGCAGGTCGGCCACTGTCCATAGAGCTGTTCATCCGTCGGCATCATCCAGAAAGCCGGAAGATATCCATAGCTCTTTGGAACCTTAAGTCTCGCTTCGAAGATTCCATACTGGAAATCATGCTTACCCATGGTAGTGACACGGCCGGAGGTATAGGAAACATTTCCATTCTCATCCACTTTCTTAACCGGCACGATGGTCAGCTTACCATCTTTGACCTGAATATTTTCCGTAGAGTCTACATACTCCTGCTGCTCCTGGTTTACCCAGCCCGGCTCATGCAGCTCAACATTCCAGTCCTTACGGTTCAGTTTGTTGCCGTTAAAGTCTTCCTTCCACTTCAGGGTATAACCCTTCTTGGAAAGCGTCTTGGATGGTTCCTTAGATTTTGCTTCCGCAATCACCATATTCTGATCCTTTACTACGCTAAAAACGTCTACCCCCGGTGACAACATGGTTACCGCAGTTGCAGCGGCCAAAACCCCAGTCAACAAACGCTTCTTGTTATGCATATAATCTCCTCCTTCTGTTCCTTGGCCCCCCGAAGGCCTTCATCTGTCCCCTATTCTAGTAAGATTCATCGGAGCAATCTATCAGATGAAAGATGAAAATATCAATTTCATGACATTATCTGTCCCCCTGTCTTTTGCAAAAAAAGACCCCATCGGGGCGGCATTTTGCCGCCCCGATGGGGTCTTGCAACAGAACAAACTACCTTGTCCTGTATTTAGTCTCTATGCATTGAGAATCCTGATGTATCGTAATTCTTAAGATTCTCCTGAAGCAGACGATCATCTGCTGTTGCAAATAATGTCTCACGATCCTTAGCAAATGCTGTTCTCTCGCGGTAAGCAGAAGGTCCGCCGACACATCCGCCTTCACAAACCATTCCCTCAAGGAAATCATCACTGAATCGTCCAACCTTCATAAGAAGGAGTGCCTTCTTACACTCAGCTGCACCGTTTGCCACGCAAACCTTAGGCTCGATGTTCTTCTCTGACTCCTTCAAGGACTGAATAACAGCAGCTGTTACACCACCGGTCTGAGAGAATCTCTTACCGAAGATGGAAGATTCCTGATAATCGTTGCTCTCATCCTCTTCGAGCTCAACACCCTTCGCACGCATGATGGCACGAATCTCAGAGAAGGTCAGAACATAATCTGCATTGTTCTCGATTCCCTGCTCCATAGCCTCGCTCTTCTTAGAGATACATGGTCCGATGAAGACACAGATTGCCTCCGGATCACGGGCCTTGATCATACGGGATACAGCAGCCATCGGAGAGATTGCTGTAGAGATCAGATCAGACAGCTCCGGATAATGCTTACGAATCATGTTAACGAAAGCAGGACAGCAGCTTGTTGTCTTCTTCTCGCCCTTCTCATAAGCTTCAGCCCACTCATCAGCCTCAGCCTTCGCTGTAAGATCTCCGCCGAGACCTACCTCGATGAAATCCTCAAAGCCAAGCTTCTTCATGGCAACCTTCCAGGACTTCTGTGTGATCTTAGGTCCGAACTGACCCTCTGTTGCAGGTGCTGTCATAGCATAAACACGCTTGCCGGAATTTAACGCATTGATAACAGGGACAATGTATGCCTTGCTTCCGATTGCTCCGAACGGACAGCTGTGGATACACTTACCGCAACGGATACACTTCTCTTCGTTGATGACAGAAATTCCATACTCATCATAAGAAATAGCATCCACCGGGCAAGAGAACTTACATGGTCTCTTAAGAGCAGCGATTGCATGGTAAGGACATGCCTGTGCACACTTACCACACTCCTTACACTTTGCAGGATCGATGTGGCTGCGGTGCTCACCCGGATGACATGCATCGAACTTACATGCATTGACGCAGGCCTTACCAAGACAGTTCTGACAGTTATCGGTTACTACATAACTGGAGATTGGGCAATCCTCACATGCTGCATGAATAACATGGATGAGATTACCGTCGTCATGCTCACCCGGAGCCATACCCATAGCAAGGCGTGCACGCTCACGAATGATCTCGCGCTCCTTGTAGATACAGCAACGGAACTGTGCCTGAGGGCCCGGAATCAGGCGCTCTGGCAGGTACTGAACTTCTTCCTCAAGCTTTCCGGCGAAAGCAAGCTCTGCGACTGCTGTCAGCACGTCGTGTTTGATTTTGATTACTCCTTCATCAGCGTACATCTCTCTTTGTCTCCTTTTTCATCTCATACATTCTTTGGTCCGCAATATAAAAGATCCTCTCCGGTTCAGTTTCCGGGAATTCCTTACCCGATGCCATACCATAACTGATCCGGATCTGATAACTGCTATTATTATGACTAAATTCCTTCTCCACACGATTCATGTGGTCAAGTCTTCGTTTCACAACACGTTCGGAAGCATATTCCACAAGCACCATGAACTCATCGCCGCCCATACGAATCACGTGTCCCACATCCCCAAAGCATTCTTTGAGAATCTGACCGCAACTGACAATCAGCTGATCCCCGGCCGCATGACCGTAGGTATCATTCACACGCTTGAGGCCGTTGACATCCATACTGATCAGTATGTAGTCCCTTCGACCGGCAAGCTCCTTAAAGCGTTGATTCGCATACGCCCGGTTATATAACCCTGTCAGCACATCGGTATAGGCCATCTGTGTCAGAGCCAGTCGCTCTGCCTGATCAATATATTCGTCATGCAGATGCATCAGATATCCACTGAGCAACATCACAATGAACAGGGCTGTTCCATAAGGAAGCAGGGAATAATTCCAAAAGCTGTTATCCGGTAATACATATTTCAGCAAATTAAAACGGACAACGTCAAGGATACAGCAAAAGAAGATTAACCACAATCCCCCATGAAGCATAATTGTTTCACTCCGCCGCTCCCTAGCAAGGCCGAACTGGGTGCTGGAAATCACTAAAATCAAGGAAATCACGGCCAAAGAGTGAAAAATCGTGAGCACCTGCGGCACATGTACAATATTAAGTACATGAAGAATAACGGCGATTATAAGGAAAAATATCATGCTCATAATGCTGATGGCTGCCAACACTTTTCGTTTGAAATTCAATAATCTGATATTATTATACATCAAGACACAGAGCATTTGTATCAATGCAATGTAAAGTGACAGATATTCAACCGTCGTCGTCAATTGATAATTTCTACTAAAGTATTGGCTGATCTTCGTCGTACAGGTGGACCAGGTTCCCATAAAAAAGGAGAACTGTCCAATCAAAAGCAACTGTCCCCAGCTCCTGTGAAGAAAGGCCTGGGCAAGTGCGATCAGCACGGAGATCACACCGATTCCCACAAGGAATATCGATACAAACATCGTAAGAATGTTCGCCTCATTATATGCTGTATAAGCATAGATGGAAGGAAGAATATGAATCCCGGGAATCTTGGTAAAAGCGTTATTCTCCCCGATGATATAGTCCACACTGACTCTTCCTCTTCCGCTGGATTCCGGAAGCCTTACCGTATGATAGGCCGAGCCGACCATCTCACCTCTTTTTAACAGGTCGAATCCATAGGAATACACCATTTTTTCATTCAAACGTATATCCACCGCGGAAAGATACACCAGGACGGAAAGTGCCATCTGCTGCCCCGCCGATTCCGGCAGAACATTGGATATGGAAATCTTCTCTCCCCTCTTCACCGTCTTGGGAAACCGGAAGTATTTAAGATCCTGATTCCGGTATATTTTCCCGTTGTAGGAGATGTCCCACCCACTGCTGAAATCGATAGTATTTTTACGGGAAGCCGTATCGATCCGAAGAAAAAGAACAAAGAAAAAAGATAGGATCAAAAGAATGCTGACTGCTGCCTGGATTTCTTTTAGATTCTTCATGATCCAACGTTCTCTCATAATGCTCCTATTCCTCCTTTCTTCCTTTTTTGGATTCCCGTTTCATATCGTACATTCTTTTATCCGCCAGGCGGTAAACACTCTCCGGCTCTCCGTCCCGGGTCTCATCACTTCTGGCTACGCCAACGGATACATCCACAAGAAAGCGTCCATCCTTTTCCCGGTTACAGGCGGCAATGGCTTCATTCAATGCCGCAAGGCGATCCCGTACCGTTGCCCACACCGCATCGACACCGGTTACAATGACAAGGAATTCATCTCCTCCCATCCGGCAGATCGGCATATTGACAAAGGTCGACCGCAGCAGCTGGGCGAACTTTTTGATATAGGCATCGCCTGCTTCATGTCCGTAGGCGTCATTGACCTTCTTTAAAAAGTTAAGGTCCATGTTCACCAGTGCATAAGGCGCTTTCTCCTGTTTTAACATGGCAAGGATTTCTTCTCCCTTGGTTCTGTTATAAAGCCCCGTCATATCATCCTTATATGCCAGGCGCAAAAGTCTGGCGTGCTGAACATCACTCATCCGCCTTGAATATACGTTGACAAGGAAGGCAATGGTGACCAGAACCACCATGATCAAAAAGGCCAGAGGCATCATGGTGGTATCCACAAAGGTCACATTGGAAATCTCCTGTCCCGACAGGTTATAAAACAGGATATATGTTGCGCCGGTAACGCAGGCGGATATAATACTTCCGCCAAACAACCGCTCCGGAATGCTGGACTTCTTCCAGCGAACCACAGTAACGGTAAGCAACAAAATGACCTCCCATACAATCAGGATATGGAAGAACAACAGCCCGGTGGAAACATTGCATTTGCGCATGCGGCTTAACACCGAAATAACAAAAACAGCCACCACATCCACCCTGGCCGTATAGAGAAAGAGCTTACGGGAGAGCCGTCTTGCTCCACTGTAAAAATATCCGGCCAAAGCGTTCAGCGGAATCGGCAGCATATATAAAGAAACATATTCAATCACGGAATTCCGGCTCAGATCCAGAGAAAAAATTTCCAAAGCCTTAATGGATGTCAGACACCACATACCGGCAAAAACAGAAAACAGTCCGATCATCGACAGCGGGTAAAAATCCCGGTCTGCCACCATGGCCGGTATGGACAACAGGGCAATGGCTGCACCTGCCATAACAATAAATATACCGACAAACAGTCCCAATGCTCTTCCTCTGACAAAATACTCCATCGCATAATCTGCTGAAGTAAATACCAGCTTTGGCAAACCCTCCAGGGCTTTATCCTGTGATGCGTTCACTATAATCTTCAAATGCTTGCCATTACTTCCGGCCGGTATCAAGACAAAATGATATCCGCTTCCTGTGATCCTTTTCTCTAAAACCTCCTGATATCCGGACATATAACAGGACTTTTGATCCACCAGAACATTCACCTGTGACAGTCTCGTGTAAAGTCTGATGGTCCATCGTTCGGCATCGGTAGCATTCAGTTCCCGTTCCAATATAATGGAATCACCCTTTTTACAGTCACTTGTCGACAACGGGAATGTATCAATATTAACATTCTGATACTGCTTTCCTTTATAGGTGACCGTCCACCCATCCTGAAGCGGGTAAACGTTATCCCCGTCCCCCTTAGAGTAGGCAACACCGCATAAAAAAACAGCCTCAACAAAAAATACAATTATGACTCCAATCGTCCAGAAAAGCCTTCTGGGTTTGTAGTCCAAGCCAATCTCGGTCTTTGTCCTCACAGGCTCCTCCTTCCTACACATTCAAGTCTCGCTCGCGAGACTTGGCGCGAGATTTGCGTCAGCGTAGCTGACATATTTCATATGCAAATCTCTGCGCATCCTCGCGGAGCGTTTATCTCAGTCGGAGATTGTAACCCCGGCTGAGATAAACCACGGTGATTATAACACCTTAAAGAGCTCCTGGTTCAGGAATGAACTATAATGTCCCCATATTGTACTCGAATCACCTTTTCCAGTTCCCCTGGATTCATTTCGACCTGATAGCCCACCTTTCCGCCTGAGAAAAGTATGGTTTCAAAGTTCTTTGCACTTTCATGGATCACGGTAGGAAATACTTTTTTCATTCCGATTGGAGAACAGCCGCCATGCACGTATCCCGTCAGCGGCAGAAGTTCCTTCTGCAAAAGCATCGCAATGGACTTCTCACCCACTACTTTTGCCGCTGCCTTTAAATCCAGCTCCTCTTCCACCGGTATCACAAACACATAATTCTGCTTGCTTTTTGAGACAGTAACAAGGGTCTTAAACACCCTCTTCGGATCCTCATTTAACGCTCTGGCAATCTCAGATCCGTTGGTCAGATTTAATTCTGTATAAGAGTGCGAAATATAGTGAATCTTTTTCTGATCCAGCATTCTCATTACATTTGTCTTGTCATCTTTTTTACTCATATTATACCTTCTTACCTTACATTCTCACCTATGCATTATATCCAATCCATTGTTTTTTTCAATGCTCCGGCTTTTTCTGTTATGATAGTTCCTATGAAGATTACATTTGAATTGACAACACTAACTGCATACCGGGATATGACCATTGCCGCCTTCCTGATTCAGGAAGGCTATCCCCTTTTCCTGCCCTGCGGCGGTAACGGCACCTGCATGAAATGTAAGATTGAAGCCACCTTCCCCGGCAGCCCATTCTCCCCAAAAAAGGATTACCTGGCCTGCCAAAACACCATCGGTGACCTGATGGCCGACATAACAGCCCAAAGCGCAACGTCCATTTACCTTTGTCTTCCGGATCCTGCCACTTTGCCAAAGGAGGATTCTGCCAACCACAAGCCTTCTGTTTCTGCCTCTTATGCTCCGGCAGATCCGGACTGTTATGTCGCCGTTGACCTGGGGAGTACCACCATCGCCATGGAACTTTTCCGTCCGGATGGGGAAGTTATCCACACATTCTCTGCCCAGAATCCACAACAGATCTACGGCAGCGATGTTCTCTCCCGTATCCGCTCCGCCAGCCAAAGTTCCTTTACACGTTCCGATCTACAGCGCCTTGCGGAAAGCAAGATTCAGGAAGGACTTGCCCACCTTGAAAAAAAAGCCGAACTTCCGGATCATCGTGCCATCCGCAGCATTGCCATTGCCGCCAACACCACCATGGGGCATCTTTTAACCGGCGAAGATGTAAGCCCTTTAGGACATGCGCCCTTCGCTCCCGGTAATATCGACCTTACCGACATTACTTCCGTCTTCTTTATAAAGGAAGAACATCCGCCTACCGTCTATCGCATGCCGGGCATCAGCGCCTTCGTGGGCGGGGATATTTTATCCGGCATCTACGCCCTTGATATGGATCTTAACCCCGGCTGGTCCCTTCTTCTCGACCTTGGAACCAACGGAGAAATGGCTCTGGCTCGGCGTAAGGACGATACCCTTACCATATATTGCGCCTCCACCGCTGCAGGCCCGGCCTTTGAGGCCGCCAACATCAGCTGTGGTTGTGCCGGCGTGGAAGGTGCCATCTACAAGGTCTCCATTCAACCCGGCGGACGCTGTGTCCCTTCCATTATCAAAAACACTCCTGCAAAGGCTGTGTCCCTCCCCTCCTCTCTTCTCATGCAGCAGAGGCTGAAGGAAGCCTTAGAAAGGCCTCTTGGCCTATGTGGAAGCGGTGTGATCAGCGCTGTATCCGCCCTGTATCGGGCAGGACTTATTGATGAGCACGCAACCTTTCAAAAGGAACGTTACCGCCATACAGGTTACCCCCTCTGGCAACGGCCAAAGGAAGAACCTCTTCTTCTCACTCAGGAAGACATTCGCCAGCTGCAGATGGCAAAGGCCGCCATTGCCGCCGGCATCGACTGCCTGCTTCGTGCGGCTCAAATTACAACCACCGACTTATCCCATGTCTACCTGGCCGGAGGTTTCGGTAAAGGACTCGACCCCAAGGAGGCGGCTGCCATCGGTCTTCTACCGAAAGAAGTCCTTCCCGTCACTACCGCCGTTGGAAATTCCGCTCTGGCAGGTGCGAAGAAATTCCTGCTTCAGGGAGATACAGGACGCCTGCAAAGAATTCAAAACAGCGCCAGAGAAATCCTTCTGGCAGAGGATCCTGCCTTTGAAGCGTTGTACCTGAAGCATCTTAACCTGCCCAACTAGAAAAGGAAGGTGTGAAACAGAGGTCAAGACTCGCTCGCGAGTCTTGCGCGCCGGATTCGGGTCTGCTTCAGCAGACAAATTCCTGTCCGAATCCGTGCGCATCCTCGCGGAGCGTTTAACTCAGTCGGAGCTTGTACCCCGACTGAGTATAGTTTGTCATAACAACGAGCCTAAGTCCCACCGCAAGCTCGCTTGCGAGGGGGACTTAGGCGACTGTAGAACACCGAAAGGCTTTGCCTTGAGGTGTTCTACAGAGTTGAAATCGAGTAGGAGTCAGCCTATTCGATCGTGTAGGGATCTTGTTATGGCGGGCGAAGGCGAGTGGGCGCACCTGGAAGAATTTCACCGGAAACAGGCTAAAAAAGGAAAATCCGGT
>FMTN01000005.1 GCA_900100095.1 Lachnospiraceae bacterium C10
AGGTTAAGGACAGAAAGTCTGGAGCCGAAGGGAAACCAAGTCTTAATAGGGCGAATGAGTCAGTTAGTGTAGACCCGAAACCGGGTGATCTATCCATGTCCAGGTTGAAGCTGCAGTAAGATGCAGTGGAGGACCGAACCCACATCCGTTGAAAAGGGTGGGGATGAGGTGTGGATAGGGGAGAAATTCCAATCGAACCCGGAGATAGCTGGTTCTCCTCGAAATAGCTTTAGGGCTAGCCTCATAATAAGTCTTATGGAGGTAGAGCACTGAATTTCTGCGGGGGCGTCAAAGCCTACCAAGGAATATCAAACTCCGAATGCCATGTAGATGTTTTATGGGAGTCAGACTGCACGAGATAAGTTGGGTAGTCAAAAGGGAAAGAGCCCAGACCACCGGCTAAGGTCCCAAAGTGTGTGTTAAGTGGAAAAGGATGTGGGATTTCGAAGACAACTAGGATGTTGGCTCAGAAGCAGCCATACATTCAAAGAGTGCGTAACAGCTCACTAGTCGAGAGGTCCTGCGCCGAAAATGTCCGGGGCTAAAACACAAC
>FMTN01000021.1 GCA_900100095.1 Lachnospiraceae bacterium C10
TGAGGATTCCCATTGTATCATAAATCGTGTCGTTGGCAATCGGACCTATAACAACATCCGCATCACAGGTATCCTCGGCCCTTCGATTCCGGTAGATATAGCTGTACCATTTCTGATCACGTTCAAGATGTTCAATCTCCAATCCTTCCAGATTCAGCTCGTAGACATTCACAATGGCGTCTTTCCCAGCCCAGCGATAAGCAAACTCCTCATCCGGTGTCAGTTCAAGTCTCGCTCGCGAGACTTGGCGCGAGATTTGCGTCAGCGTAGCTGACATATTTCATATGCAAATCTCTGCGCATCCTCGCGGAGCGTTTATCTCAGTCGGAGATTGTAATCCCGACTGAGATAAAAGCCCTGACCGAAATCTGCATTTTTCCGACCATAAGTAATCTGCGGATCCTCAATCTTTTGATCCGACGTATGATATAAACGAATCTTTTGTCCCTCCCTTCCCAAAACTTCCTATTGTCTTGCGATAGAAGATTACCAAAGAAAAAATCGCCGCGAACTGTACTTCATGTACTATCGCAACGATCCCCTCTATCACGTAATCTTTATTCATTAATTATATTTTGCACAATCCATTTTACATCAAATATCTTTTTTGTCCAGCAAAACACAAGAAACTCGCGTAAAAAGTCAATCCCTGTACACCTGAATCTGTGCGCATCCGCGCGGAGCGTTTAACTCAGTCGGAGCTTGTACACCGACTGAGTTAAAATCCAAAAGAGGCACCTTCCTGGAATTTCTTCCAGAAACGTGCCCCCCGGTATTCATCAAAATTAGTACAGCTTTGCACCTGCCGGAATGTGGTTATCCACCATGAGAAGATGAAGTTCTTCCTCCTCACTGTCCTTATTATTATTGACTGCAGACAGCAGCATACCGCAGGACTCAATTCCCATCATCTTACGTGGCGGGAGATTCGTAATAGCAATCAGAGTCTTGCCCACGAGCTCTTCCGGCTCATAGAACGCATGAATTCCGGAAAGAATGGTTCTGTCGGTTCCTGTACCGTCATCCAAAGTGAACTGAAGAAGCTTCTTACTCTTTGGAACAGCCTCACAGGCCTTAACCTTAACGGCACGGAAATCACTCTTGGAGAATGTCTCAAAATCAACATCTTCCTGGAACAATGGCTCAACAGCCACATGGCTGAAGTCAATCTTATTGTTCGGTGTGAAGAAACCGTTATTATCACCTGACGCATCCTTTGATGTGCTCTCTGTCTTGTCTAATGACTTCATAGTAGGGAAGAGCAGTACATCACGAATAGCAGGGCTGTCTGTAAGCAGCATAACCAAACGGTCAATTCCATATCCGATTCCACCTGTTGGCGGCATACCAATCTCAAGAGCATTCATAAAGTCTTCATCGGTGTGGTTTGCCTCCTCATCGCCCATTGCAGCCAGCTTATCCTGCTCAGCGAATCTCTCTCTCTGATCAATCGGATCGTTAAGCTCAGAGTATGCATTACACATCTCACGACCGTAGATGAAGAGCTCAAAACGCTCAACCTTGCCCGGATCAGACGGCTTCTTCTTGGTAAGCGGGCTGATCTCGATTGGATGATCCATAATGAAGGTCGGCTGAATCATCTTTTCCTCACAATACTCCTCGAAGAAAAGATTTAAAATATCACCAATCTTATGATGCTCCTCATAAGCAATCTTATGCTCGTCCGCAAGCTTTCTGGCCTCTTCGATGGTCTTAACCTGATCGAAGTCAATTCCGGTCTCTTCCTTAACCGCATCGGTCATGGTCAGGCGTCGGAATGGCTTACCAAGATCAATTTCTGTTCCCTGGTAGGTAATTGTTGTTGTTCCACAAACCTTCTCAGCCAGATAACGGAACATGGACTCTGTCAGTTCCATCATTCCTTCATAATCCGTATATGCCTGATACAGCTCCATCAGAGTAAACTCCGGATTATGACGGGTATCAACACCTTCGTTACGGAATACTCGACCGATCTCGTATACACGCTCCATTCCGCCGACGATCAGTCTCTTAAGATAGAGCTCAAGAGAGATTCGAAGCTTAACATCTTCATTCAGCGCATTGTAATGTGTATCAAACGGACGGGCAGCAGCACCACCTGCATTGCTTACCAGCATCGGAGTCTCAACTTCCATGAAGTTACGTCCGTCCAAGAAGTTACGGATCTCCTTAAGAATCTGAGATCTCTTAATAAAGGTATTCTTAACCTCCGGATTCATAATCAGATCCACGTATCTCTGGCGGTAACGTGTATCGGTATCCGTCAGTCCATGGAACTTCTCCGGAAGAATCTGAAGGCTCTTGGACAGAAGGGTAACTTCCTTGGCATGTACCGATATCTCTCCTGTACGTGTCTTAAAGGCAAAGCCCTTGATTCCAATAATATCGCCCACATCATATTTCTTAAACAGAGCATAATCGTCATCACCAAGGTCATTGCGGGATACGTAAATCTGCATATCACCCTTCAGATCACGAATGTTCGCAAAAGAAGCCTTACCCATAACACGCTTGAACATCATGCGTCCTGCAAGTGTTACGATCTTACCTTCCGGAAGGTCTTCTAATACAACCGGCTTATCCTTGCCATCCTCGTCCTTCTCCGGCACCACCTCAAGAGCTTCAAAATTCTCTCGAATATCTGTCGTATGATGTGTAACATCAAACTTTGTAATCTGGAACGGATCCTTTCCCTCTTCCTGAAGTGTCGTCAGCTTATCTCTACGAATCTTAAGCAGCTGATTCACATCCTGCTGATTATTCTGCTCTGCCATTTTTATCTCCTCATTACCCTTCGTAAAATTTATAAAAACATCCCAGAGTTATTCCCTGGGATGCCATAATCACAATATCAAGACTTGCTCTTAGGCACGTGATGCTTCCAGAATCTTATACTGGAATGTTCCTGCCTCGGTCTCAACCTCAACGGTATCTCCTGCCACATGACCAATCAATGCATGTCCTACCGGAGACTCATTGGAAATCTTACCATGAAGACTATCTGTCTCTGTGGAACCTACAAGCTTATAGGTAAGCTCATCTTTGTATTCCAAATCCAATAACTTAACAGTGTAACCGATATTGATCTTTCCTGTTCCGTCGTCTTCATCTGCAACCTCGGCATGCTTTAAAATCTCTTCGATTTCAGCAATTCGATCCTCGATTTTACCCTGCTCATCCTTCGCTGCATCGTACTCAGCATTCTCGGACAGGTCGCCCTGTTCTCTTGCCTCTCCGATCTTCTTGGAGATTTCTTTTCGTTTATTCTCTTTCAGATCACTAAGCTCATCTTCCAGCTTCTTGAGACCTTCACGGGTCATAAGATTCTTCTTTTCCATAGGGCTTTAAAATCCTTTCGACTATATTCGGATCTTGTGCGTTTGTATGCCGTCTGACCGATCCTTATTCCAATGCACGGCGCGTCTATTATAGTCATTTCATCAGTTTTTGTCAATATGTGCAACCATTTCCCTCATAACGTTGTCAACATATTTCCAGAATGCCAAAGGTTTCTCTTTTTCCGTTATCTTCCGTCCCTTAACATAGATGATTGCAATTATCTTTATAATAAAATAGCCGATGCATCCTCCCAACGTATTACATATCACATCGCTACTATCGATAATCCTCATAGAAAACCAGTGAGACAATCCCGCCTCAACGAACTGTCCCCCTTCAATCAATATACTAAACAACAGTGCACAAACCGCTGTTGTAACCAGCTGCTTTTTACGCAATAAAAAAGGTATTCCGACGCCAAAAGGAAGAAACATGATAATATTTTCAACATCCGTCCGATTCAACCCATCCCGGAACGGAATGACACACACGCTCTCTTTTATATTTGATGGCATATCGGTTAGTATGGTAATCGGGAAAAGGGTCAGTTTGATCACGCACATAAGATAGACGTAGAAGAGTGCAAAAAAAACAAGGAACGGCACTTCTTTTTTTCCGATGAATTTCAAAACGACAAGCAGAACAAGTAATACTACTAAAAACAACGCTGCGATAAATATGTCAAAATCGATCAACATGATTCCCCCCTTAATTGTTATATATACTGCCAGATCCGCTTATATTATATCCATCATCCTCTACTTTGTATATCTGCAATATCTTCTTTCATACGTAAAAACAGTTGTTCCAGATCTTCATAGGTCTTCGCTTCATTCATAAGACCACGAAGCCGTGAGGAATTGCGGTAACCGGCGGTGTACCAGGCTGCGTGTTTTCGCATCTCACGGATTCCACGATCTTCTCCCTTTTCTTCTACCACCATACGGGCATGGCGAAGAACCACATCACACATCTCCTCAATGGATGGCTTCGGTAGTTCCTCTCCGGTTTCAAGAGCATGGAGAATCTGCTGAAAAATCCATGGATTTCCTTCTGCGCCACGACCGATCATAAAGCCGTCACAGTTTGTGATCCGCTTCATTTCCAGCACATCCTTCGCACTTTTAATGTCTCCATTTCCGATCACAGGAATCTTGACCCGCTGCTTCACCTGGGCAATCACATTCCAGTCTGCCTGTCCACTGTAGTACTGTTCCCTGGTTCTTCCATGAACAGCAACAGCAGCAGCACCGGATTCTTCACAGATATGCGCAATCTCCGGAGCGTTGATATGCTCATCATCCACACCTGTTCGCATCTTAACCGTCACCGGTTTCTTAATTGCCCTGGCTGTTTTTTCCACAATCTCGGCCACCAGTTTCGGATTCTTCATCAGCGCCGATCCATCGCCATTCCCGAAAACCTTTGGAACCGGACACCCCATATTGATATCGAGAACAGCAAAGGGCAGTTCCTCGATCTCTTTTGCCATTTCTGCAATACAATCCGGATCTGAACCAAACAGCTGCAAGGACACCGGCAGTTCTCTTGGATCGATATGGAGCATATCTCTTGTATTTTTATTCTTATAGTACAAAGCCTTAGCGGAGATCATCTCCATACACACAAGCCCTGCACCCATTTCTTTACATAAAAGGCGGAACGGCAGATCCGTAACCCCGGCCATTGGGGCCAGGATCAACGGATTATCCAGTTCTACCGTTCCGATGGTTAATTTCTTCATATAAATCGTAATTACTTTCTGCGATCCTGCTTTTCGTAGATCAGCTTTAATCCTTTCAGTGTCAGATTGGCATCATAGATATCAATACAGCTGGTTGCCTCTGCAATCATAGCACCGAGTCCGCCGGTTGCCACCACCTTCACGTCCTTGAGTCCGGATTCCTTGATGATATTCTTAACGATATATTCCGTAGCGCCAAGCTGTCCGTAGAAGAGTCCTGCCTGCATGGATGAGATGGTCTCTCTTGCAAGGATGGTCTTCGGTGCTACAATTTCAATCTCCGGCAGCTTTGCCGCGTCTTCCCACAATGCCTTTGCACTGATGCGAAGTCCCGGTGCCGTCACTCCATAACGAAAAGCTCCGTCTGCGTCCACCATATCGTAGGTAGTCGCAGTTCCAAAGTCGATCACCAGAACCGGTCCTCCATAGAGTTCAAAAGCTCCGGCTGCATCTACGATTCGGTCAGCACCGATCTGACGCGGATTCTCTGTTACGATCTTAATTCCTGTTTTTACACCGGCTGCTACGATCAGAGGCTGAATATCGAAGTACTTGATAAAGCAACTGGTGAGAGAGTGCATAACCGCCGGTACAACCGATGCAATAATACAATCCTTGATTTCCTTGTAATTAATTCCGCTATGTTCGAGAATATCACGAATTACAATTCCATATTCATCGGATGTTCTTGCAATTTTGGTATTAATTCGAAAGGTTCCTGCCAGTTCATCTCCTTCAAATACACCGATGGTGATATTGGTGTTTCCTACATCAATTGTCAGCAGCATTTACTTGTCCTCATTTTCTTCGTTTTCTAAATCAATGGTGTCCGTATCTTCTCCAAGGAAGAAGACTTTAAAGTACTTTTCCAGGGATTCGAATAATTCTTTTTTATCGATCTGCATTTGCTTCACTTTTAAAACAGATCCGATTTCATCGTACAAAAGATCGCCTTCATCGCTGTTTGTCGCAATGCTAAGATCTCCCACCTCGTTAAAATACAGCTCGATGGTTCCTCCCACATCCTCTGTAAAGAGCACGCAAAGAATCTTAAGTTCCTGCTGGACCTCCTCCGGAAGTCCCCTAAAATCGTCATTTAAATAAAACTTCTTGGTGTAACAACTTGACCCGCAAAGTACTATATTATTCTGATACATATTACCTCTCAATCACATATTTTCAAAACTCGCTTTGATTATACATAACCATACAACCCGCGTACATGAACCTCGCCACTGTCCACACAGCGTTTCGTTCCGTCGTCCATCAGGATTGCAAGACTTCCATCTGCCTCCATACCAACTGCCTTCGCCTCATATTCTCCGGCCGGATCCATGATTTTGACTCTTTTGTTACGGTTGACCAGATGAAGATTATAGTCTTCCCGGATTCCTTCCAGACTGCCTTGATAACGCAGAAAATCCTGATAGTAGGAGAGGAAGTTCTCCCAGATTCCACGAATTATTGTCCTCCGGCTGGCCCTCTTATCTTCCCCGTGTTCCTTTTGCAGTTCCATATCCAGCGATGTCGCCATATCGGATATCTCTTCCACAAAATCGGCCTTTGTCTGATGAACATTCACACCGATCCCTACCACGACGTAATTGACACTGCCATTGGCAGCATCCATCTCTGTCAGGATTCCGCAGATCTTACGTTTCCCGACCAGAATATCATTCGGCCACTTGATCTCACAGGTCAGATGATATTCTTCCTCAATTGTTTTTGCAACTGCCATCGCTGCAAGAATCGTCAATCCTGGTAACTTTTCCATGGGAAGATCTGCCGGTGGTGTGAGCAGCAGACTCGTGGCAACAGACACATCCCTTGGAGATTCCCAACGATGTCCCGTGCGCCCGCGTCCGGCTGTCTGTGTTCCCGCCGAAGCGACCGTTCCCTCCTTTGCGCCCTGCGCATAGAGCCGCTTGATTTCCAGGTTCGTCGAATCGATTGTTTTATAATATCTATAATCCAGTTTCATTTCTTTGTGATCGCATGAAAACGAAGAACGTTTTCTTACTCCTTTGGAACTAATGTTGCATACATGATTGCCTTAATGGAGTGCATGCGGTTCTCCGCCTCATCAAATACAACAGAGCGTTCGCTTTCAAACACATCGTCCGTCACTTCCATCTCGGTCAATCCGTATTTTTCATGTACCTGGCGCCCAATCACCGTATCTAAATCGTGAAAAGCCGGCAGGCAGTGCATGAAAATTGCTGTGTCTTTGGCATAGGAAAATGCCTTTTCATTTACCTGATACGGGGTAAGGTCCTTAATCCGTTCCTTCCATACAGAATCCGGCTCACCCATGGACACCCACACATCGGTATAGATAACGTCTGCATCCTTACAACCTTCGGCAACATCTTCTGTCAAGGTAACCGATCCCCCTGACTTTTCCGCCTCTTTCTTCGCATACTCAACCAGTGCAGACTCCGGGAAGTATTTCTTATTGGTGCAGGCCACAAAGTCCATTCCAAGCTTTGCGGCTGTTACCATAAGGGAATTTCCCATATTGTAACGGGCATCCCCCATATAGACAAATTTCACTCCGGCAAGCTTTCCAAGATGCTCCTTCACGGTCAGCATATCTGCAATCATCTGCGTCGGATGGGATTCATTGGTCAGTCCATTCCACACCGGAACCCCTGCATATTCTGCCAGCTGTTCCACAATTTCCTGCCCGAATCCGCGGTACTCAATTCCGTCATACATTCTTCCCAGAACCCGTGCAGTATCTTTGATGGACTCCTTTTTACCAATCTGTGAACCGCTCGGATCAAGATAGGTGGTGGACATTCCCAGATCGTGTGCTGCTACTTCAAAGGAACAGCGTGTCCTCGTGGATGTCTTCTCAAAAATGAGTGCGATATTCTTTCCCTTTAATTCATCGTGCGGTATTCCGTTCTTTTTCTTATCTTTCAGTTCCTTGCTAAGATCCACAAGTCCTAAGATCTCCTCTGAACTAAGATCCGTCATCTTAAGAAAATTCTTGCCGTACAGATTCATGTTGCGTCCTCTCTTTCCTATCATAATGTAGTCTTTTTCCAATTTTATTTACTATAATCGTTTGTATCATTTCCGTCAACATATGCAAAAGGGGACAGACCGTACTGGCCTGTCCCTTGGATTTGTGAAATTAATTCTTGGAAGCAACCTCTGCGATTGACTTTGTAAGTCCGGCAATTCCCTGAATATCGGATGGAATAATAATCTTGGTCGCCTGTCCGTCTGCAGCCTTTGCAAATGCATCCAGACTCTTAAGCTGAAGTACCGCACTGTTCGGATCTGCCTCTTTGAGCATTGTAAGTCCGTCGGCTGTCGCCTGCTGCACCTGACGAATTGCCTCCGCCTGTCCTTCTGCCTGAAGGATCTGGGACTGTTTCTCAGCCTCAGCCTTAAGGATTGCGGCCTGCTTATCAGCTTCCGCATCCAGGATTGCTGACTGTTTCTTACCTTCTGCGATCAGGATGGTAGACTTCTTCTGACCTTCGGCAATCAGAATTGCCTCTCGTCTTTCACGTTCCGCCTTCATCTGCTTCTCCATGGCTTCCTTGATGGCTGCCGGTGGAATGATGTTCTTTAATTCTACTCGATTGATCTTGATTCCCCAAGGATCGGTTGCCACATCCAGTGCAGCGCGCATCTTGGTATTGATGGTCTCACGGCTGGTCAGCGTCTCATCCAGCTCCAGGTCTCCGATTACATTACGAAGGGTTGTTGCTGTAAGGTTCTCAATCGCCATAATCGGATTCTCTACTCCGTAGCAGTAGAGGCGCGGATCTGTAATCTGGAAAAAGATAACCGTATCAATCTGCATGGTTACGTTATCCTTCGTGATAACCGGCTGTGGCGGGAAGTCTACAACCTGCTCTTTTAAATTTACATTACGTGCCACCCGATCGATAATCGGCGCTTTCAAATGGAATCCTGTGTTCCATGTCGTAATGTAGGCACCCAATCGCTCAATTACATAAGCATGTGCCTGTGGTACGATTCTGATACATGAAATCAGAATGACAAAAATTACAACTGCTAGAATAATCAATAAAGGCATAAATCCCTCCCTGGCCATTCAGCCTGTCTTCCGGCTTCGCCGGTTATTACTTGGTCTCCCCCGAGACCTGCTACACTCCTTATTGTAGCAACTTTCTTATCATGATTCAATTCTTTTACATTGTCTTCCACTATCTTCTAACGCCTTCTATCGCCAGAAGACATTTCCACCAATGTTTACACCGGAATGTCCCGTCCATGCCGCCCAGAAGTAGTAGCAGCCTCCCGTCGGATCGTATCCTGCAAGAGCAGCCCTTGCCGCACGTATCGACTGCTCGCTCAATCCGTTCCGGATCATTCGTGATATGGTCGCTGCACCCACAAACTGTCCCCGTGCCACAATAACCGATTGCACGGTGTTCGGGAAGCGATTGCTTTTTACACGGTTCATTACAACCGCCGCAACAGCAAGCTGCCCCTGGTAGGTGGCTGCCTCATGGGATGCGATGGCCGCCAGCCAGTACACATCCGCTGTCATCGCATCTGACGCAGTCCCTGTCTGAGATACAGAGGCTTCCTGCATTTCCTTTTTTTCCTGTTCCAGCGTATTCGCCTTGCCGTAGTCCCGCTTTACTTTTACAAAATCGGCACTCACGTAGGCGTCTTCACCGGCGTATTTTACCTTGATCCAGCCATCTTCCTCCGGCTGCTCTGATACTGCCTCCAGCTTGTCCTTTTTACTTAAGATGGTTAGAATCTCCGATGTTTCCTTCGCTTCTTTGCGCACGCGAAGTCCATCCGTTGTCACTTTGGCAACCAGTTTACAATGTTTCTTTGCATATATCCGGGCTTCTTCTCCTACCAGCGCATATTCCGCCGATACGAATCCTTTCACATCACCTGATACTATTTCATACCAGCCATCCGTTTCTCCTGTGATGTTAGCCAGGTCTCCCTTATGCAACTTTCCTACAATTTCACTGGTTTCGTCAGCCTTTCTTCTGACATTTACACTGTTTTCCACATTTGCAAAGAGCCTGTTCTCCCAAGTGGTGTCCCCCTCCTCTTGGGTCACAGGATTCGATTCGTTCACTTCGACGTAATCGGCATCCTTACGACTCAATGCATCTGCTGCATCCAATCCGTTACTGGCTGTATCAAGAAGAATTCTTGATGCACCAGCTGTTACTTTAACCTCCGGCCTCCCCTGAGCAGTTTTCTGTGCTGCAATCACCCCCTGTGGCGTACATGCTCCAATCAGCATGGTCGCTGCCATCGTCATAGCAACTGAGCGCTTCATCCCTTTTTTCAGGTTACGGTTTGAATTCATACGAATTGTTTGTCCTTTCTGTAACAACAGTTTTTGTTTGAATAATTGTTATAATTGTTATAGTTGTCACAATTATTACATTTGTTACACCTTTGTTACGAGTTAGTGACATTTTAGCAACTTCTTGTACCTTTGTCAAATTTTCTAAAAACATTCCGTTTTTACTGTAAACTCCACATAAAAAGGCCGTAAAAAATGATTTGACTCATTTTTTACGACCTCTTTCTTCTATAAAAATATAAATTTATTTCTACTATTCTCTTAGATATTGAGAAGAGAAGCGTACTCTGTTAATGCTCCCTCTGTCTCCTTTGCAAGAACAGCCTTTGCAAGTGTCTTACCAAGCTGTACACCTTCCTGATCGAAGCTGTTGATGTTCCATAAGAATCCCTGGAACATTACCTTATTCTCGAAATGTGCAAGAAGTGCACCTAATGCCTTTGGCTCAACCTGCTCACCGATGATAATGGAAGATGGGCGGTTACCCTTAAAGTTCTTATTCTTGTCCTCTGCATCCTTACCACATGCAAATGCTACGATCTGTGCTGCAACATTGGCAAGAAGCTTCTGCTGGCTTGTAGACCCCTGAATATCAACATCGTTCTCTAACTGGTTGTTCTTAAATGCGATGAACTGAAGCGGTACAATATCAGTTCCCTGATGAAGGAGCTGATAGAAGGAGTGCTGTCCGTTGGTTCCCGGCTCACCGAAAATGATTGGTCCTGTTGGATAATCCACCGGCTCTCCGAAACGGTTCACAGACTTACCGTTGGACTCCATATCAAGCTGCTGCAGGTGTGCAGGGAATCTTGAAAGTGCCTGAGAGTATGGAAGGATCGCTGTGCTTGGGAATCCGAGAACGTTTCTCTCATATACACCGATCAGCGCATCCAGCATAGCTGCATTCTGCAGTGGGTCTGCATTGGTAGCAAGCTTATCTTCCTCAGCAGCTCCTGCAAGGAAATCTGCAAACACTTCCGGTCCGAAAGCGAGAGAGAGTACTGCGCCACCTACAGCAGAAGTAGAAGAGAATCTTCCTCCGATATAATCATCCATGAAGAATGCTGCCAGGTAGTCGTCGCTCTTAGCCAACGGGCTTGTCTCACTTGTAACTGCGATCATATGCTTTGCCGGATCGAGGCCTGCCTTCTTCAGTGCATCCTTAACGAAGCTCTCATTGGTCAGAGTCTCCAGTGTTGTACCGGACTTGGATACGAGAATGAAGATTGCGTGCTCAACGTCTGTCGCATTTAATACAGCAGATGCATCATCCGGATCCACGTTGCTGATGAACTTCGCATCCATCTTGAAGGTATTGTTCTTCTTTGCCCAGTTCTCAAGTGCAAGATACATTGCTCTTGGACCAAGGTCAGATCCACCGATACCGATCTGTACCGCTGTTGTGAACTTCTCGCCCTTTTCGTTCACGATTCTGCCTTCGTGCACGTCCTTAGCAAACTTTGCGATTCTTTCCTGCTGCTCGATATAGAACGCACGCTTGTTAACGCCATCTGCCTCAACATCATTGCCAAGCTGTCCACGTGTCAGCTGATGAAGAACCATGCGCTTCTCACCTGTATTTACAACTTCACCATTGTAAAGTGCTGCAAACTTCTCGCTAAGCTCAGCTTCCTTTGCAAGCTCAACCAATGCGTTTAACACGTCCTCATTCACAGCCTTTGCTGCGTAGTTATAATGAAAGCCTGCTGCCATTGGAATTGTGTATGACTTAACACGCTTCTCGCCTGCTGCTCCTGACATCTCAGCCTTGAGATCTACTGCCTTTGTCTCGGCAAGCTTCTTATAAGATGCTAATGTATCCAGATTATTCCACTGTGTCATGGATCCCTACCTCCTATTTATCATCTTTTCTGATAATTTTCAAAGGTGATTATAGCACATCCCTTGACTTTTTTTAATGGAAATGTATTATGAGAACGGTTTATTTTTTTAAAAAATTACGAAAAGGAAGTCTTCCTATGAAAAAAATTATACTTACCGGCGGAGGTACCGCCGGACATGTAACACCTAATATTGCCTTGATTCCGGCCCTTAAGGATGCCGGATATGAGGTTGAATACATTGGTTCCTATCACGGTATGGAGCGTGAACTGATCGAGCGTGAAGGTATTCCTTACCACGGCATCAACTCCGGAAAACTTCGTCGCTACTTCGACTGGAAAAATTTCACCGATCCTTTCCGCGTCCTTCAGGGATATTTTCAGGCGAAAAAACTGATGCGTCGGTTAAAACCGGATATCGTCTTCAGCAAAGGTGGTTTTGTCTCTGTTCCTGTGGTCATGGCTGCCTCTGCCAAGCACATTCCAGCTATTATTCACGAGTCCGACATGACACCGGGACTTGCAAACCGTCTCGCTGTCCGCGGCGCAACCAAAGTCTGCTGCAACTTCCCGGAAACCGTGAAATACCTTCCGGAGGGCAAGGCGGTTCTCACCGGTTCCCCTATTCGTCAGGAACTGCTTCACGGCAGCAAAGAGCTCGCCCTTTCCTTCACCGGTCTTACAGCAGATAAACCGATCCTTTTGATCATCGGCGGTTCGTTGGGTTCTGTTTTTATCAACAATGCCGTTCGTTCTTCTCTTGATGAACTTTTAAAGACCTTCCAGATTATTCACCTCTGCGGTAAAGGCAATCTGGATGATTCTCTGACACAGAAGAAAGGCTATGTCCAGTACGAATATATCAGCGAGGAGCTTCCGGATCTGTTTGCTGCTGCAGACCTCATCATCTCCCGTGCCGGTGCGAATGCCATTTGCGAATTGTTGGCTTTGCACAAGCCGAATATTCTCATTCCGCTTTCACGGAATGCATCCCGCGGAGATCAGATTCTCAACGCAAACTCCTTCCAGAAGCAGGGCTTCTCTTACGTTATAGAAGAGGAGGAGGTTACAGCAGAGTCTCTCTTTGCTGCGATCCATGAGGTTTACAACAACCGCGACACTTACGTCAAAGCAATGGAAGAGAGCGGACAGATGGATTCGATCCAGACCATTGTGGACCTGATTGTACAGGTTTCTAAATAACAGAATAAACTTCAAAACCGGGAGGTGGAAACGATTACGTTTCCACCTCCCGGTTGTTTTTGTCTTCCTATAATTTTATAAGGTAAAGTTTTGAATGTACTCTTGAATCTCTTTTGCTGAATCCGTCACGGTCTTCGCATTATGGTCCACCTGGGCACTACTGCTTGCCACCTGCTCTGATGATGCAGAAAGACTCTCAACCGTTGCCGTAACTTCCTGTGTGCTTGCACTCTGTTCCTCTGCAATGGCTGCTACACTATTGGCGATGGAATCAATTTTACCAACACGACGAATCATTTCTGTTACGATATCACCGGTTCGATCCAACTGTGAGAATATATGCTTGAATGTAACTCCTGCGTTTCCAACTGCATCAGTTCCCACCTTGATCTTTTCCATATTCTCCTGTGATTTTTCAGAAAGATGCTCAATCTGCTTCGTAACCTCTTCTATGATCTCTGAAATCTGGTTGGTTGCATTCGCACTGTCGGTTGCAAGGTTTCCGATTTCCGATGCTACCACTGCAAATCCCCGTCCGGCATCTCCGGCACGAGAAGCCTCGATGGAAGCATTTAATGAAAGAAGATTGGTCTGATGGGCAATGCTCTTGATCATCTCAATAATAGAATTAATCTTATTGGTGGATTCTCCAACGGCTGTCACCACATCGTTCATCTCATACATGGCAGAGCTGAGATTGCTCATTCCGTTCTCTACCCGTCCCATGGCACTCTGACCTTCTCCCGCCTTAACAACGAGATCCGATACAGTTTCCTCTGTCATCTTACCCTGTTCGGTTAACTCATTCACATCTGTCGCAAGAATGGATGCATTCTCTGCAAGCTCTGTGACAGCCTTCGCCATACCTTCCATGGTTGCAGAAATCTGCGTCATAGAAGAGGACTGTTCCTTTGCCTGATTGCTCAAAGCATTCGCCTCGTTTCGGCTCTGCACGGCCTCATCGGATAACTTTTCCGTTACATCGGAAATATCCGTAAGTGCCTGATGCATACGTTGCACAAAGTTTCCCATGGAGCTGTGCATTCTTCCAACTTCATCCGATCCGCCGCCTTTTATTTCAACGGTGAAATCTCCTGTTGCAACCTGTGTAATGGTTTTTGTAATGGATGAGATCGGCTTCGTTACAAGGCGTCCAATGATAACGACAAGAATCACCGCAATGGCCGCCAAAGCAAGCACTGCAAACACGATGCTGACAATGAGAAATGCCGTCATACGGGAATACACGGTCTTTTCCGGAACGGATGTCGCCAGTTTCCAGTCAGTTCCCGGAACAGTTACAAAAACGATCTTGTATTTTATCCCGTCATAGGATCTTACATCCTCTACCTTACCTTCACTTTTATCCTTTAATCCAACCATCTGCTTTACAAAGCTGTCGTTGACCTGATCAAAGGTTTTTCCGTTGAATTTCTTTTTGAAGTAGGAGAGTACACTGTTCTTTGCAAAAAGCATAGCTCCGCCTGTCTTCATCGGCTTGATGGCAGATACCAGCTGAACCACACCGTCCAGATCCACGTCTACGCCTGCGACTCCTTCCCGGCCATCGCCCAGTCGGAATTTCCGTGTCATCGTCACACAGATCTTACCGGTACGGTCGTTTACATACGGTTCTCCCAGTGTAAAGGTTTCGTGGTTTATTCCTTCCTGATACCAGTCCTGCTGTGCAACAACATAATTGGCATCCGGCTGCCAACCGGAAGGATCCAGGAAATCATTATTCTCACATCCCAGATACATTCCCTCCTTCGCCATCTCATTATAGGCGGTGGTGGCATACAGCATTTTATTGATTTCAAAAATGTTTCGTGTTCTTGATTTCTCAATGGCTTCCAGTGCAGCATCCATCTGAGAGGTCAGCTGCGTCATCGATCTTCCCAGTTCATTGGCATCCGCTTTTGACTCCTGCACTAACGCCTGCGATGAAAGGTCTGTGATGGACCATACCGCTTGTATGGACAAAAAAGAAATAATCAGTACAATCATAATAGCTGTAACCGGTAAAGTTACCGCTATCAGCTTTTGCGATATTCCAAAATTGCGCCCCAGTCTTTTGTTTGTGTTACTTTTTTTCATAAATTCCTCCAAAAAAAAATGGGGTCAATGCCCCCTCAAAAGCATTGACCCCTAAAAATGCTGCATTTAGAATACACGAAACAGCCGAGTTTTTCAATAAAATTATTAACTTGTCCAATTTCTTGACATCGATGACATAAATCAGCTTAATTTTGCCCCAATCTCTTTGATCTCTTCTTCACTTAATCCAGGATGGGTAAAGCCAAGCAGCCCCTGATTGTTCGGTGCATCCTTGAATCGTGGAATCAAATGAAGATGATAGTGGAACACAGACTGTCCTGCCACCTCTCCATTATTCTGGAGAATATTGAATCCATCTGCTCCAAGAACATCGGTCATCTTCTTCGCAAGCTTCTTCGCTAACGGAATAATCTTAGCCGCCTCATCATCCCCTAACTCGTAGAGGTTGGCATAGTGCTGCTTCGGAAGAATCAGAGCATGTCCCCTGCTGACAGGATCCGCATCAAGAATCACCTTAAAATCTTCATCCTCATAGATGCTGTTGGTAGGAATATCTCCGTTGGCCAGTTTACAAAAAATACAATTGTCGTCCTTCATGTTGCCCCTTCTTTCTATTGGTTAATGCCATGTTTATCGCAATTCATCCCACCACCTACAGAGGTGGGGGATTTCTCCGACTGAGTTAAAACGTAAAGATCTCATCCAGCATTCTAAAGTTTGCAAAAGAACCCTGTGCCGTCATCTGTCCTGTATTAAATGCCTTCTGGAACGTCATCCTTCCGGAGGTTATCGCATTCATAACACTCTCGGAAGTATGGGCAATCACATCGCCCTCGCTCTGTGGCTTATAGGAAATCTGCAACTGATCCGCATCCACCGAAATAACAAGCGGATCCTTATGCCCGTTGATCACCAGCACATATTCTCCCTTGTAACCTTCCACACCTTTGAAGTGTGACTGAAATGCATTGATATATTCGTTGTCCCATTCCTCCTGTTGACCTCCCAGAAGATTCCGGTAGAAGGAGGAGAGCTGGATAATATCTTCCTTTTGCTGCTTCACATAATCTTCATCCGACGCAAAAGCAGAGAGCTGTTCACTTTCCTGTGGTGTCAATTCCATTGTCTGTGTACGAAGCACCGTCTTACGTACTGCCTGGTTACTTGCCGGGAGATTCTTCGTCCGCTGTGAAATCGCACGATAAAGATTCTCACTCATCTTCTCAATCACACGGTGATAATCCGGATTCTCCTTCAGCTGTGCAATTCCCTGCACATAACCGCACAGTCCGTTACAAAGCTGACCTCCAAGCATCTGCCATGCATTCTCTAAATTCAGTACCGCTTCCTTCTCTCCATAGGTTGTAGAAATAACAACCGGCTGCATGTAAATTCCTGCAATCTTATCCTTATCACCGTAGAACCAGCAGGCATCTAAAAACTGTGCCATAAAGCCGCCAATTCCAAGCCATTCTACTGTTGTTGCCAGAATAATTCCATCTGCATCCTTCAATGTCACCGGAAGCGTTGCAATCTGATTCTTATATTCATAGATATTATAACGGACTACTTCTACCCGAAGTTCTCCAAGGACCTGCTCAATCTGAGAGAGTACGTAAATCGTCGGATCGTCGATGACACCTCTGCCACCGTAATAGATATTGATTTTCATGGGTTCCCCCTGTTCTCAGTATTCACCATTTTCTCTATGTGTATGAGTATAAGATGAATCTCCAAGAAAATCAATTACACAAAATGGTAGGTCACATCTGCGAACATAATCTGATCCATGGAGTGGAGCAGTACCTTTACATTATATGGAAGTAAATCTCCATTCAAATACGTTCCATTGGTTGAATTCAAATCCTCAAGATAATATCCTTCCTCCTGCTTTACAATTCTTGCATGATGACGGCTTACCACATCGGAATGGAGAATTGCATCATTCTCCCCCGCCAGACTTCCAATGGAGAAACTGTTCTTATCCAGAATATAATTCGATTCACATCCATTCCCGTCATATACCAGCTTTGCCTCTCCCTGCTGCAGTGTCCGACTCTCCATTTCCTTTTCTTTCTTCGTATGTAAGAGCTGGGTTTTCTGCTGCAATACCTCTTGCGGGTCAAAAACAAAATCTTCGCTTACACCGTATTCATCCTCTTTCTTTTCCTTCTTCCTGCGGGAAAAAGCAAGCTTAGAGAGCAGCGGAAACTGCACCTTACATTCTTCCTTCCCTTTCCGAAGAAATTCCTCCCACTTGGCCTTTATTGCTTTGGTCTTCCTTCCCTTTGCACCCACATCTTCCTGTTCCGGTGTCAGATTCCTTACCGGGGAAAAATCCGCAGGGTCATTCCGATCTGCATCCGGCTGATAATTCTCCCGAATCACAATACTGCGTTCTTCCGAAGGTATGGACGGGGCACCGGAACGGTCAGCCGTTCCCTCACCTTCTCCTTCCATATCGTAGACCGCCCGCACTTTCTCCGCCAACTGCTCCATACTGACGGGATCCTGCGCAATTTCATAGAGCTCATAGCATAACTGCGTCACCATCTTCTGATTATGATCCACCTGTCCCACCAAAAACTCCATCAGCTCATAGATCTGCTGCTGGGTATCCGGATGCACCACCGGACAAAAGCAGAGCGAAATCTGATTCGGATGATTGCGGTCAAAGTACACCGTATCCGGATTCATATATACATCTTCCTGACGAATTAGGTACTGCTGCAATTTATAAAAGGCCTGCGTCAGCCCCTCGATCACCCGCCGGAGATTTTCGAGCGTTACGCCCTCCTGACGAATCACATCCCTCAGGCTCCTCTGACCGGTAATGTCATACCAGACTTCCAGTTCCATATTAACTACGATCGCGTAAAAGGGCAGTAGCAGTGGAATGGCATTTTCCTGAAGCATCTGCTCCTGATAACCGATGTCTTTCTCTTCTCCACGAATGACCATATAACTTTTCAACGGACTTCTCTGATATGAAAGCTTCATTTCTTCCCCTCCTTTACTTTATGACTGACCTGTGACACAACACTCTTTCCCCATGCAATTTCCCGAAAGGTCTTCACCGGATTCTCCAGCTTTGGTCTGTTTGCTTTGATATAACTACCTGTCCTGGCATACAGATCAACTCCCAGCAGAAGTATGGCTCCAAACACCATGACCGCAAGTGTCATCATCCAGGATGCCTCCAGAGTATAGAATCCTTTGTACTGTTTTTGACAGATTCTCCTGAATCTTTTCTTCTTTTTCTTCAAAAAACTCCTCCTCCCTTACATATAAGAAGGAGAACACCCCCTGCAAAGATACAAGGTACAAAGGGCAGCGGATCCGTCTTCTTTTTATGAAAAAACAACACCATGATTCCCGCGAGAACGGATGCCAAAAAACTGCTGAGCAAAAGCAGGATTACATTGTCCCATAAGCCGAGATAGATTCCGGTCACCATGAACACAAAAGCATCCCCTTTCCCGATCTTCTCCCCGGTCATAACACTGAGCAGATAAACAGCGCACCCTACAAGTCCTCCACCCATCATGTCCCAGATTGAAAGACGGACATTCATCAAATGCCAGAAAACTCCCATTGCTCCGGCCAATCCGATCACCATTGCCCGTATCTGCCGGCTTCTGATATCTTCCAGACTACAGATTCCAAGCATTCCCATCATCGTTACAAATTCCATTGGTCATTCCCCTTTTCTTATACTTTCGTGACGCCTGTGACTTGTTGCTGCACTTCGGACAGGGGCGGTATTTTTTAACCGCCTCACTTCTTGGAATCGCATGTATGGTGCGTTTCAAGCCCGAGCAGGTTACCGCACTGTGATAACGACTTCCATAATCCGTGTAAAATACAACGCCTCCCTGCACGGCACCACATTCTTTACACGGGTGATAGATCCGATGATCCCTACTCCGGATCTCTCCGATCTTCGCCATTGCCGTTGCATGAATCGCCGGCTTTAAATAGGAACATTGCAAACTCTCATGATAATCTTCCCCGTACTCCGTCACATACACCATATCCCCGTCATCCTTCCCATAATGGAAAGGATCAAGTCCTGTCCATCGTCCGACAGTGACACGGGATGTCAGATTCAGTCCAAGCTTTCCAAAGAATCCGCTTCCGGCCACAATAGGCATACGATAAGAACAGACCAGGTCGATGGTTCTCCCGCTCACCTTTGTCTTGTGAAAATCCAGCCCCAGCTCTTTGAACTGAACGAATCGTAATGGCGTATCATTCTTTTCAATTTCCAGAATCGTTGCTGCAACCACGGACGGTACGGAGACCTCCTGCAACCTTCCTTTTTTGTCTGCGTCTCCCTGCCTATCCTTTTCATCCTGCTCTTTTGTACCACCTTGTTCTCCTAGGTTCTCTCCGTACAAAGCCATGGTATAGGCAGTCTTCTCCATTGCTGTATCGATCCCCCACTGAACCATAAGTGCACGAAAGAACAGCAGAAGAAAAACTGCAAAACAGGCGAACAGAGGAAGAATCACGGCTGCCTCTAAGGTATAAAACCCCCGATATCGTTTCTTTTTCATTTTTCCCCTTTTGAAGCCTCACATAGGTGCCTCTGTCTGATACTGATGCGAGAATGGGATTTTAGGGTCGTTTTTGAATTGAGTTCCTAGAGGCATGTAGAGTTGTCTGCCTGTCCGGTTATACGAATTGATGCACATCCAAAGACACCCGTGTGAGGCTTCAATCTGTTTACTTCGTTAGATAGTTGATGGTTCCTGTTATCTGAAAATGGCTGAGGGGAAATTTTCTTCTCATACCTGAGAGAATAGAGTAGAAGATTGGCTGCGATTCATATGCGAACTTCACTTTCATCCGGTAGACACAACGATCCATCCTCACCTGTTCATACCCTTCCTGCAGATGAAGCGCATTCTCCATAAGATCCAGAGATCGAAGCCCCAGCGTCTTCTGTGCCTGCATAGCTGACATGGTACATAAATATTCTTCATATCCAATCCCCTTTGCACATTCCTTTGCTTTCACCGTAACCGGGAAATAAGCCGAGAGACAGAGAAGTTGACTTGTCCACTCTGCCGGAGTCTTCACAAGTGCCACCTTTTTCCCCGCCAGAAGGCTTCTCACATCCAGCACACTTTCCACATAACTCCAGGTCGCAATCAATCCGGCCTTTGTTGCTTCAATGATTGCCGGGTTTGCCGTCCAGCCGACCAGTGTCATCGCAAGACTTTCCACCTCTGCCATTTTTGCCGGATCCTTTATCAGGCTTCCAAGATTCACTGCTCCGCGAAGCAGTAGAAGCTTTTCAACGGTTGCCGACAGATTTGCCCGGTCACTCTTCTTCCCGTTGATGACATATTCCCATTCGTATTTCAGTCCCGGATGTTGCATATCCGTTCCATAATGCTGGAAATGCGTCATTTCATAATCCACAAAAAGAATCTTCTCTGTTGCCGACAGACTCTCTTCACCGGTTGTTCCTGCCGCAAGCGCCCGCTTTGAAACCGGCTCATTCAGTCCGAGTTTTTCCTCTGACACCTTCTCATCCGCCGGAATCACCTGAGCCAGAATGCCCCGGTTTTTTAATTCCATCAGATCATCGAGAGGATTATCTGTCACGTCCTCGCCTGCATTCCCCTTGGCATTATCCGCTTTCGTCTCCCCTTTTTTTCCCGCACTTTCCGGGGGTTTTCCTTTTCCCCCGGTTGCATTTTTCTCTTCTGTGGCTTTCTTTTCTTCTCTTGCCTGTTCGATTGCATTCTGCCCATCCCGAATCATCTGGTTGATATCTTTGCCTTCGTTGCTGTCCTTTTCCATCGGATTCTTCTGAGCGGCCAAGGCCTCCAGAGCCTGCTGCGGAAGTTCACTCTTTTGCTTTAAAGCTGCCTCCTTTAAAAACGGCAGTCCTCCCTGATCGGTTATCAGCCCGTATTCCTGTATGGCACATTCTTTCGTCAGAAGCCTGTAATAATTTTCTCCCCGAAGAGCAGGGCTTGCATTTTCTGCAAGATACTCCTCCATGACAGCTTCCATCAGGCTAAGATCCAAAGCTCCCTCTCCACAATAACAACTATCGATGGTCAGAACGCCGTAGGTATCCCAGATTGGCCGAAGATACTCTCCAAAGCAGCTCATCGTCGCCTCCTTGGAAAGGATCCCGGCCTTGTTCCTTTGCCCCACCAGCCGTGAAACATCCAGGAAGCAAAAGAACAACACCAGGGTCAGCAATAGTGAAAATGAGTAGAAGACCGTTATACTCCCTTGTCTCTTTTTCAAAGTTATTCCCTCATTCACCAAAGTTATCCACAGAATCCGACTTGTTTTGCACATTCTCCAAAGTATCTTCCACAACCGTCTTGATGGTATCGCGGAATAGAATCACCAAACCTACCACAATAACCAGAAGTAACACAACTTCTACAGTGCCGATTGCGTCTTCCTCCATTAAAAACTTTTTCATTTCCATTCTTCTTCCTCCTGTTCTACATTAAGACTCGCTCGCGAGTCTTGCGCGCCGGATTCGGATCTGCTTCAGCAGACAAATTCCTGTCCGAATCCGTGCGCATCCTCGCGGAGCGTTTAACTCAGTCGGAGCTTGTACCCCGACTGAGTTAAATTCCCAATTGTTGAAGGGCCGGGAACATCAGGACCAAAAGCACCACACTCAATAATCCCATCATCGGGAGTAACAGCTTCGTCGATGCCTCCTCCCCCTCAACTTTTGCGCGAATGCGCCGTTCATCAAAAGCCATATGTTCCTCCTGCGCCAGTTGATCTCTCAATTCCCGATCACCCTTTGTCATATTTTGCAGCAGCAGAAGAGAAAGCTTTCGAAAATTCCGATTCTCCAGTTCCTCACCCAGCCACATGTAACCGTCACGTTCACTGCATCCGTCCTTCCACTTTCGTGACAATGTAAGGATGGCTTCATATCCTTCCCCCCTGGGCTGTCCCCTTTTCTGCCTTGCACTGTACAGTTTCCCCACTTCGGTAAATGCCGCTGTGACAGAAAATCCGGCTCCCAGAAAAAGTCCCAGCTGGGAGAGCAGCATCGGGTAATCCCGGTTTAAAGACTCCTGACGCTTTTTCTTTTTCTCCTTTTCCTTTCGTCTCTCTAAATAAACGGTTGCCAGAAGAGATGCCAGGCCTAGTAATGCAAGATTCCCTCCCTCATTTCTGTGAGGACTTCGATACTGTATCCTCTGTCCCGCCACGGTCTTCGGAAGTTTCATTCCTTTCTCTTCCGGTTCTGTCTGATCAGCCCTCTCAAATGCCTTCTTCATGTAAACACCAAAAGCATTAGGACTGTTGTAGGGGAGTGGTACCAGTGTAACCCGAAGATGTACGGTTCGCTCCTCATCCCGGCAGCGCAATACGCCCCGGATCACTACATCGGTTGCCTCCGATACCGCGTCCTTTCGAATCTGTCCATCCCCGGAAATACAGCCATAGGGGACAGTTGTCCAGCCTGCTTTCACTACACCCTGATACTCACTGCGAAGAAGCAGGTTTTGATACACCTTCTTCGGGTCAGAATTCTTTCCCAGATATTCCCTCTGAATCTGTTGCTCAGCCACCTCCAGCGCTTTTATCGCTTCCTCCTTCGTCGGTTGTCTTGCACTGACACGAATCTTCGTCTTTTGCCATTTTCCTGTATCCCGTTTAAGTTCTACCTCCAGTGTCCGGTTTCTTTCCCCGGGAGATGGACGATGCAAGGCCTGTATCATCCTTTGCTGTTCAAAGCTTCCGTGCAAATTGATCCACGCCCCGAATACTTCCAACGCAAGAACAATCAGCAAAACCTTTCTTGGATAACGGATGTTGGCACGTTTTAATCCGAAGATCACCGCCACTGTAATTCCAAAAATCATGATTGCGATCAAGTTATTCCCCCTTACCTGCAACTTATCCACATTTCCCTCTATCCCTCATATGGAAATGTTAATAATATGTCTCCCCAGCCAGATCGATCCAGCATACACAAAAAGTGCCACTGTCATGACAGCGATTCCCATGGGATTGTGATAGACCGCTCCCATATAATCCGCAGCTGTAAGCCGCATATATGCAAGCATTCCCACCGGCATAACCATCATCGCCTTCAATTCCAGTTGCTTTTCCGCTATGCAGGTCCGAATCTCCATCATAAGCTCCACCCTTTGTGAAATTTTACCGGCTGTTTCTTTTATGTTTTGAACATAGCCTCCTCCCAACCGCTTTCCAAAACCGAAGACAACCGCAAAATCAATCAAGTCTTCACTTTTATACGCTTCTGCCATCTGCCGGAATGCCGTCTCGATCGGCACCCGTAACCTTACCTGTCCATTCAATCGCTTAATGCCGGGAAGTAGCACCGACTGTGTCTGATACAGCAGTTTCAGTGACCGCTCAGCCTCCTCAAAGGCATGTTCTACAGAATACCCTGCCTGCAGCGAGCTGCTGACGGACAGCAACATTTCTTTGTATTCCTCCCCCAGTTTTTCTTCCCATTTACGGTTTTTCTCTGTCAGGTACCGCCTGGAATTCAGCCACCATACAAAGGGCAGTAGCAAAAGTCCCCAGTAACTGTCGTAGAATAGCCAAGCCAACAGACAGGTGATCCCTGTATTCTGTCCCAGTAGTATCATCACATCTCTGGTAGTTTTAGCCCCGCCATTTGCAATTTGATGGTATGCTTCAGTTCTCCGACTTTCTTCCAACCATCCTGTCCCCCTTCCAGCTTTTGATATTTGTATATCGGTACTATATCAACCTGTCCCTCTTTCATTCCCCGCACTTCCGCAATCTCCAGCACTTTTCTGCTTCGGTCCGACAGCCTGCCAAGATGAATAAAAAGGTCAATCCCGGAGGCGATCTGCTGCCGGATTGCCTGAACCGGCAGTTCCATTCCAGCCATCATGACCATGGTTTCAAGCCGCGATACCATATCTCGTGTAGAATTCGCATGTCCACTGCTGAGACTTCCATCGTGTCCGGTGTTCATACTCTGTAACATTTCCAGCGCCTCTGCACCCCGACATTCCCCCACAATGATCCGGTCCGGCCGCATACGAAGCGAGGCTCTTACCAAATCCCGGATACTGACCTCAAGTCTGCCTTCCAGATTCTTATCCCTTGCCTCCAGACGAACCAGGTTATCCACCCCGATCACCTGCAATTCTGCAGAATCTTCAATCGTGATGACTCGCTCACCCGGCGGTATAAACTCCGTTAATGCGTTCAAAAACGTGGTCTTTCCTGAGCCTGTTCCCCCACTGAGGAAAATATTGTATCCAGCTGCCACCAGCACCTTTAGAAAGTCCGCCATTTCCTGATTTAATGAATGGAAGGATAGCAGACGTGCCATGTTGATCGGCTCTTTGGGAAACCGTCGAATCGACAAAATACCGGAATCCACCGCAATGGGCGGAAGGATAATATTGACACGGGAACCGTCCGACAAGCGAGTATCCACAATGGGATTGCTCTCATTCACCGCCTTGTTTCTTGCGGAGGCGATTTGTTGAATGACATCAGATAATTTCTCTTTTGATGAAAACCGCTTTTTCGATTGATACAGTCTGCCTTTTTTCTCTACGAAAATTCTGTCCGGCCCGTTGATCATGATCTCGGTTACATCCTCTTCCTCCAGCAATTCGGATAAAACATCCATTTTCCGCAGACAGTTGAATATTTCCCGCTCCATCTGAAGTCTCTTCGCCGGTGGAATCTGCCGGTTATGACCCTCCTGCAGCAAGTGCTCCCGAATCTGATGTTTCACCTCTTCGTCACTGAGTTCTTTCGACATATCCATCTCATCCAGGAGCTGTAACCGTATCTTTTCCTTAAGCGCCTGCAAATCGTCATCCTGCACTGCCAAGATACTCCTTCCTTACATAACCGCCCAGATTCCCGTTTAGCATCTGACTCATGTGATAGCCTCCGGTGGTCAGATTTCCCGCTGACATTGGAAGCATCATGGTATGCACCTTCTCATCCAACCCAAGTTTGGCCAGCTGATTCAGAAACTTCTTCTGACTTCGGATGTAATAGTCCCCCGGCTTGCCAAGCAACAGAATCTCGCTGGTCTGCTCCAGTATTTCCGGCATTCCCTGCACCTGCGCATCCATCAGCCATATGATTTGTTGAAATTCCTCCCGTGCCAGCTGCCCGTATAACATCATCCAGTCTTTTGCATCAACTTCCGCGACGGAAGAAATTCCCTCCAGCGGTGCAAGATAATAAAAGCCCTCGTAATATCCCAGAAAATCCGTCAGATCACTTGTGTCCCCCTTGCCTCCGGAAGACAGGTAATACAGATAATCTCCCAGATCCCGTTTGGGGGTTCGCTCCATCAATTCCGGCAGGAGACTGATCTCCTCCATATCCACAAGCAAAGTCTGTCCCTGTTCCGCCAGAATTCTGCTCATCGAAAGTGCAAAGGGCAGGGCAAGCTCATGATGCATCGGAGAGTAGATACAGATATTTCGCTGCCGGCGCCCTTGGTTCACACCCTCACGACGAAGCGGTGTTTTCAGATTTCTTTTTAACTGCTGCACAAAATCGGTCATCATCTGAAACTTATAAATGACTTCATATCCGTCGGCCTTCTTCTGCGCATCCCCCGTCAAAAAAAGGATATGCGAAAGCTTCATGGCCGTCTTATCCGCCTGTTCAATAAATTCCTCCCCCAGCAGTGCCAACTGGAATTCCCCTTCCCCCTGAAGGAAAAGATCCACTCTGGTATATCCGGTCACCTCAAAGTTCACCTTACTGGCAATCAGATAATTGATCAGTGCCTGCACATAGGCACTATCCAGATCTGCAATTAATAGTCTTACCTCTTTCATTGTTTCACCTCCCACACGTAATGTATCAGGTAACCGAGTGATATATACAAGGCAAAGGGCAGATAACTGTCCCCCACCTCCAGGGTCTGGTATGTAACAAATCTTCTTTGTCTGACACAGGCAAAAATATGTGACAGCAAAAGAGAGAGTCGAAGCAGCAGCTGCCGCTTTCTTATCATCCGCACCAGTCCGGCCAGCGCGCCGGTCAAAAAGGAGAAATATACAACCGATTGGATCCTGACATTTCCCGGGTACATGGCAATAACCGCATAAAGCTTGATATCCCCTGCTCCCAGTGCATGAATCAGATAGAGAACATAGAGTAGTAGTAGTGTAGCAATCCCCTTCATAACCGAAACACCAATTCCCTTCACCCCGAGCGTCGATAAACTCACACAGCCACCTGTCCATATGCCCAGCAGAATCATTTCGTTCGGTATCCTTTTCCACTTCAAATCTGCTACAGTGACAGCGGCCAGATATGATACAAGCAATCCTTCCCCCAGGTCCAATTGCATCACCTCCCGTGCAACTTCGTCTGTGATGCCAATTATAATCACCATCTTTCGCATTTGTCACTTGCGAAATTCGCAAGAAACTCTCCCTTGTCAATTTTCACCAAATTACACAATTCCATTTTTTTGTTTACTTTTTATGAATTTTTTCTTCCCCATTTGTCGGATCCTCCAAAGTTATTTTTTCTTTCTTGTGGCATCAAAAAAGAGAACCACAATGGGTTCTCTTCGGTCAACACTTTATTTTATGTGTGTATTATTTCATTTTCTCAGAGCGTATTTTTCTCTGTCACTTTGCCCAAAAGGCATTTAGACCAAAAATCCACGGTTCGGATCATAGTTCGTACTGGTCTCCGTAACATCATTCCGTCCGTAGGTATAGCCTGCCACACGGTTATCTTTATGGTCTAACAACGGTTCGCTGTCATCCTCTTTTGCAACCTGCTCAAAGGAGGTTCGAAGCTGCGCCATGAGCTTTTGCACTTCCCTGACTCCATCTTCTCTGTTCTGATACAGACTTTTTGCAATCTGCCTCTGACAATAGTCATAGATGGAAAACAGCTGTCCGCACAACCGGCTGTCTGTTCCAAAATCCAGATCATCCTTTAAATGTTCCAGAACCAGAGCAGCATAGCGCAGGGACTCCCTGGCATCCGTCATGGTTCCAGTCTTATGATATCTGTCCAATGCCTCTTGTATATAACAATCCAATATATCGAACAGCACAACGATCAGTTCACTTCGATTACTTTCCACAATCCTTCTGGTGAAGATCTGCTTTACTTCCTGCTGCATATATCTGCTCCTTTAACTTATTGAAGAAGCTGAAGTGCCATCTGAGGCAATTCATTCGCCTGTGCCAATGCTGAGGTTCCTGCCTGCTGCAACACATTATCCTTGGTATATTCTACCATCTCGGTTGCCATATCCACATCCTTGATTCGGGAAACCGCTGCGTTCATATTCTCATTGGTTGCATCCAGACTTGCTACCGTATGCTCCAGTCGGTTGGAGTATGCACCAAGGGATGCACGGCTCTTGTTGACTGCTGCAAGGGCATCGTCCAGTTGCGCAATGGCGCGGGATGCTCCTCCCTGCTTCGTAACATCAAGGTCATCAATGTAAAGGCTCTTCGTATCCATTGCAGCTACCTTTACAGCCATCAACTGTCCCTCATTGGCACCGATCTGAAGATTCATCGGTCCAATATCCGTAACATCCAGTTGAATTTTGCCGGCACTTCCGTCCGGTGCATTGGTTGCATCATAACCTGCATCAAGCATCATGCTCATCTCGAAGCCATTTGCATCGGAAATTACGATCTTATTTCCCTTATAATGAACCGTTGCCTGCTGATGATCCTGGAACTGTGACGGTCCGTCCGGTGTCTTATCCAATACCACCTCAGCATTTTTACCTTTCGGAAGGTCATCTTTTGCCGCATTATTATGACCGTTCATCTCAATACCCAGTTCATTGGCAAGTTCGCTGTTGCTTACCCTGATATCCAGATATGCATCTGCGCCGTAGGCTACCGACTTAAATTCTAATGACTCATCCGCCTTACCGACAATTTCTGTATTACCGATCTCTGCACCCTTACGAAGTGCTTCATAAACCTCTTCTCTGCTCATTCCCGCCGTTAATTCCACGGTATAGCCATCGAAGATAACAGTTCCGGAATTAGCAAGAGTATCCGGAAGTGTCTTTCCTGTATCAAAGCTTGCCTGCTCTGCAGCCTTTTCGACAGTAAAAAAGTATTTACCGGCCTCCACCCGTTCACTGGTCTGCACTCGTGTCACATTGTCCGTGTAGACTCTGTTGTCCAGTGATCCGTCCAATAATGACTTTGTATTGAATTCTGTGGTAGAGGAAATTCGATTGACTTCTTCCTTCAGATTATCAATCTCCAACTGAATGGCTTCCTTATCCGAGTAGGAATTCAAATCGTTTGCCGCCTGCACAGAGAGTTCACGCATACGCTGAATCATAGACGTAATCTCTGTCATTGCGCCATCTGCTGTATCAATAACACTCATTCCATCACTGGAGTTCCGGCTTGCGCGTTCCAGACCCCTAATCTGAGCGTTCATCTTATTGGAGATGGACATTCCGGAAGGATCATCCGCAGCATGATTGATACGGAAACCGGATGATAAGCGTTCCATGGAAGCGGAGAGTGCCCCTTCATTTCGAAGCAGATGCTTATTGGAAATAATTGCTGAAATATTATTATTTATCTTCATGATATTACCTCAATGAATTTGTTTACTTACTCTGACACTTCGTATATCGGTCAATGCCACAGATTTCCTTAGAACATCTCCGAAAGGCTCTCAATAAATCCCCGGGCCACACCATACAGCGTCTTTGTCTGTACCGGATTGCTCCGGTCTTCGGTCACTTCAAAATCGGCCAGCGCCTCTCTGAACACAGCATTCGGATCTGTTCTTCCGTCATATTCCGCCAACAGGGATACGCTTCCTCCTCCAAGTACCTCCTGGATTCTGGCTGCCATCTGCGGCAATTGTTCACTCACCGCCTGCCGAACAGCTGCCTGGGAAAGCTTGATGCGGCCAATAATGCCACCATCCCCATCGGTCTTAAACTGTGCACATACGGCTCCTGTCTCTGCGCTGTCAAAAGCGATGTCCACAAGTCCCTTTTCTTCCTCTTTGCCACGTACGATCTTTAAGGTCAGATTACCCAGCTTATCCGCCACCATAACCGGCACTGCATAGGTTTCTTTCTTTTCCGACAGTTCCTTCATAATCTGAACCTGACGCACAGACTGCTGGATGCCCCGGATGTCGATGCTTCCCTTTGCCGCATCATCCGCAAGGGCCTTGCGAAGAACATTTTCCGCTGTTTCTGCAAGCTTCTCCTGAGCCTTTGCCATATCTTCCGGTGTCTTGCATTTCTCCTTAAAATCTTCCACCAGCTGATCAATCACCGTATCCAGCGAATCCAGTCCCGCAAACAGATCCTCACCCAGTCCGGCAAAGGTCTTTCTTCCTTCGCTTCCAAAGACTCTTGTGAACAGATTCCGGCGATCTGCAAGCATCTGGTGGATTGCCGCCATATTCTCCGGTGTATCTGCCACTCCGGCATCCCGAAGAATCGTCATATCATTTTCATCTGCCTGTACCACAGCTTCGCGCACCTGTCTTACGTTTTCGTCTAAAAGTGCATCCTCCACCGATGCATCCGTTTCTGCCGCCTCTAAGGCCGTTGCCAGCTGATCCGGTGTCATTGGAAGATATGCGTTTTCACCGCCGATTGCCTTTAATCCTGACGGTGTTACGATTTCTTTTGCGTCACGAATTCGTCCTGTCTCGAAGGCAACCCTCGCCTGCTGCGTAACAGAAAGGGAAGAGAATACCGCTTCCGTTGCTCCCTGTTCATCGCTGACCTCGTAAGTTCTTCCCTCATGCTTTGCTGTTGTGACAGCACCCATAAGATTCTTCAGCGTAACTTCCGCCCCCTGGTAAAGCAGCTTTCCGATGGCCGCTCCGTCCGTTTGATCCACCTGATGCATCAGTCGATAGAGTCCGATAAAACTCTCACGTTCCTCCTCGGAGATTGCCTTGGTCTGCTCAGCCTTCCACAAAAATTCTGCAAAATCCTGCGCGTCCTTTTGCGCATCCCCTTTTCCTGTATCGCCTGTATTATTTCCACCCTTTCCCTGTGGCTGCACAGACAGACGCTCCTGAGCAACACTTCGGGTTCTCTCCTCTAACTCTTTCATCGACAGCTCAAGCGGATTTTCTCCTCGGCGGATCAGTTCCAATACCGTCGCAGGGGTCATTCCTTTGAACACTCTTGTCACCTGCTCATCGGCGGCCTTCACCTTCGCAATGGCCTCTTCGGTGATTTCTCTGCTGTTATAGCCAAGGATTCTTACCGCTCGCTCATTGGAAGCACTTGTCTCCAGTCCGAGATCCGTCAGGATGTCATCCACATTTCGGAAGGCTTTCCGGATGGAGTCTCCCAGATCCTTTCTCACCTCGGTTCCCATGGTCTCATACCGCTCCCCGGCTGCCGCCAGCTTCGCTGCAAGCTTTTGACCATCCACCGCCAAGATCTCTACCTTTGCATTTGAAAAAGCATCTATTGTTTTGTAAGAGGAGAGCAGTGCCGCAGGAGCACTTTTTAGTGTCTGTATTGCCTCCGTTGTCTTTTCGTAGAGTTCTGCCGACGGCGTATCTTCCCCGAAGACAGCTGCAGCAATATCCGCCTCCTGTGCCTTTAATGCCTCGACCACTTCCATTAATGGGGCCGTATCAATCTTCATTCCCTTACGGATCAGCGTCGCATTCGCCTCCGTCGTCATCATAAGGCGCACTTCTTCAAGCTGTCTTCTGGCTGTAATATCTTCCTTTGCAGGAGTTGGATTCTCCTTCGCCTGTCGCAGAGCCTGAATCGTTATCTGCCCGTCCTTTGTCAATGCCGCGGCCCGATCTGCCATTTCCGGCGTACTTTCGGCAATCACATCCATTGCCTCTCTTGCCTGATCCATCATGGATATGCCCGGAAGAAGCATGGCATCCTGCGGCGTTTTTCCTTCTTTTACCGCATCCGTGATTGCCTGCAGCACTTCCTCGTAGCCGGTTCTAAGGGATTTCTCCTGCATTGCATTCAGTTTCAGCAGGTTATCCTCCGTTAACGGAAGGGACTGATCCAAAAGCCAGCGCGCCTGATCGATCTGATTCTGATTGACCGGAAGAGAGGCCTTCTCTATGGTCGCCTCAACCTGCGGTCTTAAAGCTGCAAAATCCTCTTCCGAAATCTTTGCCTCCTGCCCGGTTGTTGCACCAGCATATACAGCGGTAAAAACATTGGCCGCCGTCGGCTCCATCTCATTCGCAATCAGATACCGGATTGCCTCCTTTGGCAACTCCTCCGGAAGCTGATCCGCTTTCTGAAATACGGCTTTTGCCTCCTCGTCCAGCTTCTTTTCCACGCCGGCGGCTTCCGCCTCGCTTCCGGTCATGGCCTCAATTGCATCGGACTTGATTCCTCCTGTAATGGATACATCTGCACCGGCCTTTGCCAACTGCATCCGGATCTTGTCCGCAATCGTCACGAATTCCTTCGACTTCGTATGTCTTGGATCAAAACCTTCCTGCTGCATCTTCCTGTAGTCTTCCCCGGACATACTCTGTGCAGCCATCAGCATTTCTTCCTTTTCGCTGCGAACGTCCATACCGGTCTGCTTCTGTTTCTCATAAGCCTCTGCAGCCGTTTTACGCAGAGACTTTCTATCATAAAACTGATCCGCCTTGATCTGATATCCGCGTCGATACTGTGCTGGCTTTTCTTCTCCAACAGCAGAAGAGGAGAGGGGCTGCTTTTCCCTTTCCCTTATGTCTGCTCCCATATTCGCCAGCTTACCTTGCTCATTCAGACCCTTCGCCGGATCTTTGATCATTAATTCATTTATATTCATCAGGGAAACCTCACATTTCTCTTGCACTAAATATTCATAAAATATTTCGGACATTTTCCTGTGCAATTGAAGTCCAAAAGCAAAAATAGTAACATGAGAGGGAGGCTTTTATCATTTACAAATATGATTTTTACACTGGGTTGGTTTTGACATGAAACGTTTTTTTCAAAGATATATTGCAAAGAAGGATCTGATATTCATTCTTCTCATATTGACATTTTCCCTCGCTCTTTTGCTGGGATTTCGCTTTCTGAACCGTCAGACCGGCGGCGTCGTTCGCATTACCGTGGACGGGAAAACCTTTGGAACCTATCCCCTCAATGAAGACAGGGTTATTTCCATCAAAAACAAAGACGGCATCATTTCCAACAAGCTGACCATTCAGAATGGCTCCGCTCATATGTCCCATGCCAATTGTCCCGATGGGCTTTGTATCCACCAGGGGAAAATAAACGCCAACGGACAGTCCATCGTCTGTCTGCCCAATAAAATTGTTTGCACCGTTCACTCAGATTCACAGCAAGATATGGATGTAATGACACAATGAAAATGAAACAGAACACTTCCTACCATTCTCAAAATCCGCATGTTCATCTGGCTACGCTTGGGGTTTTCCTGGCGCTCGCCCTGATTTTCTCCTACGTGGAGTCCCTTGTCCCGTTCTACTTCGGTGTTCCGGGCATGAAACTGGGGCTGACCAATGTGGTTGTCGTCATCCTTCTCTACCTTTACGGTCCGAGGGATGCCCTTCTGGTTTCCCTCCTTCGCATTCTTCTCGCCGGCTTTCTGTTTACCAATGCGTTCAGCATTCTTTATTCTCTTGCCGGTGGACTTTTGTCCTTTTGCGTTATGTTCCTTCTTGTGAAGATGAATTTTTTCAAAATGATAGCCGTCAGCGTTGCTGGCGGCCTCACACATAACATTGGACAGCTGCTTGTGGCGGCTGTCCTCGTTAAAAATTATAATATTCTTTTTTATTTACCGGTTCTTATGGTTGCCGGTATCATCACCGGATTTCTGATCGGTGTGATTTCCTCTGCGGTCCACGCCAGAGTCAGTACCTTTCTTTGAAACTACATCCGAAGCTACAGATCTCTTCGTCCTTCCAGGGCACGAAGCAGTGTCACTTCATCGATGTATTCCAAATCGCCTCCTACCGGCACTCCGCTTGCAATCCTTGTGACCTTCACATCCTCGATGGGCTTGATCAAACGACTGATATACATAGCCGTTGTCTCACCTTCCAGAGAGGAGTTGGTCGCAATGATCACTTCCTTTACTTCTCCATCCGACAATCGGGAAATCAGTTCCTTTAACCGGATATCGGAAGGTCCGATTCCCTGCATCGGAGAAATCGCCCCATGCAAAACATGATAGAGTCCCTTGTATTCCCCCGTCTTTTCGTAGGCTGCCAGGTCTCTTGTATCTTCTACCACCATGATAGTACTGCGATCCCTCTTGGTACTTGAGCAGATCGGACATACCTCCTGATCGGTCAGATTAAAACATATTTTGCAATAGCGTACATTTTTCCTTGCTCTTACTATGGTATCAGCAAGCTGCTCCACCTGGGGCACCGGCATTCCCAGAATATGAAATGCCAGCCTTTGCGCACTTTTCTCACCGATTCCCGGAAGAGAAGACAGCCCCGCTATCAGTCTGCTGATCTCTTTGCTATAGTAATCCATTAAAATGGTAATCCTCCGCCAAGGCCACCGGTAAGTTTGGACATATTTGCCTGACTCATCTCATCGATCTGTCCAAGGGCATCATTCGTTGCCACCAGGATCATATCCTCAAGCATCTCCATATCCTCCGGATCAACAGCCTCCGGATCGATCTTAACCTTTGTTACAACCTTCTTTCCGCTTACGGTTACCTCAACGGCTCCACCGCCTGCGGTTGCTGTTACTTCCTTTGCCTCTAACTCTTTCTGGCTTTCTTCCATCTGACGCTGCATTCTCTGTGCCTGCTTCATCAGATTATTCATATTACCCGGCATTCCACCCGGGAATCCACCTCTTCTTGCCATGTGTTATTCCTCCTCGTTATCTTCTATTTCTATATTAAAGCCAAATGTTTCAGACAGGATATCCCGACTATCACCGTAGGCCTGCTGGCCCGGTACATTTGTCTTGTTATAGATCAGCTCAAACGGCACATCCACACCGATTCCATCGGCAAACATTTTCTTAAGCAGTGCACGATTGGCCGATCCGTTAACCATATTATAGGATAATTCACTATCAAAAATAATCCATAATGTCTTGCCATCCTCACTGGCACGAACGGTCAACTGTTGATCTGACAGATAAGTTTGAAGTGCTTTATCCTCAAGTCCTGCAACCAGACTGTTGAAATTTCCGGCTGCCTTTCCGATATCTTCCGGCACAGCCTTCGGCATCGGCGGCGGTGTGACCTTCGCCTGTTTTTCTCCTCCAAGCGCTGCCTGACTCGTAAGAGAAGCCAGCATCTCCGGCGTGATTGCAGTTGCTTCCTCCTGCTTTTTCTCAAGGTCCTCCATTCGCTGGATGATGGCTGCATTATCTTCATCCATCTGCGGATGACAGAGACGGATCAGGGCTACCTCCAGTAAAACACGCTTTTCCATGGACATGCGGATGGCATTGGACAAGTCTGACAGAATCCGGATATATCGCATCAGAATCACGGTATCCGTGCTCTTGCTTTCTTCCAGCAGGCTTTCCTTATTTTCCGTTGTCATATCCAGCGCCGCAGCCATACTTTCGTCGGTACGAACCAAAAGCATATTACGCAGATACCAGGTGAAATCCGTAACAAACTGCGCCAGATCACGTCCGGTATTTACCACATCCTCCACAAGGGATAGAACTGTTTTCACATCTTTGCCCGTCAGTGCCCGCATCAATCTGGAAAACACCTGTGTATCCACAACGCCCAACACCTTAAGGACATTGTCATAGGTCAGTTTCTGCCCAAGATAGAAGTTGATACACTGATCCAAAAGACTCAGCGCATCTCGCATGGAACCGTCACCGGCTCTTGCCACGTAATCTAAAGCCTCATCCTCAGCCTCCACCTGCTCCGCCTCACAGAGCTGCTTTAAGCGTCCTGCGATGGTCTCCACCGGAATCCTGTGGAAATCGTATCGCTGACATCTTGAAAGAATGGTGACCGGAATCTTATGCAGTTCGGTCGTCGCAAGAATAAAGATAACATAAGAAGGCGGTTCCTCCAAGGTCTTCAGGAAGGCATTGAACGCAGCAGGAGAGAGCATATGCACCTCATCGATAATATAGACCTTATATTTCCCTGCTGTCGGTGGATAACCCACATCCTCAATGATGCTTCGAATGCTGTCGACACCGTTGTTGGATGCCGCATCCATCTCCACCACATTCATTGAACTTCCATCCGCAATGGAACGGCAGACCTCACATTCTCCACATGGACTTCCGTCTTCTCCCGGATGCTCGCAATTGACGGCTCTTGCAAAAATCTTTGCCACCGTGGTCTTACCTGTACCTCTTGTCCCTGTAAAAAGGTATGCATGGCCGATACGATCGGCAGCGATTTCATTTTTCAGGGTGGTTACAATATGTTCCTGACCTTTTACATCTGAAAATTCCTGCGGTCGGAACTTTCGGTACAATGCCACATAGGACATGACGTTCTTCCTCTCTAACTCTTAGTCACCGAAGCTGATACCAATCCGCTTGGCTTCCTTGATCATCTTACACTCCGGATCCACACCTTTCAGCTTACCGGCTACTTCCTCCAACGGAACCAGCTTGGTATCGCCATTAATCATGGCTACCATGTTACCATACTTCTTCTCCATAATGGCCTTCGCTGCTGCAGATCCAAGTCTTGTACATAAAACTCTGTCATACGGGCAAGGGCTTCCGCCTCGCTGTGTATGACCTGGCACCGTAACTCTGGCTTCACTGCCGAGCTCTTTGGTAATCATCTCTGCAATCTTATAGGATACAGAAGGGTATGGCTCCTTCGCCAGCTTCTTTTTCAATTCTTTTTTGGACAGCTTTGCATCTTCTTTTGAAATTGCACCCTCTGCCACAGCGAGAATCGTAAATCCTTTGCCTGCATCCTGACGCTTTTTGATTGCATCTAAAATCTTCTTATCATCGTACGGAATCTCCGGTAACAGAATAATGTCTGCTCCGGCTGCAACGCCTGCATACAAAGTCAGCCATCCCACCTTATGTCCCATAACTTCTACAATGAAGACACGGTTGTGGGAAGCCGCTGTTGTATGAATGCAGTCAATGGCTGCAGATGCCACATTAACGGCAGAATAGAAGCCAAAGGTAATATCGGTTCCGTAAATATCATTATCAATGGTCTTCGGAAGATGAATAACATTCAATCCTTCTTCCCGTAAAAGGTTGGCTGTTTTCTGCGTGCCGTTTCCTCCTAAAATCACAAGGCAGTCCAGATTCAACTTATAGTAGTTGCTCTTCATGGCCTCAACCTTATTCAACCCGTTTTCATCCGGATCGCGCATGTACTTAAACGGCTGTCTGGAAGAACCGAGAATGGTTCCGCCCTTGGTCAGGATTCCGGAAAAATCCGAACTCGTCAAAAGCCTGTAATTTCCATAAATCAGGCCCTTATAACCATTCAAAAATCCATAGACCTCAAGCTGCTTTACATTCTCTTCCAGTCCTTTTACCACTCCTCGCATTGCTGCATTCAATGCCTGACAATCTCCACCGCTTGTAAGCATTCCGATTCTCATAGACAACCTCCTTTTACATCAAACCCCATTGCAATCCTTATTTTCCGTACTGAAGTCTTACGTCTTCTGCTGTGATCGTGTCGACCAGTTCCCATTGCCATTTGTTCCGCAAGGTGATCTTCTTACGGTAGAGCAGAAGCTCTGCACGACCGTTGCCACCGGTCCAGATGCTCTGTGTTCCCTTTCCATCCGGACGGTCATATTCATTGATCACCATATCGTCTTTGTCACATTCAATCTTTAATGCTACGCGTGTCATTGGGGTCTCCTGATGGATCACCCAACGGAATTTCTGTTTTGTTTCTCTTTTTTGTGTGTTCGTTCTCGTAAGGGTCCAGAATTTTGAGAAATTAAACTCGAATTTCTCACCTTCCCGATCGATTCCGCCGATGAGGGTTTCCCCCATGGCCATCGGACCGATTTTTACCCGGCCTCCACCAAAAGCAAAGGCCGAATGCAGCAGTTCTCCATCCTTTTTACTGGTCAGATGGTTGCTTGCAAAAAAGCACCACGGGGAGTTCAACTCGTGTCCCCAGATCTTATCTGCCACACCATAGGATTGCTCCGGTTTAACATCGTAGATCTCGCCGTTCCAGGTAATGGTTCCCTCGTAGATGGACTTCATGCCTTCGGAATGCCAGTATGCATCCACCATATTGGTTCCTCTTGCCGGGCCACTGGTATAATATCCCAGATTAAAGGCTATCTCTTTATTAATCTTTAAGTCCCAGCTAAAACGTCCGATATCCGTCCGTTCCTGTTCATTCTGCTTCCGGTGCTGTGCATTGACCTCGATTCTACCCATGGTTCTTGTCTCGGAAAGAAAGCAGTCGTTCGCACTGATCAGAATATCCAGTTCCTTACCTATATCCACCTGACTCCATGGAATATAGCGGGAGAGGGCGCTTCCCTTTTCTCCCATAACCATAGCACGAATCATGAGATAGGATGGTTTCTCTCCATCCGTGGCAAATACCACCTCATCTCCGCCAAGCTCCGGATTATAGGCTACAAAACCGATACCAAAACTACGAATCTGTCCGGTTTCGCGGCTGACACCGGAGAAGCAGTGTCTCCACATATCAAATCCCTCTTTTGCAAGAGCGCCCTTTAGCATAAAAGCGTTACGTGAAGGATCTGACTTATCAAAGCCTTTTTCTCCTCCGCCAAGTGGATTTTTAATCTCGATTCCCTCTAGCATTTTTGGCAAATCTTTTAGTTCCATTTTACACCTCAATCAGAAAGATTTGATCTCGTCCTCTGCATCGTCTGTGCTTTCATCGATCTTACGGATGACCACATCATAACTGTAATCATCATTTACCTTTACTGTCACCGTATCCCCTTCCTTCTTACCCAGAAGAGCCTTGCCCAAAGGGGATTCGATGCTGATCTTGCCTTTCAGAGAATTGCTCCGGATGGATGTGACGATCTTGTAACTTTCCTCCATATCATCCTCAGGAAAATAGAGCGTCACCGTATTGTTCATTCCAATCACACCATCGGCAGATTCATCCGATACCACAATTGCGTTCTTTAACATGTTCTCAAGATAGCGAATACGGCTTTCATTCCGGTTCTTCGCCTTCTTGGCTGCGTAATATTCAAAGTTTTCGGACAGATCCCCATGGGATCTTGCCTCTTTTACTTCTCCAATCAGTTCCGGGCGGATCTTCAGCTTTCGCTCTTCAATCTCTGCCTGTATCTTCTCTACATCTGACTGTGTCAGTCTCTCTCTCATAAAAGCCTCTTACTTAGAATACTTTTTCTCTACTGCAGTAATCATTTCAACACGTTCCGCATGGCGTCCATCCAGTGGCTTGGCATTCAGGAATGCATCCACCATATCTTTTGCCAGTTCGCTTCCCACAATACGTGCACCGAAGGCAAGAATGTTGGCGTGATTGTGCTCTCTTACAAGGTGAGCGGTTGTCACATCGGAACATACAGCAGCACGGATGCCCGGAACCTTGTTCGCTGCCAAAGATATTCCAACCCCTGTTCCACAAATCAGGATACCGAGATCTGCTTCGTGGGCCGCTACCTTCTCTGCCAGTCCTGCACCGATTTCCGGATAATTTACAGACTCGGTAGAGTCTGTTCCATAGTTCTCCACCTCATAGCCTTTTTCTTCCAGGTACTTCTTGATTTCAAACTTTAACTCTGTGCCTGCGTGATCATTTCCGATGATTAACTTCATGATGTCTCCTTTTATCTCTCTTATTGCTGGTCAAACCGGTATACGGTTCTGCTATTGTATTCCTTTCCCGCCTCAATAATCGGCTGAGGGAAAGAAGGTACATTCAGTGCGTTAGGGTAGTACTGTGTTTCAAAACAGATACCGCCTCTTCTGGAATAGATTTTGCTGTCCTTACCTAAATCTGTTCCACTGATATAATTTCCTGTGTACAACTGCATGCCCGGAAGATCCGTGTAGACATGAGCAAAAAGCTCACCCATTGGATCCGAAAAAACAGCAGCCTCATAGACATTTTTACCATTATGATCGTAGGAAGCCTCATGATACTCCTCTGTATTTTTCAATACGTAGTTATGATCGTAGCCTCCTGCAAATTTCAGCAGGTCATAGTCTGCCTCGATTCTTCCTCCCACAACATGTCCTGTTGCAAAATCCATCGGTGTGTCCTTGATTTGAACATATTCACCGGTCGGAATCGAATCTGCTCCTGCATAAGTGACCTGATCAGAATGTATTGTAACCTTATGATCCAATATATTTCCTTCCCCGGCTCCTTTTAAGTTAAAGTAGCTGTGGTTTGTCGGATTGAATACCGTCTTCTCATCGGAAATAGCCTTATAATCGATGATCAGATCCTGCTTGTCGCCAATCGTGTAGGTCACCTCAATGTCCATATTTCCCGGAAATCCCATGTCTCCTGCCGGACTATGGATCGCGAAGGTTATACTGTTATCAGATTCTGCTTTAATATCCCAGATTCTCTTATGAAGCGGATGAAAACCACTGTGAAGGTTGTTACATTCCCCATCGTTCTTATCCAGCTCATAATGCGTTCCATCCAGATCAAAGGCAGCGCCTCCGATTCGGTTCGCATGACGCCCAACACTACATCCGTAATTCGGATCATTGGTAAAATAGGATTCTAAATCCCGAAATCCAAGGACAACATCACGCTCATCCTTCGATGGAAGTGTTACATGAAGTTCCAACAGGTTTGCTCCAAAGTTCATCACTTTGGCACGAAGGCCGCCCTTCTTGATTTCTACTACTTTTACATCTTGTCCGTCCGGAGTCTTTCCCCACACTTTTTCCATTTTGTTTCCCTTTCTTTCACCCTTTTATCTCTTATATTCTCTTATACAATGAAACAGTTTAACGGATTGTACATATACATCACATTAAGTATTTCGCTGCCCTTGATCTGTGCCATCATGTACTGTCCCCATGGAAGGACTGCAAAACATGTCACAATATCCATCATGATCCATACCATCATCATTGCAACAATCACACCCCAGGCTCCCCCGAGCCCCTTTGTGATTCCGCCGATGATCGGCAGGTCGGTAATAAAATGAGCAATCAACCGCAGAATTCTTGTCAGAATCAATCCCAGCAGAAGAGCCGTCATCATCGCAAGTCCACGAACGATCATAGCAGCAATCGGCTTCGCTGTCTGGGTTACGATGGTCTTATTCGCCTTCTGCAGCTGATCATTTCCTGTTGTCTGCAGATTCTCGATCAATGCCAGAGCCTGATCTGCCTCTTCCTGAACCGAACCGGCTACAGCCTTCTTGATTGCCTCCGGCAACTCGATTCCCATGGAAGAGAAGAAATCTCCGGCTGAGGCTACATCGGATAACTTTTTATTCTCCGCTGCCTTTGTCTCTTTCTCCTCTGTGGCCGGTTCCTCTTTGCTCTTTTTATTGAGCTCATCAATCTGCTTGTTTTCTTTTGAAATCAACTGGTTCTTGATATGGGTCTCAACCGCCCGTTCTACCTTTTCATAGACGGGGCCATTCATGTATGCCTGCTGTATCTGTGGAACTCCGATATACAGAAGTCCCAAAATAATAACCCAGGATAGCATTCCTATGAGTATTCCAAGAAGTCCCTTATGGTAACCGACTGCGAATCCAATCAGCAGTAGTAGCGCCACCCCAATTAATACGTAATTCATTTTTGTCCTCTTTGCGTGTTACTGTATTTTGATGCGTTCACATTGATCTTCATAGATCAGAAGATATTCCTGCCGGCCTTCTGTCGGCAAAAATGCCGTAATCCCATCTGTAAAGTCATAGGAAAAGCGAACGCCGCCCAGCTTATTATAGACCCGAAGATTCTCTTTGTTTGTAATCAGAATCTCCTCGTCTGTCAAAAACCGGCATTGGGTATACCCAATATCGAGCTTTTTCTTGTATTTTTCTTTCCCGGATTGTGAATATACATGCAGGTATCTTGCCGTACTGTCTTCATTATCCGTTATGAATCCCAGAGTCTGTTCCCCTGTCATAACACTTTTGATTTCCTGCTTCACCCTGATGGTTTCTTCTTCCTTCGGTTCGGAAGATGCGTCAATCAAATGAATCTTATGGTTGCTGTAGGCCACCAGAGATCCGTCTGAAAAAAATTCAATCTCCGGACACAGGCTGTCTCCGTATTGAAAGGTCGCTACCAGATTGTCCCGTTTTCCTTCCCCTGCCTCCGAAAAATCATAAATATTTATCGTGGCAGAAAGAACACCCTTCTTTACAGATGCCATGGAAACGGCAAGCCTTTTTCCGTCTTCTGAAATCGCCAGGTCCATCGGATATCCGCTTTTTGAAAGATGCACCTGTCCCTGCGCAATCTGGGTTCCGTTGGCCTTGTAGACATTCAGATATCCGGTATCCGCCTCCTGCATCATGGCGGCTACCGTTCCATCTGCCGCAACGTCTGCCCGGACAATCGGAAGGTTGGTCTGAATCTCTCCCTCCTCCTTCTCCGGAGACAGAACCTTCATGGTGGTTCCCTTGGTATCATAGATCAGCAATCGCTGTCCTGCCATACGTACCTTCGGACTTTGCATATCATATGCCTCGTTCCAGACGGCAACACCTTCTGCATCCAGATAGGATGCTCCATCCTGTGAGTAGGAGACCAGGCCACCATTAAACTCCGTATAATTCAGAGTCGATGATTTGCTGATATCAAAATGCGAAACGACCTCGTAGGAGTCGAACTGTCCATAGCGGTCCGACAGCTTAACCATCACAGCCAGAAATATGGCGATGGGAATCACAAGGAGCACAAGTAGATACAACCGCCTCTTTGGCTTCCTGTCTATTTTATCTTCTTCGAGCTCCTGTTCTTCCATATACTTCCTTTGTTTCTTTAATAATCATAAGTGAATACTGCTACACCGTAAGGGGAGAGCGGATATGCCACAGAATATTCCCTTCCATCACATTCCTTCTGCTCCGGTACATAGGTCTTCTTTTTCTTGGCCTGCTCGCCTCCGTACAGTGGATCATCACTGGACAGCACCAGTGTGTGCTTTTTATTCGTGGCTACGCCGACACGGTAATCGTCATAAGCAATCGGTGTGAAATTGCATACGAAGACCAGATTCTTCTTACCGTTCTTGGACTTTCTGAGGAAACTGAAAATTCCGCGATAACTATCGTTTGCATTGATCCACTCAAAGCCATTCCAGTTGATATCCTGTTCGTACATGGACGGATACTTCTTATAGATATGAAGAAGTGCCTTCATCCAATCTTTCACTGCCCTATGTTCCGGCTTCTCAAGCAGGTACCAGTCCAGCTCTCTTTCCTCGCTCCATTCCTGAAGCTGAGCGAAGTCCTGTCCCATGAATAAGAGTTTCTTACCCGGATGTCCCATCATAAATGCATAGCCTGCCATCAGATTCTTAAACCGGTCAATTCCAAGTCCCGGCATTTTCCCGATCATAGAGCACTTCAAGTGCACCACCTCATCATGAGAGAGCACCAGGATGTATTTCTCAAATTCATTATAACTCATAGCAAAGGTCATCTTGTTATGGTTATCTTTTCTAAAATACGGGTCCAGCTTCATATAATCAAGGAAATCATGCATCCAGCCCATATTCCATTTATAAGAGAAGTTCAATCCGCCATCTTCCACACCACCGGTCACCTTCGGCCAGGCTGTGGATTCTTCTGCAATCATGACCACACCCTTATAACGGCCTGTAATCATGGAATTAATATGCTTAAAAAATTCAATGGCTTCCAGATTCTCATTGCCGCCGTATTTATTTGCAATCCACTGTCCATCACTCTTACCATAATCAAGATAAAGCATGGAAGCTACCGCATCCACACGAAGTCCGTCAATATGATAGGTTTCGATCCAGTTGATTGCAGATCCGATCAGGAAATTCTTGACTTCATTTTTCCCATAGTCAAAAATCTTCGTTCCCCAGTCCGGATGTTCTCCCTTCTTCGGGTCTGCATATTCGAACAGCGGTGAGCCGTCAAAATCTGCCAATCCATGGGCATCCTTCGGAAAATGTGCCGGAACCCAGTCAAGGATCACACCGATTCCCTTTTTATGAAGGGTGTTGATCAGATACATGAAATCCTTCGGTCCACCGTAACGCGAAGTAGGAGCGTAGTAACCGGTGACCTGATATCCCCAGGAGCCGTCGTATGGATATTCCGAAATTCCCATCAGCTCCACATGAGTATATCCCATGTCGCTGACATATTCTGCAAGTGAATCTGCGAATTCCTGATAGGTATAGAATCCGTCATCTTCCCGTCCCGGATGACGTTTCCAAGATCCCGGATGTACCTCATAGATGGACATTGGCTTCTCATAGTATGCCACATCACTATGGCGCTTTTTCATCCAAATCTGATCGGTCCACTTGTATCCTGAAACATCTGCCAATACCGATGCTGTTCCCGGGCGAAGCTCCGCACTGTTCGCAAAAGGATCTGCCTTATAAAGTCTTCTGCCTCCCGGTGTCACAATGAGGAATTTATACATCTGTCCTTCTTTTGCCTTCGGTATAAAGGTCTCATAAATACCGACCTCTTCCGGCACGACGCGATGCATCGGATTCGCCTCTTCGTTCCAGTCGTTAAATTCTCCGATGACGAAGACACTCGCAGCATGCGGTGCCCATACATCAAAGTACCAGCCCTCTTGTTCCTCTACTACAGCAGGGTGTGCACCTAATTTACGAAAAATATCGTAATGTGTCCCCTGCCCAAACAGATATGCATCTAACTCCGAAAAATTATTCATACTATAACCCCTTTCAAGCCTATTCCAGGATGTCCTTTTCCTGAAGAATCGGTCGACCGTCTTCATCTGTCAGCTTCGCTGTGAAGTGACCAAATATTCCTTTGCTTCTGCGTTCCAACTTCTGAATTCCACGATCGATAATGGCCTTGATCTCGTGAAGACTGATCGGTTCCTCGCCCCTTTGCAGAATACCGATTCTGTCATACAGACCAAGAATTGCCATATCATCCATGGAATATCCTAAATCCAGCACATACGCTTTTCCGAAGGTAACCAGTTCATCAATGGTCATCACCGGAATACTGATATGCTCGGTAAATAAGCGGAACAACTGTGGAGACCGTGATTTCAACCGGTCAAGACCGATCTTACTGTCTTCTAAAATAAACAAGGTTCCCGCTGTATCATTCTCGATCAAAAGAGCAAGAGACACTGCTGTTTCCCTGTTGATTTCTCCGGCACCTTCCACCATCAGACTTCCCCCGGCAACTTTTGTCAAAAGTGCCTGCAGGTCTTTGCCGTTTAACTTCTCACCGGAAATTCTTCCGGCAGATCCCTTAAGCTTTCCTGTTTCCTTCTGGAGAATTCGAATCAGCTTAGAGGAGAGGGCGGTTTTACCTGTTCCATTGCTTCCGGAGACGGTAAGATTTCCAAAATTCACATGCTCCGGATCCGCAAGTCTTGTACGGATACCGCTCAACGCTCTGCAAATCTGTTTCTCCATTCCGTCCACGCTTGTAAAATAGCTTAAAATGTCTGCCTCGTCATCTGTCAGCTTCGCCTGAGGCAACTCATCCTGCATGACATCTTCGATCGCTCCGGAGAGATTCATCACCTGCGTATCGGAGAGGGCAGCAGCCACCGGTGTTTCACGGATAGCCTTTATAATATCGGTTCCGGAAGGAAGTACCCGTGTTGTCTGACGGGAAGACACCTTAAGTTCCCCGGCATCCTCACTTGCAACCTTTTCTTCCTTTGCTTCTTCCTCTGCCTCGATGGTCAACTCATCGATCTGTTCCTGAAGCATTTTATTCACATCGGCCATGATGTCTTCCGGCTTCGTAGCCTTTTCTTCTGCAACAGCTTCCGTGCTTTCTTCGACCTTCTCTTCAGCCTTTTCTTCCGGCTTTTCTGCGATCTTATCTTCTTTTATTTTCTTTTGTTCCGCCACTTCCTCGGCAGAAAGTCTTGGAGGCTCCCATGCCTTCAGATCCTTCTCCTCATCCATGTGCGTTACAGCTACACCGGCCTGGCGAACCGCTTTCTTGAGTGCGTCCGCTGCAGGAAGTACCGGAATCTTCAGTCCGACTTCATCCGCAACATCTTCCTGTCCATCCACGTGGGCATGTACCTTTGGAATCTCAAATGTCCGCTCATCTCCATCGGTTGCAATACGCGAATGTTCCTGATCCTCGGTCTTCATCTTCTCAGCCACCGGATCTTCCTTCTGATGAGCCTGTGCAAGAATTTCTACCGCACGGTTCTCATCTTCGCCACGTGAGAGATATTCCTGACGTAAGAGCTCTTCCGGAGACACTCCGGCATCCAGCTGCGGCGCAGCCTCCACCAGACGATCCATAATCTGCTCGGCTTCCTTGAGTGCTTTTGCCTTGGCCTCCTCAAGCTTACGGGCTCTTGCCTCCTCAAGGGCAGCCTCGGCTGCACGACGGGTTCTCTCCCAGTCTTCCATAACATCCTGAATCGTCATCTGACCCTGGATTTGTTCCTCTCTGGTACGGGTCGGAAGATTGATGGACATCTGACCGTCATATTCCTCTGCGAGATACTGCTGGAAGGAATCCTGAATGGTCGGAACCGGCTCGGCTTCCTCCTGGACTTCTTCTTCCTCTTCCGGCTTGCCGGCACTTAAATACGGAATATCTCCAATCAGGTCCTTGATGGCATCCATATTCTCAGAGACTTCTCCTGTCTCTGTTGCCTGCATGATCTCTTCAATATTCTTTTTAATCTCAGCCTGAAGGTTTACGGTATTAAAACGCTCCGGCTTCGCTTCGACCTTGGGAATCGTAACCGGATGGGAAAGAATCTCATCTGCACCGGAATCTTCCGGGCGAATCTCCGTAACACCATCCTTACGACGCTGAAAACGACGATACTTATCCTCCTGTGCCTGATTCAACGGAGTATACAGCATCTTCATTTCAAGAGCTTTTTCTACATATGGACCCTCACCGAACCAAAGTACAATCTCATCGCATAAGTCGATACACTTATCCACCTGCGCTGTGCTTCGATAGAGACAAGCCAGTTCAAATGCCCACTTCTCGATGAAATCATGCTGTTTCAGCTCCTCGAGAATTGCAATCAGTCCCTTTGCATCACTTCCATTGGCTTTCGCAATGTTATAGCGAATAATATATTTGAGGCTGTCATGTGGCGCAATCTCCACGAATTCCTCGTAGTATTCGTTAGCCTCATTCAGCTCGCCCATTCTTACAGACAAAAGAGCCAGTCTGTAAATGATCATTCGTCCAATAGGAGAGCGCTCATGAGCCATTTCGAGAATATCCCTGGCCTTTTCTGCTTCGCCGGCTTCCTCATAGACCTCACTTGCCCTTAGTAATACATTTACGTTGCGAATCTTACGGTAGTTCAATGTATCGAGAAGATCCACAGCTTCCTGTTTGTCCCCTGAGCGGACCAGCGTTTCAATCTGATCCAATTTAATTTTATATTCTGTCTTCTCCAAACCGCACCTCGAAAATGTTATAGTCTCCCAAAATACATATAATTTAGTGTATCATAGCCCTGTTTTTCTGTCAAAAAAACTCCGCTCCCTCACCGGGCTACAAACCCAGTAGGAGAGCGGAGTTGCTTATTGTTTTGTTGTATCTTTTGTGTCAGGTTTTGACGCATCGCTTTGTTCCTTTTTGCCGAAGGAAAAAAGCCTGCTGCAGATTTTTGCCACAAGACTTTTCGTCTGGGATACTTTCTGCTTATCCTTTTTCTCAACAATGGTATTGCCCCCAAGATCCACGTAATCCAGATTTTCATAGCGCATGGTACCGGTTGGAAGTCCTCTGCCTTTAATCAGATGATTGAAGATCCTTCCGACAATATATACCATAAGCGCCATGGTCGGAACACCAAGGAGCATTCCAATCACACCAAACATTCCTCCGCCGACAACGATGGCCACCAGCACAAGGAACGGGGAAATTCCTGTGGAATCACCCAGAATCTTAGGTCCAATGACATTTCCATCGATCTGCTGTAGCACAAGCACAAACAGAAGATAGTAGATTCCCTGCATCGGATTCGTCACAAAAATCAACGCAACCGTCGGAACCGCACCGATATACGGACCAAATACCGGAATCACATTGGTCACGCCGATAATCGCAGAACATACCAGCGCGTACGGGAAACCAAACAGCAGCATGGCAAAATAGCACAGGATTCCAATAATAATGGAATCAATGATTTTACCGATGATAAATCCGTAGAAAATCTCATTTGCCTTCCGGACGGTAATAACCACCTCATTAGCCGCCTTCTGCGGGAAGAGGGCATAGATGGATTTCTTGAATACCGCCTTTAATTTTTCCTTGCTGCCCAGAGTATAGACCGCTACAAAAATTCCAATCACCAGGTTAACGAAGAAATGTCCCACGTTGACACCCAGGGCGGTAAGGAAGGATACCAGCTGATTGTTATTTTCAACATTCAGGTACCTTCTTCCCATCTCAATGCCTTTATCAATGGCCTTGTCAATGTTCTGGGATTTCCTTGCCGCCACAAGTTCATCCTTGAAGCGATATCCGGTTATTTCATCCACCCAGTCCAGCACTCCGCCAACTTTGGCATGAATGTTTCGAACCAGTTCATTAATGGTCTTAACAAACTGAGGAATTACCATGCTCAAAAAAGCAACAACCACCGCGATCAGGATCGCCACCGCAAGAATCGATGCAATCGTCCGGACGGCCTTCTTTACTTTTTCTCCAAACGCATATCCGGTCTTCTTCTCAATATAGTCTCCAATGCCATATACCTTACTCTCGATAAACTTCATAATCGGGTTCATCAGATAAGCCATTGCAAAACCCATAAGCACCGGTTGGAGCACCTTATTGATATCATCAAGGGCAACCTTCAGTCCCTCATATCGCTCCACGCAGAAGTAAAAAATAATAATTAACATTGCCGACAAGACAGCCGAAATCGCTATGACATGGTAGCGGGCCACCTCCTCTTTGGGAAGATAGTCCATCGGATGTTTTCTTGTCTTTCGTTCTTCAGACATGATAATCCCCAATCTATTGCTTATTTATTACGATAGAAGTTGATCAGGCATCCATCCTCAATAATTGTTCTCTCATCATCTGTCAGCTCATCCATTGTCAGTTCGAATTCCTTCAACTGTCCATCCTTCACAACGTATGCCGGAATAGATGTTTTCTTCTCAGAAATTGCTGCTGCGATGTCCGGAATGAACAGATAGTCTCCGTTCTGGAACGGCAGATCCCCTGATGGAATCAGGAATGGAAGCATACCCCAGTTGATCAGGTTACTTCTATAACGCTTGGTTGCATATTCATTCGCAATATTTGCCCATCCGCCAAGCACCTTCTGGCAGCTTGCCGCCTGTTCACGGGCAGAACCGTCACCCGGCTTTACAGCAAAGATGGTCGAACCGATACCAAGATTATGGCGATCCACATCCGGATATTTGGTATGGATTGCATCCATAACCGGCTTGATCTCCGGAAGTGCATCCTTCGGACACTGATCCATCTCAATTGCCTTCTGCGCCTTCTGTACTTCCTTAGCACGTCCCACATATGCCGGATCCTTACGGGAGAGTGCAAACTCTGCCAGTGCCAGAGGATTAGAACGGTAAGAGGATGTCTCACCGGACGGAATCAGCTCATCGGTTGTTGTAACCGGATCATGGATCTCAGAAACCACCTTAAGAATCATATTCTGCGGAAGCGCGCTCATAGCCGGCCAATCCTTGATATTCGGACCAAACTTCACTTCCTGCTGCGGATCTGCAACACCCTTGCTGTCAAAGACACGATTCTTGTAAATTTCTCCGTTAAAGAAATACTTCGGCTTGCTGTAGGTTACATCCAGCTCATCTGCACCTGTAAGGAAGCCCTTATTTGCAGCAGTAGCAGCAATGGAACGGGCATCCATAAGTGCAACGGATGCAATCTGGCCATTCTGCAACTTACTTCCTTCACGGTTCGGGAAGTTTCTCGTAGAATGACGGATAGAGAATCCATTGTTGCTTGGTGTATCACCTGCACCGAAACACGGTCCACAGAATGCGGTCTTCACGATTGCACCGGTTGCCATCAGATCTGCAACCGCTCCGTTCTTAACAAGTTCCATGTAGATTGGAGTAGAAGCAGGGTAGACACTCAGTGTAAAATCGTCTGCTCCGATGGAGCTTCCGCGAAGAATGTCTGCCGCATCACAGATATTTTCAAAGCCGCCGCCTGCACAGCCTGCAATGATTCCCTGATCCACGTAAAGCTGTCCATTGCGAACCTTATCCTTTAAGGTAAAGTCCACCTGACCGTCAAGAGATACCTTCGCACGCTTTTCCACGTCATCCAGGATATCCATCAGGTTATGCTTTAACTCATCGATCGTATATACATTGCTCGGATGGAACGGCATTGCAATCATCGGACGAATGGTTGAAAGATCGATCTCGATACAGCCATCGTAATATGCAACATCCTCCGGCTGAAGTGGAGCATAATCCTCTTTTCTTCCGTGGATCTCGTAGAATTCCTCCACCTTCTCATCGCACTGCCAGATAGAAGACAGGCAGGTGGTCTCGGTCGTCATAACATCCACGCCAATTCTAAAGTCAACGGAAAGGTTTGCAATTCCAGGTCCCACAAACTCCATAACCTTGTTCTTGACATAGCCCTTTGCAAATACTTCGCCGATGATTGCAAGAGCGATATCCTGAGGTCCGACGCCAACCCTTGGCTTTCCTGTCATATAAACTGCAATAACCCCTGGCATGTTAATGTCGTAGGTCTTGCCTAAAAGCTGTTTTACCAGCTCCGGACCGCCTTCTCCCATTGCCATGGTTCCAAGCGCACCATAGCGAGTATGAGAATCGGAACCTAAAATCATCTTGCCACCGCCTGCAAGCATCTCACGTGCAAACTGGTGAATGACCGCCTGATGTGGTGGTACATACATTCCGCCGTAGCGTTTCGCACATGAAAGTCCAAACATATGGTCATCTTCGTTGATTGTTCCTCCTACAGCACAAAGACTGTTGTGACAGTTTGTGAGTACATAAGGAATCGGGAACTTTTCAAGTCCGGATGCACGGGCCGTCTGAATAATACCTACATAGGTAATATCATGGCTGGTTAGCTTATCGAACTTAATCTGAAGCTGTTCCATATTACCCGAGGTATTATGGGCATTTAAAATATGGTAGGCCATCGTGCCTTCTGCCGCAGCCTTCTTATCAGCCTTTTTACCAAGCTGAGTAAGGGCTCCCTGTGCCTTGGCATCATCCGGTATCAGCTGTTCGCCGTTTACCAGATACACTCCTGTGTCGTAGAGCTTCATAAATTTTCCTCCAGTCTCTATCTTCCTTCTTTTCTTTTTCCGGTGCCTAGCACCTATATGTGGATCGGGCAAGCCCGTAAATCCCATCGTTATTTTTATTTCTTACGAAAAAAGGAAAGCCATCCGCCTTCTTCCTTTTCTTCCTCTTCTTGTTCTTCCTGCTCTTTCCAGGCAAAATAGTCCGCATCCAAATCTGCAGAAAGTTTCGCATCCAACGGAGCTTCTAAATCTTCCCCAACCATGGTTGCTGCAAGGATCGCATCCTCCGTTGGCATAACATCATCCGAAACTGAGTTCTGCTGTGTTTCTTGTTCCTTTTCCTGCTCTTTTTCCCCATCCACTGTGACACCTTCCGGTATTGCAGTATCTGTCTGAGCAAAATATGCCGGATTTACATGGATTTCCGGCTTCACATCCTGGTAGGACGGACGATCTGCCTCCATTGTAAACTGCCCCGTCAGCTTTTCTTTTTCAATGCGTTTGTTTTCTTCACGGATCAGCTTCAAATACTTCTCGGTATCTTCGAGATCCTGAAGCTGTCCCTTCAGTTCGTACTGATTATCTTTGATGGTATTCAGCTCATTCCTCATATCTTCCTGGATTCTGGCTGAAATATGTTCCATCTCACGTTGTGCCTGCTTGACAATTTCCTGAATTCTCGTCAGGGCCTGATCCGAATACATAACAGAAGCAGCATAGATATCCTGCGCCTGCTTTCTCGCATTTTCTTTCTGCAGATCCGCCTTCGCCCGCATGGATCGGTCCGCCCGATCACGGCTGGCCGCTGTCAACTCACTCTCGTCGAGCATCTCATAAAGACATTCTCCCAACTCCTTGAGTATCGCTACCGTAGCTTCTTTATCCACCACGACCTTCTTATGACTTCCCGGTGCATACTCTGCATTCGCCAGCATTACATGCATTTGACGCAGGGCTTCTTCTGTCCGGCTCTGTGCACTCATCTTACTCTCCTTAAACCTTTATTTTAATTCATCTGACGGGAAGGGTGACAGTACCCGTCCAAGAATTCCATGCATCTGGGCAATCAGCACCCCATAGTTGGTGATCGCTACACCCTGCCTTCTGGCCTCATCGATCCGGTAGCGCATCTCCCGTTTCGGAAGTGTGCATCCGCCACAGTGAACGACCAGTTTATATTCTTCCAGATTATCCGGATAATCTCCACCACTGGTAAACGTGAAATCAAACTCCTTCCCTGTATATTTGCGAATCCAGTTCGGGAGTTTTTCCGTACCGATGTCGCCACACTGTCTGTGGTGGGTACAGCCTTCACAGACCAGAATCTTATCTCCATCCTCTAAGGTATCCAGTTTTCTCGCTCCTGATACCTGTGTCTGAAGGTCTCCCTTGTAACGACTCATAAGGATGGAAAAAGATGTTAACGGAATCCTTCTCGGTAACATTTCCGACACCGCACCGAATGCCTGGGAATCCGTCACCACAAGCTCCGGATCCTTTTTCATGGAGTGGAGCAGCAGTGGCAGCTCCTGCGGCTGAACCACAGATACCATGATTCCGTCATCCAGTGCATCGCGAATCACCTGCTGTTCCGGAAGAATCAGACGTCCCTTTGGCGCAGCTGCATCAATCGGGATAACCACAACCATGTGATCCCCGTGCTTCAAAAGATCTGCCACAAGTCGACGCTTGTCTTCCATCTTTTCCGTCATCTGAGCAATGCGGATTCGAAGGAAGTTGGCACTGATCACGGCATCCTTATGTGCACTCATCGCAAAAAGTTCATCTTCTGTAAGTGCAAGACCGTTTTCCATGCCCGTGTCATCTTCGGACAAGTGATGACCGACTTCAAGCAAATGCTCACGCACCGCCTCAGAGTAAGGACGGTCTTCGTTGTTATCGTCCAGATTCAGATCCTCGTCGGTATCTTCCAGTAAATCCACCTTATTTAAAACAACCAGGAAAGGAATTTTACGCTCCCTGAGTTGAAGAAGTGTCTCCTTGTCCGTTTCCTTCGGCTCTTCACCAGCCGGCAGAACATATAAGGCCACATCAACTTTCCGGAGAACCTCCTCCATCTTTTTGATTCTTTCTTCTCCCAGTTCGCTGTCATCATCCAAACCCGGTGTATCAATAAACGTAACAGGTCCAATAGGAAGAAGCTCCATTGATTTACGGACAGGATCCGTTGTTGTTCCTTTAATATCTGAAACAACTGCCATCTGCTGGCCTGTTAAAACATTCATTAGGCTTGATTTACCTGCATTCGTACGCCCAAAAATTCCAATCTGAACGCGCTCTCCAGATGGTGTATCGTTTAATCCCATAACTTCCTCCTGTTGGTCAAGACTCGCTCGCGAGCGTTTAAAATAACCGTTCTATGCTTCGCTTACAGCATCCCATGCAAGCTTAAGGCAACCCATGATACCCTGATCATCATTCAGACTCGCCGGAACAATGTAATGATCCAGATCGTTCACAGCTGAATTATCCAGATAATCGCAAAGCATCTTCTTTGTCCATTCGCGAATCAGCGGGAACAACTGCTCCTGGTGCATAACGCCTCCACCTAAAATAATGATCTTAGGGGAGAGCAGCATTGTAGTTGCTACAACACCCTGAGCCAGATAGTATGCCTCTAAATCCCATACCTTCTCGTCATCCTTCAGCTCAATCGCTTTCTTTCCCCAGCGCTTCTCAATTGCCGGGCCACTTGCCATACCTTCCAGGCAGGAACCGTGGAACGGGCAATTACCCTGCGGCATCGGATCATCCTCACGAACGCGAACCAGAATATGTCCGCCCTCCGGATGCATCGCTCCATGTACCAGATTGCCGCCAGACATCAGTCCCATACCAAATCCGGTACCTACTGTGAAATATGCTGCATCCTTTAATCCCTTACCCTGTCCATAGGTCATCTCACCGAGCAGGGATCCGTTAACATCCGTATCAAAACCAACCGGAACATGAAGTGCATTCTTAAATGCTCCTACAACATCTGTATTCTTCCAGCCTTCCTTCGGTGTTGTTGTGATGTAGCCATATGTTGCGGAATCCTTATCCAAATCCACAGGTCCAAAGCAAGCGATTCCAAGGGCCTCAATCTCCTTGTCCTTGAAATACTCAATCATCTGTGGAATGGTCTCTTCCGGTGTCTTTGTCGGGAAGGAAACCTGCTCATAAATCTTGCCGGTCTCATCACCGATTGCACATACCATCTTTGTTCCGCCTGCTTCTAATGCTCCTAATCTCATAACCTCTCCTTTTCCCTTTCCTATTTTAGTAAAAGTTTAATGTCACATACGGCTTATATTATAGCCTATTCTTCACAAAAAGAGAAATATACAAATGATTCTTTCCTCACCTTTCCTTTCGCTCTGCAATTGACTTTACGTCCAAAACACGATACAATGAAGGACGCCGAGCAGCCGGGGGAGTAGCGGACCCTTGTACCGGAAATCCGCTTTAGCCGGGGTGATTTGCTATTGAGGGCTCATAGGGCGGGGCTGCCCTGAGTAAGTGGCGTTGAGATTTGGGTCTTACGCAATGGATGCTTGTGAACCGTGTCAGGTCAGGAATGAAGCAGCACTAAGCAGGATTTTTCATGTGCCGTGAGGGTGCCTGGGTTGAGTTAACTGCACAGGTAACGTCCGTTCGCTTTGTTCGAGGTAGCAAGCTCGGTTTACTTTAACTCTACAGATTCATCCTTTGGGATGAATCTTTTTTTATTGCCTTAATCGAGTAGGGCAAAGCCTTTCGGTGTGAAACATAAAAATGATCCCCCGACAAAAATGTCGGAGGACCTTTATGAAAGGAGAATTTTATGAAGGAATCATTTTGATTATCCTTTTACACCACCTAAGGTTACACCTGATACGATGTACTTAGACAGAAGGATGTAAATAATAATAATCGGTACGATTGCCATTGTAATCAGCATATACACCTTACCCTGGTCAAACTTCAGGAAGTCTGCGCTTCGAAGTGCTGCAATCAGGATCGGAAGTGTCTGCTTTTTCTTTGATGTTAATACAAGAGCCGGCATGAAGTAGTTGTTCCAGCTTGATACGAAGGTGAAGATTGCCTGTACTGCAATCGCCGGCTTCATCAGCGGAAGAACGATGAAGTTAAAGGTATGCATCTCGTTACTTCCATCAATTCTTGCTGCCTCTACCAGTTCCATCGGAAGAGAGGACTGCATGTAGCTATACATGAAGTAGAATACAACCGGAGCTGCAATACTTGGTACATACAGCGGAACCAGGGTATCCAGAAGGCTCATCTTCTCAACCAGCTTGATGAAACCAAGAGCTGTTACCTGTGTCGGCATTGTCATGATCAGTAAGATGAATACGAATGCAAACTTTCTTAACTTAAAGTCGTATGCATAGATACCGTATGCTGTCATGCATGAGAAGTAGGTAGCTAAAAGAGCAGCAAGTCCGGATACAAGCAGTGAATTCTTAAGTCCGGATAAAATCGGAACATTCGCATCAGCTAACACATTTTTAAAGTTCGTTATAAAGTGATCCCCCGGAATTGCTGAGAATCCCTTCTGAATTGAGAAATGATCTCTCGTACAGTTAACAAGTAACACGTAGAAGAAGAACAGACAAAGGAATGCTAAAAAGATCAGCACAATATATGCAATGACTGTTCTTACATGGCTTGGCTTGCTTTCTCTCATTTTCTTGCTCCCTTCTTAATTTTCTTATGTTTACCGGTAATACTTTCATCGGTCTCGCTATTGAATGAGAAGTATACGATAATACAGAAGATTGCGCATAAAACAAACAGGAAGACGGATACTGCACCGGCCATACCGTAGTTTTTACTAAACAGGTGGTTATTCAGGTACATGATCATTGTGGTTGAAGTACGGTTCGGAGCACCCTTACCATTGGTCAGGATCTGCGGAACATCGAACATCTGAAGACCACCGATCATAGATGTAATCAATGTATATACCAGCAACGGACGAATCAGTGGAAGAGTAATCCGAAAGAAAATCTGCTTATGATTACATCCATCCAGCTCTGCTGCTTCAAATAACGCCGGATCAATTCCCATAACAGCAGCCATTAACATAATGGTGGTATTACCAAACCACATCATAAAGTTCATAAGAGCTACCAGGGAACGGGTTCCTAATACGCTGGCTAAGAAGCGGATCGGATGTCCCTGCTGAATGATTCCTAAATTCATTAAAATGCCGTTGATCGGACCTCCATCGGAGAAGAGTGCGAAGATCAACATTGCAAATGCACTCGCCATGATCAGGTTCGGCATGTAAATTACAACTTTGAAGAACTGCTTACCTTTGATTCTAAGACGTGTATCTGTGAACCAGGCAGCTAAAATCAGTGAAATAACAATCTGTGGAATGAAACCTGCAATCCACATAATCATGGTGTTACCCATGTACTTCGGTAAATCTGCCTTAAAAATCTCAGCATAGTTGGCTAATCCAACAAATCTTGGTCCGATAAATCTCAGACCGGAACGGAAATATTCAAAGAAGCTATAGTAAATAGTAGTAATTAGTGGATATAATTGAAAAATTGCAAATACCAGGAAAAACGGGAAAATAAATACATAGCCCCATCTTGCGTAGCTTATGCTTTTCCCTTTCTTCTTATTATTCATACATTCTCCCTCCAAGACACTTCATACAATCAATTTTACATACAATCATACGAAACCGTTTTAGTAAATGTTTTTGAAAAAGCGGGATGGGACTTGCCCATCCCGCTACACACATATTTTTCCTCACCCTCACTTAAGAAGCCTTATGGCCACTCAACAGCTGTGAGCTCTGGGTACTTCTCGATGATTGTTGTCTCGAAGTTCTTCTTGGCTGTATCCATGTCTGCATTGCCATCGAAGTAATCCTTGAAAGCACCCTGGAATGCCTCATTACATCCCTGGTCATATGGGCTGGTCTTACTCATATCAATCTGAGGAGCTACCTCAGAGAAGAGCTTAATGTGGTTCTGTCCGCCAAGGAACTCAGATCCGAACTTAGGATCGTCAGCGAACTCCTGCATTCCGGAAATTGTATTTGTATAATCCTGAGTATCCTTTGTGATCTTTTTCTCAATTTCCTTGTCGCATGTAAGCTTAAGCATTACATCCTTGATTGTCTTAGGGTTATCGTTACCCTGTGCTGCACAGATCCATGTACCGCCCCAGAAGTATGGCTGAGGTCCTTCACATACAGCCCAGTCACCTTTACCTTCTTCACCAGCGTTACCTGCGAGAGTGAAGTTGATTCCCCATGTTGAGTAGAAGAAACCAAATACCTTACCCTTTGCACTCTGATCTGCGTTCCAAGAATCATCCCAGAGAGATGTCTTGTTATTGTATCCCTTATCTGTAAATGTCTTAGTCTGGTCAACCCATGTCATAAGGTTTGGATCTACCTTAACAGTTGTTCCGTCAACCCACTTAGCAGATACGTTGTTAGAGAATGTACGATAAGAATCATCGTATCCTGAAAGCATCTTGTAACCCTTCTTGGAAGCCTCATCAGCTACCTTGTTGAAGTTATCCCAATCCTTTAACTTCTCCTGTACCTTCTCCGGATCATCTGTTCCTAAAACATCCTTTGCAATGGATCTTCTGTATGCGAAAAGTCCAGGTGTTGCCTGCCAAGATGTACCTCTCTGAGCACCGTTATCATCTGTAACGATATCCTTTGTGTACTGGTACTGATCTGCAAGGTCATCATCTGTAATTCCAAGATCAGCCAGTGGCTCAGCAACGTTTGCATCTGCATCTACATACTTGAGCGCGTAGTCAGCCTCAATTAAGAAGATATCAATCTTGTCATCCTCTGCAGCAGAAGCCTGTGCCTGCAGTGCTGTATCCAGCTTATCCTGATAGTTGTTGTTCTCATTCGGATTGATGGTCCACTTTACAACTGTTCCATCATTCAGAGTCGTTGTAGATTTGTCCTCTGCAACTTCCTTAACCTCAGGATAGTAGCCATTGAATCTCTGCTGGAACTCATCATTCCAACACCAAATATTCAATACCTTTCCTTCCGGTGTCTCCTCTGCCTGCTCTGTTTTAGCATCATCCTTCTTCGCAGCAGCGTCGTCTGACTTTCCACCGCAAGCTGCCATTGACAGAACCATTGTTCCGGCCAGTGCTAAACTAGCAAGCATTCTCATTCTTTTTTTCATGTGTCTCCTCCTCTTTCATATTTTTAATGAAATATATCAGCTAGCTTCATTGCTAGATCTGAGCAACAGAACCTCCAATCAGTATCTTTCCCGGAATTTCAATCTCTTCCGCCATACTGGTCTTCTTATGTTCGATGGTATGAATCAGTTTCTTGACTGAAATCCTACCAATCTTCGGTGCATCCTGATAATATGTCGTCAGCTTCGGTCTTACTACCTGCGATAGGCGGATTCCATCGAAACCAACCACACTGACATCCTCGGGAATCGATAGCTTTAATCGCTCAAGTTCCATCATTCCTCCCAAATAGGAATAATCATCAGGGTACATAATGGCTGTCGGCGGCGTCCTAAGCATCATAAGCTGCTTTGTCGCTGCAGCGCTTGCATCGGGATCATGGTACCTGGCCTCTATAACGTAATCCTCGGGAATCTTAAGCCCCGCCTCGGAACATGCGTTATAGAAACCGGACAACCTCTTCGATGTTACGGAAGTCGTCTCACCATGTATAAAAGCAATCTTCCGATGACCCTTCTCGATTAAATGCTTTGTCAATGCGTAGGAACCATCAACATTTTTAGATAAAACACTGCTGTGTCCATCGAAGATATAATCAATAATCACAGTAGGTATCTCACTGTTCACCAATTCCTGCACCTGTCTACTCATAAAATCATCGCTGACAATCAGGACTCCGTCACACTTCCGGTATCTGCAGTGTTCGACATAGGATCCATATCCTATGGAGCTGGAGATAAAAGTGATATCATATCCTTTTTTCTCAGCTTCTTCCTTCGCACTGTCGATTACTCCCGAGAAGTACTCGTGAGCAAGTCCGCTTCCTGTCTGATCTACGTACACAATACCTATATTATGAGAAGTATTTGTCTTCAGCTGGCGGGCTGCTGCATTCGGTAGGTAGTGCATTTCCTGCGCAGTCTTCTGGATCAACTCCCTGGTTGCCTCGCTGATGTCGCCGTAGCCATTCAGAGCTTTACTCACGGTGGCGGGGGAAACTCCACATTTTTTGGAGATGTCCTTAATTGTTACCACTCGCATCACCACACTCTCTGGTATCTCGTCCTTATGCTATCCAATCCGATCGGCTCAACTTTGTGTGCCGAATTCGTTTTCGTGACTTTATTCTAAATCGGTTTCGAACTGTCGTCAATGTAGAAAATATACAACTTTTTTTCAGACATTTTAGCGATTTCGTACGATTCAGCAATCATTTGTTTACAAAAAACCGGCTCGGAACTATAATCTTACCAGAGGGTTACGAAATCGTATTCGCTAGTCGTTAAACGATTTCTATGGAAGAGAGTGTCAAACTATATCAACGTAATTCTTCCTTATTTCAGGAAGAGACAGGAGGCTACATGAAATTCGGATATTTTGACGATTCCAATAAGGAGTATGTCATTACTACCCCAAGAACGCCATTACCTTGGATCAATTACCTGGGTTCACAAGAGTATTTTGGTTTGTTCTCCAACACCGCCGGCGGCTACGACTTCTATAAAGATGCGAAGCTTTTAAGACTGACTCGCTATCGCTACAATAACAGCCCGTTAGACTGCGGCGGCCGTTACTACTATATTAAGGATGAGGATACCGTCTGGAATCCAGGCTGGCAGCCGGTTCAGACAGAGCTTGATTCCTACGAGTGCCGTCATGGACTTGGTTATTCCGTTATCACAGGTGAGAAGAACGGTCTGAAAGCTGTTCTTACAGCCTTTGTTCCGGTTCACGACAACTGTGAAGTGAATCAGGTTGTCCTTACCAACCAGTCTTCTAATGATAAGAAGATCGATTTATTCAGTTATATTGAATTCTGTTTATGGAATGCTGAAGATGATTCTACCAACTTCCAGCGTAACTTCTCCACAGGTGAAGTGGAAGTAGAGGGCAGCACCATCTATCATAAGACGGAATACCGCGAGCGTCGTAATCATTACGCTGTATACTCCGTGAATAAGCCTGTTGAGGGCTTTGATACCAGCAGAGATGAATTTGTCGGTCTCTACAACGGTCCTCAGAACCCGCAGGTTGTTGCCGAGGGCGTCAGCCATAACTCCATTGCGCACGGCTGGGCTCCGATCGGATCTCACCATCTGCAGGTTAAGCTGGCTCCGGGAGAGAGTGCTTCCTTTATATTTGTTTTAGGATATTGCGAGAACCCGAGAGATCAGAAGTTTGTTGCTCCGAATGTAATCAACAAGGCTCCTGCGGATGCTTTACTTGAGAAATACCAGACAGATGAACAGGTTGCTCTTGCTCTTGATGAGCTTAAGAGTTATTGGACCAACCTTTTGTCCACCTATTCTGTTCACACTGCAGATGATAAGCTGAACCGCCTTGTAAATATCTGGAACCAGTACCAGTGTATGGTTACCTTTAATATGAGCCGCAGTGCCAGCTATTACGAATCCGGCATGGGTCGTGGTATGGGCTTTAGAGATTCCTGTCAGGATCTTCTCGGCTTCGTGCATCTGATTCCGGAGAGAGCAAGAGAGCGTATCATCGATATTGCAAATACACAGTTCGAGAACGGTAGTACCTACCATCAGTACCAGCCTCTTACCAAGCGTGGTAATGCTGCCATCGGCGGTGGTTTCAACGATGATCCGTTATGGCTCATTGCCGGCACCGGCGCTTATCTTCGTGAGACCGGTGATTTCTCTATCCTGGATGAGAAATGCGCTTTCGACAGTGATTTCGAAAAGGCTACGCCTCTTTTAGATCATCTGGATCGAAGCTTCAATTATACCGCTACCAACCTTGGACCTCACAACCTTCCGTTGATTGGCCGCGCTGACTGGAATGACTGCCTGAATCTGAACTGTTTCTCAGAAGAGCCGGGCGAAAGCTTCCAGATTACAGGACCTTCCGAGGGACCTGTAGCTGAATCCGTTTTCATCGGTGGCTTATTTGTTAAATACGGTAAGGAATATGCTGAGATTCTTCGCCACGTTGGTAATGAGAAGAGAGCAGCAGAAGTCGATGAGGCTGTTGCCCGTATGAACGATGCCCTTCAGACAGAGGGATGGGATGGCGAATGGTTCATCCGTGCCTTTGATGCCAACTCCAATCCGGTAGGATCTCACACCTGTGAAGAGGGTCAGATCTACATCGAGCCACAGGGAATGTGTGTTATGGCCGGTGTCGGTGTTGAAAGCGGTCAGGCTGAGAAAGCACTCGCTTCCGTTAAGGAACGTCTGGATACCAAGTTTGGTATTGTACTTTTACAGCCGGCTTATACAAGATATCACGTTGAGCTTGGTGAGATTTCTTCTTATCCGCCTGGATACAAGGAGAATGCCGGAATCTTCTGTCATAACAATCCTTGGATTGCCTGTGCAGAAACGGTTCTCGGACATGGCGACCGTGCTTTTGAAGTATTTAAGAAGACCTGCCCGATTTACCTTGAGGATATCAGTGAGGTTCACCGAACCGAGCCATACGTTTACTGCCAGATGGTTGCCGGTTGCGATGCTCCTACCTTTGGTGAAGGCAAAAACAGCTGGCTGACCGGTACTGCAGCATGGACCTTTACCACCATGAGCCAGTATATTTTAGGTATTCAGCCTGAACTGGACGGACTTCGTATCAACCCATGTATCCCTTCTGATCTGAAGGAATACACATTGGATCGTAAGTTCCGCGGTGTAACATATCACATCACCATCGACAACAAGGCCGGCGCCCAGAAGGGTGTTACAAAGATGGTTGTTGACGGTGTAGAGACGGATTCCAACCTGATTACTCCGGTTAAAGGCAAGAGTGACGTTGATGTCGTTGTTACCATGGGCTGAAATAGCTCAATTGAATAACCTTGTCAATATCATACAGGATTACGCTCTAACCCCTCCTTGAGCCCCTCCTGTTTTATTGAAAAACGCCCCGGGTCGAATCTTCCCACTCGACCCGGGGTATTTTATGTCATTTCTGATTTATTTTTCGCTTCCTTTTTCTCCTGTCGGAGTTTTTTAAAAAATTCCGTTAACATGGTGGAACATTCCTCCTGCAACACATTATCCACGATCTCCACCTGATGATTAAAACGGCTTTCCTGTAAAATATTCAGCACGGATCCGGCACATCCTGCTTTCGGATTGTAGCTTCCGATAACAACACGCGGAATCCTTGCCTGCACAATGGCACCTGCGCACATTGGGCATGGTTCTAAGGTGATGTACATGGTGCAGTCTTCCAATCTCCAGTCCCCGACCTTTTTACAAGCCTTTTTTATCGCTGAGATTTCAGCGTGGGCAAGAACCATTTTATCCGTATTCCGTCTGTTATAGCCTCTTGCGATGATCTTCTGATCCATTACGATTACGCAACCGATTGGAACTTCTTTTAATCCTTCCGCCTTTTTGGCCTGTTTGATTGCAGCCGCCATAAATTTCTCATGCATTTTATGTTCCTTTGCAACAGCAATCTCCTGTGCCATTTTTTCTACTTTATGATTAATTATTTCTTTTATTCCCATCGTTTTCTCCTCGTCTTATGTACCGGAATCCGATTTCATCCTGTTTCTTTCGCGTTTCCGTGCAATTTTTCGCGTTATTTTTTCCGAAATATGCAATGTCTATCCTAAGTCTCGCTCTTTTATTGTAACATGAGGGCTGTTGTCATGCTATAATCTATAATAGTTTCCTAATACTGACTTTTATGAGGCAACCGTATGAACGATACTATTTCAACCAAGAATCTTACGATTCGAATTTTAACTCCACAGAATGCAGGGCTTGTAACCGAGTTTTACCGGCGAAATGCTGAGGATTTCAGCCTGTATGAACCCATCAACATTTCCAATGCCAAGACCATTCATTACCAGCGTCAAATTCTCGAATACGAGCAGCACTATTTTCGTGTCGGCTCCATGGTGAGATTCTATATTTTCGAACGGAATGCTCCGTTTACCGTCATCGGCACGGTCAGCTTCCGCGAAATTCACCGGGGACCGTATTCTTCCTGTGTCTTTGGATATAAAATGGATCAGAATTATCGCCGCAAAGGGTATTGCTACGAAGCCTTATACCATACCATCGCGCTGGTATCGAAGGAATTTTCCCTGCATCGCATTTATGCGGATGTCATGCCAGAGAACGCGGCCTCCATTCATCTCCTCGAGAAACTCGGTTTCGAAAAAGAGGGATTGCAGCGCCAGACCGTGAAGATCAAAGGGCAGTGGCGGGACCATTATCTTTATAGTAAAATTTTTCCTGACAATAATTGATTGGACTTACAAATACTATGGGTAAACGTAAATTTATGAGCACCCGGGTCTTGAAACCGGGCATTCGAATTGACCAATCCATCACAGCAAAGGATGGACGTGTTCTGATTCAAAAAGGAACCATCCTGGATGATTTTCAGATCGACTATCTTCTGACACAGGGTATCATGGGAATCTACATCTATGAGGGCGTTCCTGATTTCGATGAACAGAAGGTCAATATTTCTGCTAAAACACAGAGCATCATTGAAAAGAACCGAAAAGACGATCCGGCTAAAGTTTCGCTATCCAAGAGCGTTCGAAAACAAGTGGGAGAGGGGATTTCACATCTGTTTCAGAATACTGCATCCTCTGACTTTTCCAACGCCTCCAATTCCATTGCCAGCGAACTGGAGAACACCATCATCCACAACGAAGCCATCGCCATCGATATTCGTGAGCTGAAGGTAAGTGATGAATATACCTTCCGCCATTCCGTCGAGGTCGCTACCATATCCATGGTCATCGGTAAGAAGCTCGGCCTTGACAACACATCCCTGCACGAACTCGGTGTTGCCGGTCTCCTTCACGACATCGGCAAGTCCAAAATCCCCACTGAGATTCTGAATAAACCGGGGAAATTGACCGATGAAGAGTTTGCCGTTATGAAGCTTCACTCCACATACGGCTATAACCTTCTCAAAGAAAAGAAGCAGTTTAGCGCACAGATTCTTCTGGGCGTTCTTCAACACCATGAAAAACTCTCCGGAAAAGGTTACCCGATGGGACACAAAAGTCCTATGATCCACCTCTACGGACGAATCATAGCTGTTGCCGATATCTATGACGCTTTGGTCACCAAACGCCCTTATAAGGAGCCTTACAGCCAGAGAGAAGCCATGGAGATTCTTCTTGCAATGGGAGATGACCTGGATCTTCAGATTCTGAATGCTTTTAAGAAGAGTATTATTCTCTATCCTGTAGATTCCATTGTAAAACTTTCCAATGGGCGACTTGCCAAGGTCGTTAAGAATCATCCCGATTATCCTATGCGTCCTACCGTCGTGGAAATCGAAACCGGCCGGCTCCTGGACCTTTACGGAGATTATCACTACAACAACCTTGTACTGGAATCATAAGTGCTACCCTTTTTATCAAAGAGGGTAGCGCTGGTAATTTAACCCCGAAGTGATGACTGCCCCTTTAAACGCTCCGCGAGGATGCGCACGGATTTGGGTCTGCTGAAGCAGACCCGAATCCGGCGCGCAAGACTCGCGAGCGAGTCTTGATATGGCATAAAAAAAACGGCTTGGATAAAATCCAAACCGTTCATCAGCTAGTGCGCGATCAGGGGTTCGAACCCTGGACACCCTGATTAAGAGTCAGGTGCTCTGCCAGCTGAGCTAATCGCGCGAACAATATGTATATTACTCTTCCTTTATAAAAAATGCAAGTGTTTTTTGAAAAAAATTTATTTTTCTTTTCTGCCTTGTAATAAGGAAAGAAACAACCCGCTTCGTGACGGTAATCCCGTTATGAATCCCTGCCACGAGGCGGGCGTTCCTTTTATTTAGCCAAAGTAGCGGTCAAGCAGTCCCTTGAATGCCTTACCATGTCTTGCCTCATCACGAGCCATCTCATGTACTGTATCATGGATTGCATCCAGATCCAATGCCTTTGCACGCTTCGCAAGCTCTGTCTTGCCCAAGGTAGCGCCGTTCTCAGCCTCTACACGAACACGAAGGTTCTCCTTAGTAGAAGAGGATACAACCTCACCTAACAGCTCTGCAAACTTTGCTGCGTGCTCAGCCTCTTCAAAAGCTGCCTTCTCATAGTAAAGTCCGATCTCCGGATATCCCTCACGATGTGCCACACGAGCCATTGCAAGGTACATTCCCACCTCAGAGCACTCACCTTCGAAATTGGAACGAAGGTCTGCCTTAATATCCTCAGGTACATCGGATGCTACACCTACAACGTGCTCTGCAGCCCAAGTCATCTCACCTTCCTGCTTTACAAACTTGTCAGCAGATACCTTACATACCGGGCACTGCTCTGGTGGCTGCTCACCCTCTGCTACATAACCACATACACTACATACCCACTTTGCCATTTGATTTCCTCCTTTAATTGACTACAACATGTTCTCCTAATACTTATATTGCATTCTCTTCCGATCGAAGAGTAGTGCACACTTTATGCGGATGCTGTCTTATCATCCTTCGCTCTGCATTCCGAACAGATACCTTCTACAATAACGTTCTGAACAGTAAAGCCTTCACGTCCCTGGGCTGACAGAAATGCCATCTCACGTCCAATATAGTGATCTTCAATCTTCCCACACTGGGTACAACAGACATGAATATGAGGGAATTCCCTGCCATCAAAATGATCCCTGCCGTTCTGTGTAAAACATAAAATCTTATGATGATCCGCCAGTTCCTTCAGATTCCGATAAACGGTCCCCATGGAAATGTTCGGAATTTCCTTACGAACCGATTCATATACCATCTCTGCTGTAGGATGGTCTTCACGGTTCTTTAAATTTTCCAAGATGCATGCTCTCTGCTTTGAATATCGTTTCATAAAGCACCTCTTAAATAGTAATGATTACTGTTATTATTTATTATATCCATTTCTCCCTTTATGTCAATTCTTTTTTCCAATAAAAACAAAAAAGAGCGCATCCCTACGCTCTTTCATTCATCAATCGTTATCGCTGATATCTCCATATCCAATTCTTTGATCCGGCCGGTTTGAATCAATGCGATCATAACCGCTACGATCTCCGGGTCGAACTGCGTCCCGCTGTTTCTACGCAATTCCTCCAGAATTTTATCTTCCGGAAGATGCTTACGGTAAACGCGGTCACTTGCCATGGCATCGTAAGAATCTGCAACGCACACAATCCTTCCGTAGAGTGGAATCATTTTTCCTTTTTTACCATTCGGATAGCCTGTGCCATCGAATCGTTCGTGGTGCGTTAAAGCCGTCTCCTGTATGCCGTCGATGACCGTAAAATGCCGCAGCATTTTGACACCGTTTGTCGTATGGGCATTGATAATCTGCCGCTCCTCCTCGGTTAACTTCCCCGGTTTATTCAAAATAGCATCCGGTATACCGATCTTACCGGCGTCATGCAACAAGCCTGCATAATAAATATTGTCGACATCCTGCTGTGGCAGACCAAGACCCTTTGCAATCTCTCGTGCATAGGTCGCCACACGCACAGAATGTCCCCTTGTATAGGTATCCTTCGCATCAATAAAGTCTGTAAAGGTATAAATGGACTGAAAAATCATTTCCTGGTCCAGCAAATGGCGCAGATTGGCCTTCTGTAATTTGGCACAACTGTATAAATACGCCACTACAAAAATCAGCCAGATCATGGCACAGAGACATAACACCCAAAACGCCGGCAATTCCAGCAGATTCAGCTGTTTATATCCGATGATCTCGATGTTTTTGACGTTTGGCAGTTCCCACTTCATTTCGTTCTTTACGACCATTCCAAACGTCCGATGTCCGCCATGCTCAATATGCTCCATGTCTTCCACATCATTACGGGGAATATAGGTAATACGTTCTCCCTTTTCTGTGTAATCCACGTTCCAGATACTGTCAATCCGGCCATCGTAGCTCATATCCATTTTAATTTTCCAGTCTTTTACGTCGTATTTTGTATTATTTACAACGGTCCAGTCACACTGGGCACCAATTCCCCGGCCTTTTTCCTTCCAGGTCTTGCTGACTTCACATGTAATATAAAGTTCCCGGTTTTTCGCCTCTTTGTGACTGATCTTGTCACTTTTCTGCCGAACCGAAACTTTCGGAAATTCATGGTTTACCTTGTATGATAAATTGTAAAGTCCTAGGCAGATCAGTATCCCACTTATTACAAATCCGACAGCAATCCTTTTTCCCTTTTTCATACTATACTCCTCGACCACAACCCCCTTGCAGCCTTAACTCTTCCTTTTGTTTGCGAGTCAATCGTTTGATTCCCGCCTCCCGGGACAGTGCATCATGAAGTGTTTCGTACTCTTCATAATAGATCAGCTTCACCGGGCGACGGGTTCTTGTATATTTCGCGCCTGTTTTCCCTGTATTATGCGCCTTGATTCGTTTTTCAAGATTTGTCGTATACCCTGTATAATATGTTCCGTCTGAGCACTCCACCATATATGTGTAGTACCTTTTCTCCGCCATGCTAATTTTCCTCATCTGTTGCTGATAATACCACCAGATTGTTCCGATCCAGATAATCAGAACCCCGCTTTAACTCTTCCTCGTTGGCATGACCGAGCATAATACTGTTACGGGATTTCCGCTTCACTTTATAGAGCATATTATCCGCCTCATGCAGATACTGCCAGATAGAGGTTCCCTTCTTTGGAATTTCCCAGTACATTCCCTGTGAGATCGTAACGTATTTGGTTTCGGTGCGAGAGTAGCGGTGCGGCATCCGTTCCATGGTGATGATTTTCTTCAGCTTCTTAGCCAGAGCAAAGACTTCTTCATCTGTATAGCCTTCATAAATCAAGACAAACTCGTCTCCACCGTATCGTGCTGCAAAAACACGATTTCCCGCCTGCATTTTCTTAATAGAAGCAGCAATGAACTGTATCACCTTATCACCGGCCTGATGTCCGTAATTATCGTTATATTCTTTAAAAAAGTCGATATCCAAAATCTCAACCGCAAGACCGACCTGATTCTTTTCTGCCCGTTCAAAAGCCGTCTCTCCGTAGGAATTCAACCGGAGTCTGTTATACATTCCCGTCAACGGATCCGTCTGTGAACGAATCTGCAGAGAACGGTTCTGTTCCTCGATCTGATGGTTTACAATGGCCAGTTCATTCAGTTCCAGACGAAGACCAATCATATTCTTTACCATCATCTTGTTTTCCTGCTCCATCATCTCATCCAGAGCAACAAAGCGGACCGCAGCCTTTGCATACTGCGTTTCATCCCCGCGCATTTTGTAGTAGCGCAGCAGTAGGCTCACCTGCTTTTGTTCGAGGTTTCGTATCGTAGTTTTCCGTGTCAGTTCCGTAATCGGAACGATCATTTTTGAAAAAAGATCATAGTTTTCTGTTTCGAGAAGTAATTTCAAATAATCATAGAGATCATCGTAGACATCCATAATCGGCAAATCATCACAAAACAGATCCGCTACCTTTTCCAGCGCATTGTTGCACTTTTCAACAATTCCCGTCTTTTGATAATAACGGGCCAGAAGACAGTAGACCGGAAGCTGATCAATGTCGCGTAAATACGGGATACACCTTTTCTCCAGCTTCTGGCGGCATTCCTCGGCTTCATCCATATGGCCAACCGACAAATGCGCCCGTCCAAGTCCCACCAGGGATGCGGTCAGAGAAAGCCGGTATTCCGCAAGCTCCTGATGTCCACAAATGTATTCGTAAGCCAGATCGTAATGCTTCAAAGCATTTTCATAATTCTCAACATTAACGAATAAGGCTCCCATATTCATATGGATCTGCCATTCGATATCCGGCAATTTATACCGGCGGCACAGCGTCAGTGCCTTCGAATAGTAGTCCATGGCAAAAGGTGCATTTCCCCGATTCAGGGACATAATCCCCAGAAGATTGTTTGCCACCGCCAGATAGCCCCATTCACCAATATTCTCAAAGGGATGCATACAACGAAGCATTTCTCTGTAGAAGTTCAGCATATCATTTTTCATATAGTAATACTGACCACGGATAAAGCATGCATAACCGATGAGTGCATCTTCACGCTGCAATTCTCCGTATTGTTCCAGCTTCTCACAGAGTATTACCGTGTCTTCAGACAGTACTTCAAAGCGTTGCTGTATTTGATTTATTAGATTTTGAATTTCTGTTCTGTACTCTTTAACGTCCATCATATACCCCTTATGATTCACTCAGCTGCATACGCGCCCATCCCGCGCCACATTCCGTGGGATGGGCCTTGAATTAATGGTACAATGCCTCCGTTAATTTCGCGAATCCCTCCAGATCAAGTCCCTCACCCCGCAGGGATGGTTCAAATCCTGCTGCAAGAAGTGCCTCGCTGATTGCCTCCTTGTTGCCACCCAATACACCGCCATTTGCCAATGCGTTTAACAGTGTTTTTCTTCGCTGATTAAAAACAGCTCGCACCACAGTAAACATATGCTCAGGCTTCACCGCAGGGTTTAATGGTGTTTTCTTCGGCTTTAAGGTTATAACGGCCGACTCTACCTTCGGCTGAGGAATAAAGGATCCTTTTCCTACGATAAAGTTTAATTCCGGATCTGTATAATACTGAACCGCAACCGACAGCGCTCCATAGTCCTTACTTCCGGGCTGTGCCTGCATCCGTTCCGCAACTTCCTTCTGTACCATAACGGTGATGGAAGAAAAAGGGATTTCGTTTTGCAAGAGCTGCATGACAATTGGCGTCGTAATGTAGTAAGGAAGGTTTGCCACGAATTTTAATGGTTTTCCGCCATTCTTTTCCTTTGCGATCTCCAGAAAATCAACGGTCAGTACATCTTGATGCAGTACAGATGCATTATCGTAACTTCCCAGGGTCTCCTGAAGCACCGGAATCAACTTGTCATCAATCTCGACTGCAAGCACCTGTCCGGCACTTTCTGCCAGATACTGGGTCATTGTTCCAATTCCGGGTCCAATTTCTACAACAAAGTCCTCCGGTCCAACTTCCCCAGCTTCCACAATTCCTGATAAGACCGATCGGTCAATCAGAAAGTTCTGACCAAACTTCTTCTGAAAATGGAAGTTGTATTTTGCAAGTATGGCTTTGGTAGCCGCTATATTATCCAGTGTAGGCATTATCGTTTCCTTCCGTTTTTGATTCGGTAAAAAGTATATCCGTTTTCCCTTGTCTGTTCCATCACCTTATGCTCTGTAATCTCACGGAGCTTTGCAATGGTTCGAATAACATATGGGATATAAGATGAGTCATTGCGCATTCCCCGGAACGGAGCCGGCGCCATGTAGGGACAGTCCGTTTCCACAAGGATGTGATCCAGAGGAATTTCTGTTGCTACCTCTTTTAATTTCCTACTGTTCTTAAACGTAACAACTCCGCCGATTCCAATATAAAATCCGAGCTTTACATATTCCCTTGCCTGCTCCAGGGCATAGGAGTAGCAGTGGATAACAGCCTGGATTCCCATTTCAGCTGCTTTTTTCATAATTTCCATAGTGTCTGCCGCCGCATCTCTTGAGTGCACAATAACAGGCAGATCCAATTCTTTGGCTACCACCAGCTGCGCCATGAAAAAATAACGCTGCCAGGCTCTTGCCTTCTCATCCTTAATCCAGTAATAATCGAGTCCAATCTCACCTATGGATACGACTTTATCCTCTTTTGCCAGTTCATAAATCTTTAAAATAGCAGGATTTTCCCTCCAGAGTGCATCCTCTGCATCCGAGAACACAGGTGGTTCTTCCTTTGGATGCCAGACACTTATACTTCTGTCATCCTCATTGGTCTCAACCACCATTTCTCCCGGAATCCCAAAATCCTGCAATTCCTCCGGATGAACACCGACAGCAGCATAGATATACGGATATTTCTGTGCCAGGGCAATACATTCTTTACTTGTTGCTATACTCGAACCGACATTGACAACCGTTTCAATCAACTGCTCCGGTAATCTCTGTAATAAGGCATCCCGATCAGCATCAAAAGCATGATCATCATAGTGTGCATGTGTTTCAAATATCATAAAATCTCTATCTTATTATGGCAAAAGAGGACAGACCCTCACAAGAGCCTGCCCCATCGTGCCATCTATTCATCTAAATCAGCAAATCTCAGCGCCACTTGGCATGGTCTTCTCCGGTGTCATCAATGCAAGATTACCATCGGCATCCTCTGCACAAAGCAGCATTCCCTCAGACTCAATTCCTGCAAGCTTTGCCGGCTTAAGGTTCGTAAGAACCATAACACGCTTGCCAACCATCTCTTCCGCAGAGTAGTACTTTTTAATTCCGGATACGATCTGAAGCACATCGTCTCCAACCTGTACCTTGGAGCAAAGAAGCTTCTTGGACTTTTTAACCTCTTCACAGCTTAAAATCTTACCTACTCTAAACTGCATGGTTGCAAAATCATCGTAGGAGATCTCCGGCTTCTTATCAAGGATGATTGGATTCGCATCCTTACCGTCGCCATCTTCTTCTATAGAATCATCAACGACAGCGCCTGTTTTCTTATCTCCGGCCATATTTGCCGCTGTAAGCTTACCGGCCTTCTTAAGATTCTCATAGGCAATCTTCTGTGCTGCCTTGAAATCTTCCTTCTGCTTTTTCTCAATTTCAGCTGTCTTCGCAAGAATCTCCTTAACATCTGCTCTTGCAAAAAGCATCTGAGGTGCATCCGTCACCTTATTGCCATCCGGGTATAAACCAAACTTGTCTAACTCATCGAAATCGCGAAGCTGCGTATTGAGCTGCTGTGCAATCTTCTCAGCCGTCTCCGGAAGGAACGGGAAAAGAAGAGAAGCACCAATGGTAATTCCCTCAACCAGATTGTAGAGAACGGTAGAAAGACGGTCTTTCTTCGTCTCGTCCTTGCCGAGTACCCATGGCTCTGTCTCATCGATGTACTTATTACAACGACGGAACAACTGGAAAATATCGCTGATGGAATCTGCTACATGAAGGGTATCCATTGCGCGAATGGTTTTATCGCGAACTTCTACGCAAACAGACTTCAAATCATCATCCACCGGCTCTGTCACACCCTTGTTGGATACAACACCACCAAGATATTTGTTGGTCATGGCAATGGTACGGTTCACAAGGTTACCAAGGATGTTTGCCAGGTCGGAATTATATCGCTCACAGAGAAGCTCCCATGTGATAACACCGTCATTCTCATATGGCATCTCATGTAAGCAGAAGTAGCGGACAGCGTCGACACCGAAAAGATCGATCATGTCATCCGCATAGATTACATTTCCTTTGGATTTACTCATCTTCTCGCCGCCCTGAAGGAGCCAAGGATGACCAAATACCTGCTTCGGAAGTGGTACATCCAGTGCCATCAGGAAAATCGGCCAATAAATCGTATGGAAACGAACAATATCCTTACCAATCAGATGAAGATCTGCCGGCCAGTACTTCTTGTAGAGGTCTGTTCCTTCACCCTCTGTATCAAATCCGATACCGGTAATATAGTTTGAAAGGGCATCCAGCCATACATATACAACGTGGTTCGGATCAAAATCCACCGGGATTCCCCACTTGAAGGACGTACGGGACACACAAAGATCCTGCAGTCCAGGAAGAAGGAAGTTATTCATCATCTCATTCTTACGGGAAACCGGCTGAATAAATTCCGGATGAGTATTGATATGCTCAATCAGACGATCCGCATATTTGCTCATCTTGAAGAAATAAGCTTCCTCAGACTCATTATGAACCTCTCCGCCGCAGACCGGGCATTTTCCGTCTTCGGTCAACTGAGCCTCTGTATAGAAAGCCTCACACTCGGTACAATACAGTCCGTCATAAGAACCCTTATAAATATCACCCTTATCATACAGCTTCTTAAAAATCTTCTGTACCTCTTTGGTATGATCCTCGTCTGTTGTACGGATAAAACGATCATAGGATGTGTTGCACATATCCCAGAGGCGCTTGATCTCAGCAGCTGTCTGATCTACGAATTCCTTCGGTGTACTTCCGTTCTCAATCGCACGGGTCTCAATCTTCTGTCCGTGCTCATCGGAACCGGTTTGGAAATGCACATCATAGCCTTCCTTGCGCTTAAAGCGTGCAATTGCGTCAGCTAAAATAATTTCGTAAGTGTTGCCAATATGTGGCTTACCAGATGTGTAAGCGATGGCAGTGGTAATGTAATAAGGTCCTTTGTTCTGCAAAATAGTTACTCCTTAATCCTCTGTAGTGATATCCTCTTCCAATGGGAAGATTGGTGCACCACATTTAATACAATATTTGGCATCTTTTGGAACATATGCTCCACATTTCGGACAGACTTCCTGACCGCGAATTTCTGCAATCTGTTCCTTCAAGTCATTTATATCAACAATCAGCTCATGAATCTTGGCAAACTGAGGATCTCCCTCCGCCTTATGCTGATCATAATATTTCATGCCAAGCTCTGCGTATGCCTTCTTAAGGGCATTTTCCTTACCCTTTAAATCCAAGTTAAGCTTAGCTGTACTTGCGGTATCCTTTGCAAAATTTGCAGCGTCAGTTCCTGCCTTCATAAGTGTATCAGACAGATCATCGAACATACCCATATAGTACCTCCTTCTGATGCTTACTTTTATTAATACATTTTAACAGATATGGTTTTTTCTTGCACTAATAAAGTCGAAATCTCTCACATATCCTTCCTGCTTATCGTATGCAAATGTACACAAGGTAGATAACATACAAAAGAACCATCAAGCCACCGGCTTTTCGATCCAGTTTTCCCTGCTTTTTGGCAAACAGCCAGATGATAGCGGAGAACACCAGAAGTACAATGGCATCAATCACATTTTCCATTGTCATTGCAACCGGTGTGAGAACAGCAGCCACACCTAAAATTGCAAGAATATTGAAGACATTGGATCCGACAGCGTTACCTACTGCCATATCCAGTTCATTCTTTTTGGCTGCTGCCAAAGATGTTGCAAGCTCCGGAAGTGAAGTTCCGCAAGCGACAATGGTAAGACCGATTAACGTTTCGGAGACACCGAAGAATTTCGCGATATATACGGCGGAATCTACAACGAAATCTCCGCCGAATTTAATTGCACAAGCTCCACCGACAATGAAGATAATGGATAGCCAGATCGGATGAATCTTAATATCCTCAGCTTCCTTTTCTTCCTGTTGCTCCATGGCAGTTTCTTTTCCTTCGTGTCTTGCCTTCATGGCACGAAGAACCATATTAACAATGAAAGAAAGGAAAAGTACCAAAAAGATGACACCGGCTACAAAGCCGATCTTACCGGTGGTTGCACCGATCACAAGCAGCAGAAGAGCAGCAAACATAGAAAAAGGAAGGTCCTTCTTTATCACATCCTCATCAACAGACAGAGGAATAATCAGGGCAGACGCCCCAAGCACCACCATCAGATTAAAAAGGTTTGAACCGAGTACATTACTGATTGCAAGTGCATTGCTTCCTCTCAAGGACGCTGCAACGGATACTGACAACTCCGGAAGTGAAGTTCCAAGTGCCACAATCGTCATTCCGATCACCAGAGCCGGAATTTTAAACTGCTTTGCCACGGAAGAAGCTCCTTCCACAAAAAAGTCCGCTCCCTTCATAAGCAACACAAAACCAATCAGCAACAGACCAATCGCCATAAACATGTTTTGAATCATCCTAATCCTCCTCTTTTCTTATCCCAACAAGCCTTTAACGAGAATCCTTACTCCGATAAAAATCAGGATTCCGCCACCAAACACCTGTGCTTTTTTTTCGAATTTTGCACCAAAAATATTACCTATGAACACGCCGGCCCCGGATATCAAAAAGGTTGTCACACCAATCAGGAAAACCGCCATCCATATATTCACATCCGAATCAAAGGAAAAGGTCACACCAACAGCCAGTGCATCAATGCTTGTGGCAATCGCCAGCATCAGCATTTCCTTATGATCAAGCGCCGGATCCTTTTTCTCCACCTGAATCTCTTCGTTCCATTCCCGAATCGCCTCAATCACCATCTTGCCTCCGATGTAAAACAGCAGCAGAAATGCGATCCAATGATCATATTTCATAATATATTTGGCAAACGTCATTCCAATATGATAGCCCAGGAAGGGCATTAAAGCCTGAAATCCGCCAAAATACAGCGCAATCGTTAAACACTGCCTTTTGTTGACTTTTGTCATTGCAAGTCCCTTACACACAGAGACTGCCAGTGCATCCATTGCCAATCCTACTCCAAGTAGAACATAAGAAATATTATCCATGAAAACCTTCCATTTTTTCTCGTGTCCGGTGAAGTTATCCACAATCCGTTGATGTTTTCCACAGTGAAATCCACCCTGATAAAAAAAGAGACTCATGCAGGAAAAACCCAGCTATTTAGCGGATTCCTGCATGAGTCTCATTCTTTAAGATTTGCCAGGGTTCTGCGAGTTATCCACAGAATTTTCCGAGATTGTTGACAAATCACATCCACGTTTAGGGACGCGAATTACTCCCTCACACACATATTCTCTATTACAATACTTTACACAATCGGTTATGCCACACCTATTGTGTATACACCCCTCAGTATATCTTCTATAAGAGTAGAACGTCAAGGTTATTTTTTGTATAATTTCTTATAGTTAACGCTCATCCAATAGAAAGGCCTTTATATGAATGATCATCCTAGAATCAGTATTATTACCCCTGTATACAATGCCAGTGCTTATCTTTCCGATACCATTTCCTCTGTGCTTAAGCAATCCTTCACCGATTATGAATGGATTGTGTGCGATGACGGATCAACCGACGCATCTTATCAAATGCTTTTGGAACAGGAGAGTGCTTTTAACGGACGTTTAAAACTTCTCACACAGGAGAATCAGGGAGTCTCTTCCGCCCGTAATTCCTGCCTTGCGGCTTCCGAAGGAGACTACCTTATGTTTCTGGATGCCGATGACTGTCTTCATGACGATGCTCTGTCCGTCTTATGCAGCCAAATGGATTCCTCCAATGCCGATGTCGGTATTTACGGGTGGTATATTCATCAGTCCGGCGATCTGTTTTCCTATCAGTTTGAAGAAAAAGAGACAGGTGCTGACAACGAGGGCATCTACGAGATGATTCTAAAGGATCCCTATCTCTGCGGCGGCGGTTACCCATGGAATAAGGTCTGGCGACGGTCCGCGGTTTCTTTTCCGCTTTTCCGGGAAGACCTCCATCATTTTGAAGATAAACTCTGGACTCTACAATGCTTCGATTTACTTCGCAATCCCCGTGTCCACTTTATCGATCAGCCCTTGTATCACTATTATATCCGTGATACCTCCCTTTCTCACAATATGACAGAAAAAGGGTTTCTTCAGCTTGCCGAATACACCCTGGACTCACTGGAAGCCATGAGAAACTATATTGAGATGGTACATCCTCAGGCACTGGATGCCATGAACGAACTTACCCGCGAAAAACTTTCTACCATCCGTTCCGTCTTAGGTGATATCTAATAAAACATCGTACTTTTATACTAATAAATATACTAACAAAAAGAAACCACCCCTTGTCTGCCTGCAAGTGGTGGTTTGTTGTATACGTATTTATTTTACCTGTTTTCCCTGCGGTTCCATTCCAAAAGTTCCGGATGCTTTTCCACACCTTTTCTTACAATCATTCCGCTGATAATTGCCATAACGGTTCCAATCAAAGCTCCTGTCAACACATCCGTCGGAAAATGCACGAACAGATACAGCCTTGAAACCGCAATCAGGATTGCAAGAAGAACAGCAGCGATTCCCCATCTCTTTTTATATTGAATGATGGATACCGCCACTGCGAAGGACACACTCGAATGTCCGGATGGAAAAGAAAAATCCTTCGGACTGCGGATCAAAAGCTGCACCTCAGGATCCATCCAGCACGGCCGACTCCTCTGCACCATGTTCTTAAGAATCAGATTACACAGGATTGCCTCTGTTACCAGTGCAAGTGCCGCCGTCATACCAATCCGTTTATCCTTTACACAGACAAGAAGCAGTAGTGTCACTATGATCCAGAATATACCTTTATCCCCAAATCTTGTAATACATACTTCTATGCGATCCAGAACCGGATTGTGTAACCCCTGAAACCAGTAGAGAACATCAAATTCCCACGCCATTTCTATCCTCCGTTCTCCGGGTGATTGTCTTTTATGATTCCTTAAACTTATATTGTAACCTTACAGAACTTCTTCTTACCCTTACGAAGAACAAATTCCTCCTTAAAATCTTCGGCTGTGTACTTCGTATGGATATCCGTTACCTTTTCACCGTTTACGGTTACGCCACCCTGCTCAACAGCGCGTCGACCCTCACTACGGGAAGTTGCAAGCTTTGCTGCTACAAGAACACCGATAATATCAATGCTTCCGTCACGGAAATCCTCCTCAGTGATTTTCTCCTCCGGCATATTCTCAGCAGAACCGCTGGTAAAGATTGCCTTTGCAGCTGCCTGTGCCTTGTTTGCCTCTTCCTCACCGTGAACCATCTTGGTTAACTCGTATGCAAGAATTTCCTTGGCTGTATTCAGCTTGGATCCTTCCCACTGTTCCATCTTCTCGATTTCCTCGAGAGAGAGGAAGGTCATCTTGCGCAGGAATGGAATAACATCTGCGTCATCAACATTTCTCCAGTACTGGTAAAAATCGTACGGTGTTGTCTTCTTAGGATCAAGCCATACAGCGCCGCCGGCTGTTTTACCCATCTTGGTTCCGTCATGCTTCAACAGAAGTTGGATGGTCATTGCATATGCGTCCTTACCAAGCTTTTTACGGATAATTTCTGTTCCGGCAAGCATGTTAGACCACTGATCATCTCCACCGAACTCCATATTGCAGCCGTAATCCTGGTACAGTCTGTAGAAGTCGTATCCCTGCATCAGCATGTAAGAGAACTCCAGGAAGGAAAGACCGCTCTGCATACGGTTTACATAACATCTTGCACGAAGCATGTCATTAACAGAGAAGCATGGTCCGATGTCTCTCATAAAGTCCAGGAAATTCAGATTTCTTAACCAGTCAGCATTATTAACGATCTGAGCCTTTCCTTCACCGAACTCGATGAATCGGCTCATCTGCTCCTTAAAGCACTCAACATTGTGGTCGATCATCTCGGTTGTCATCATCTGACGCATATCGGAACGGCCGGATGGATCACCGATCATTGCTGTACCGCCGCCTACAAGTGCAATCGGCTTATTTCCGCCCATCTGAAGTCTCTTCATAAGAATCAGAGCCATGAAATGGCCAACATGAAGAGAGTCTGCTGTCGGATCGAATCCAATATAGAACACAGCCTTACCTGTGTTGATCAGCTCCTTGATCTCCGCCTCATCTGTCACCTGTGCAATCAGACCACGGGCAACCAGTTCATCATATAATGTCATAACTACCTCCTTGATTTCATAAAAAAAGCCCTTCATCCCACTTGGGGATAAAGGGCGAATGTCTCGCGGTACCACCTTTAACTTCACAGCATATACCAAAATATATGTTGCCTCATTTCACGCTGTCACGGGCGAACCCGACATATCCTACACATTTATTCTCTGCCTTTGGGGAGTTATCCACAATTCCTATGGCATTTCAACAAACTTCAGTATGCAACTCCGGGATGTAATTCACTTGCAGCAGTGACCGGACTCGCAGCCCCGCCGGCTCTCTTGACACTGTTCTCTGCCTGCTACTAAATTCCCTTCACCGTTTTTCTTAATTAGTACTTACTATAAATTGGGAAATCGAATTTGTCAATTTTGTTTTCATCATTTTAATCAAATGAAAATCAAAGTCCGTGGACAGCATCCGCTAATTCTTTTACAAAATCCGCTACCGGTTGTATACAGTCCTCTTTGTACTTTCCGCAGAGTTTGACAATGGCAGAGCCCACAATCGCTCCATCCGACACCTTTGCCATAGCAGCAGCAGAAGCAGCATTGGAAATTCCAAATCCAACCGCACATGGAATCGATGGATTTCCTTCCTTTACCAGAGATACCATGGACCCGATATCCGTTGTAATCTCACTTCTTGTTCCTGTTACTCCAAGGGAGGAAACGCAGTATACAAAACCCTCTGCAGATTCTGCAATCTTCTTGATTCTCTCGTGAGAGGTTGGCGCAATCAGAGAGATAAAAGCAATATCCCGTTCCTGACAGCTTACAGCAAATTCCTCTTTTTCTTCGAAAGGAACATCCGGCAAAATAATGCCGTCCACCTGTAATCCCTGACATCGATCGAGAAAACGCTCCGTACCGTAGTGGAAGACCACATTGGCGTAGGTCATGAATACCAGCGGAATCTGTGTATTTTTTCTTATATTTTCAACCATTTTAAAAATATCATCCGTGGTTATATTATTTGAAAGCGCCCGAAGGTTTGCCTCCTGAATCACCGGGCCTTCCGCTGTAGGATCCGAGAACGGGATTCCAAGTTCAATGATATCTGCACCGGCTTTTTCCATCGCATAAACAAGCTGCTCTGTTACTTCAAGGGAAGGATCTCCACTTGTAATAAACGGTATAAAAGCCTTTTTATTCGCATTTTTTAAAAATGCCTCCCTGATTCTATTCGTCATAGATTTGTTCTCCTCTGTAACGTGCCATTGCTGCCACATCCTTATCGCCTCGACCTGAGACAGTTACTACAATGATTTCATCCTTCTTCATCGTCGGTGCAAGCATCTTAACGTAAGCAATCGCGTGTGCACTTTCGATGGCCGGAATGATTCCCTCTGTTCTGGACAGATATTCAAAGGCATCCACCGCCTCATCATCTGTCACCGGTACATATTCCGCCCGCCCTTCGTCATACAGATTCGCATGCTCCGGTCCGACTCCCGGGTAATCCAGTCCGGCTGAAATGGAATACACCGGTGCAATCTGTCCATAGGAGTCCTGACAAAAATAAGACTTCATTCCATGAAAGATTCCCAGGCTTCCTGTATTTACAGTTGCCGCTGTTTCCTTTGTATGGATTCCTCTACCGGCTGCTTCACACCCTATAAGTTTTACCTCTTTATGCGGAATGAAGTGGTAGAATGTACCAATTGCATTCGATCCTCCGCCAACACAGGCTACTACAGCATCAGGGAGTCTTCCTTCAACCTGAAACAGTTGATCCTTGATTTCTTCTGAGATGACAGCCTGAAAATCACGTACCATTGTCGGGAAAGGATGTGGTCCCATGACAGAGCCGAGGACATAATGTGTGTCCTCCACCCGGTTGGTCCATTCCCTCATGGTCTCAGACACTGCATCCTTCAATGTCTTCGTTCCACTGTCCACCGGATGAACCTTTGCTCCTAACAATTTCATCCTATAGACATTCAGCGCCTGTCGTTCGCAGTCTTCCCGGCCCATAAAAATTTCACATTCAAGCCCCATAAGAGCCGCAATCGTAGCAGTTGCCACACCGTGTTGTCCCGCTCCGGTTTCTGCTATGACACGCTTTTTTCCCATTTTCTTGGCAAGAAGACATTGACCGATACAGTTGTTGATCTTATGTGCACCGGTATGATTCAGATCCTCGCGCTTTAAATAGATCTTGGCTCCGCCCAGATCCTCTGTCATGTTCTTAGCGTAGTAGAGCAGAGAAGGGCGATTCGCATACTGGTTAAAAAGGTCCTTCAGTTCCTTTTTAAACTCCGGATCATCCTTATATCGATTGTAGGCTTCTTCAAGCTCATTCACTGCATTCATCAAAGTCTCCGGTATATACTGACCTCCATGAATACCAAATCTTCCTTTTGACATAAAAGTTCTTCCTTTTCTCTATTTATTGATTCTTTTACCAACTTATAGCGTTCTTGCGATTTCCAGCACTTCAAAAACCTTTTTCGGGTCCTTCCTTTTGTCTGTTTCCACCCCGCTGGATAAATCGACGGCATAGGGACGAAGCCGTTCAATGGCCTCTCTTAGATTTTCCTTTTTCAATCCTCCTGCCAAAAACCATGGTCTTTTTATTTCCTTTTTAATGAGCGACCAGTCAAAGGTCTTTCCTTCGCCCTTTCCCTGATCTAGTAAAATATAATCCGCATGACTTAAGAGCGCCTCCTCCAGATCCTTCTCCCGACGCAGACAGAAGGATTTTATCACTGGTTGGTTCGTACTTCTTTTGATTCGAAGTACCATCTCATCATCTTCTTCACCATGCAACTGTGCGATATCAATGGTACCTTCTTTTAGCATTCTTATGACATTTTCTTCCGGTTCATTCACAAAAACCCCCACAGCCTGGATGTCTTCCCGGAGTTTTTCACGTAAAATTTTTACCTCTTGCTCTGTTTTTGAGCGGTAACTAACAGGATAATTTATGATAAATCCGGCAAATTCCGGTTTTAGTTGATTTATCATCTCTATATCGGCTTCGTTTTGAAGTCCACAGATTTTGACCTTACTTAACATGGCACATCCCCGTTCAATTCCTGCAACTTTTTCGTTTTATCCTTTGCCTTCATCAGAGTTTCACCGATCAGCACCGCATCGATTCCGTTTTCCTGCAACAGCTTGATATCCTTATGGGTTTTGATTCCGGATTCAGCTACGAAGACCACATCCTTTGGTGCGTACTTTCTCAGGTTTACACTGTTGTGGGGATCTACCGTAAAATCTTTCAGATTACGGTTATTCACTCCGATAATTTTTGCCCCGCACTCAACAGCAATCCGGATTTCTTCTTCATTATGTGCCTCAAACAGAGCATCCATTCCAAGTTCTTCCGTTAAGTTGAAATATGTTTTCAATTCCTTCTTCGTAAGGAGAGAAACAATCAGCAGGACAGCCGAAGCTCCCAGCAATCTTGCCTGAGCAATCATGTAAGGGTCTACAAAAAAGTCTTTTCTTAACACCGGAAGATGTATCGTCTCGGTAATTTCCTCCAGGTAACGGTCACTGCCTTTGAAATAGTTGGGTTCCGTCAGGCACGAAACAGCCGAGGCACCTGCCTTTTCATAGTCAGCTGCAATTTCCAGATAGGGAAATTCTTTTGCAATCACACCTTTCGAAGGGGACGCCTTCTTCACTTCACAGATATAGGAAATTCCCGGTTTCTTTAAAGCTTCCAGAAAGGAGGGAACCTGGCTTGCACTCGCTTTCATTCTTGCCCGCTCCAGTAGCTCTTCGTAAGAAATCTGTTTTTTGGCTTCGTCGATTCTTTGTCTCGTCTTTTCTGCAATTTCATCAAGAATGTTCATTTCCCACCTCTGTTCGTTTTCTTAGCGATTTGTCTCTTCTATGAATTCCTGTAATTTCTTTGCTGCCGATCCGTCATCAATCAGTTTCTCTGCCAATCTTACGCCTTCCTCCATGGAGCTTGCTTTGCCTCCGATATATAATGCAGCACCGGCATTCAGGCAGACAGCCTGTCGCTTTGGTCCATGGTCTTTTCCCTCCAGAATGTCTCTTGCAATTTTTGCATTCTCCTCCGGAGTTCCTCCCAGCATTTCAGATTTATCGCAGGTCTTATATCCAAAGTCCTCCGGACGAATCTCATAGATTCCAAAGGTTTTACCGTTGATCTCACAGACAAGGGTAGGAGAGCTCATAGAGATTTCATCCAAACTGTCTTTTCCGTAGACAACCATTCCCCGCTTTACACCCAGATTCTGTAGCACTCTTGCCAGCTGTTCCACCTGTTGCTCGCTATACACACCCATGACCTGATAAGCGGCTCCTGCCGGTGATGTAAGTGGTCCTAAAATATTAAAGATGGTACGAATTCCCAATTCTTTTCGAACCGGTCCTACAAACCGCATAGCGGAGTGATATCTCTGGGCAAACAAAAAGCAGATATTGATCTTTTTTAAGATCTCATAATTTCTTGTCGGCTCAATTTCAATCTTAACCCCCAGAGCTTCCAGACAATCTGCTGCGCCGGATTTTGAGGATGCTGCCCGGTTTCCATGTTTTGCCACGGCTATTCCTCCGGCTGCAATGACTATGGAGGACGTGGTGGAAATGTTAAAGGAATTGGATCCGTCTCCACCGGTTCCTACAATCTCAAGCACTTCCATATCATTTAACAATTTGGTTCCGGCTGCGCGCATTCCCTCAGCTGAAGCCGTAATTTCATCAATGGTCTCACCTTTCATTGCCATAGCCGTCAAATAGCTGGCCTCCTGTACCGGAGTCGCATTTCCGGACATAATCTCATCCATGACCTGACGCGCTTCCTGATAGGTCAAATCCTCTTTCTTTACAACTTTTTTAATTGCCTCTGCGATCATTTTTCTTTTTCCTTTCTTTAACAGTCCATGCTTTGTATGAAGTTTTCTATCATTTGTTTCCCATCCTCTGTCATGACCGATTCCGGATGAAACTGCACACCGTAGATCGGATAGTTTTTATGTTCCACCGCCATGATTTCTTCTTCCTCATCATCGCTTACGGCTGTAACGATAAGCTCCTTTGGCAGTGTCTTTGGATCAAGAGCGAGAGAGTGGTACCTAGCAGCCTGAAATACCTGTGGCAGTCCACGAAACAGCTGACTTTCTTCTTTTTTCCGGATGGGCTTTTTCTTTCCGTGCATCAGGTTCTTCGCATAGGTGATCTTTCCACCGAAAGCTTCACATATTGCCTGATGTCCCAGACATACACCAAGCATCGGCTTTTTCCCTGCAAAATACTTTACCGTTTCGATACAGATGCCTGCATCCTTCGGTGCTCCCGGTCCCGGGGAGAAGATAATAGCCTGAGGGTCAAGCCGCTCGATTTCCTCAATGGTCACTTCGTCATTCCGGACAACCTTCACATCCTCTTTTACAGAGGCAATCAGCTGATAGAGGTTATAAGAAAAGCTGTCATAGTTATCAATCAGTAGTATCAATGTAACCCTCCTTCCGCTTCCTTGATTGCAAGCATCACGGCCTTTGCCTTATTCCGGCACTCCGTAAATTCTTTCTCTGCAACAGAATCTGCAACAATTCCGGCACCGGATCGAATGGTGATTTCTCCGTTTTTCTTATATACAAGCCGGATAGCAATACATACATCCATATTTCCTGTGAAATCAATGTATCCGACGGCGCCTCCGTAGATTCCCCTCTGACTTTGCTCCAATTCTTCAATAATCTGACAGGCCCTGAATTTCGGTGCTCCCGACAGAGTTCCTGCCGGTAGAATGGCGTCGATACAATCGATGGCATCCACATCCTCCCGGATCTTTCCGGTAACCGTGGAACCGATATGCATGACCTGTGAAAATTTAAGAACGTTCATGTAATCCGTTACATTGACACTTCCCACCGATGCGATTTTTCCCACATCATTTCTTCCTAAATCCACAAGCATATTATGTTCGGAGCGTTCTTTTTCATCTGCCAACAGTTCTTCTCTTAAGGCGTCATCCTCCTCTTTTGTCTTTCCTCTCGGTCTTGTTCCCGCCAGTGGAAAACTGGAGATTACACCATCCTCCAGTTTCGCAAGCGTCTCCGGCGAAGCCCCCGCCATCTCAATATCATCGCTGCTGAAATAAAACATATAAGGCGATGGATTGGTGGCTCTTAATACGCGATATGTATCAAAGAGATTTCCGGATGCCTTTGCCTTCCATGGATTGCTTAACACCACCTGAAAGATGTCTCCCTCATGAATATAATGCTTGGCCTTTTCCACCAGCGTGTGATATTTTTCTTCTTCAAATTTCGGTGTCAGTTCACTTTCCAGCTGAATCTCCTGAAAAGGATAGGTTGTGATAGAAGAGAGCAGTTCCTTCATCTGCTGTATTTTTCTTTTGGCTGTTTCATAACTTGTCTCAAGATCATCCACCATAACGCCGGTGATCAGATATACTTTCTGCTGATGGTGATCAAAAGCAATGACATCCTGAAACAGCATCAGATCCATATCCTTAAAGTCCGCATCAGCGGAAAGCTTTAACTTTGGCTCAGCATACTTGATATAGTCATACGAAAAATATCCGACAAGTCCTCCTGTAAAATTCGGTAGCCCCTCCACCTTGGGACTTTTATACTCTTTCAGTATCTGTCGTAAGTTTTCACCGGGATGAGCCACGTTATCCACAATTTCCTCTTTTAGACCGTCGACAAGTCGTTTCCGAATCACCATTTTCCCATCCATGCAGGTGATTTCCATCAGAGGGTCATATCCTAAAAAGGAATATCTTCCCCAGCTTTCTGTCAGCGATGCACTTTCCAGCAGATAGCAGTGCTTGCTGACAGCTCGAAGTCTTCGCATGACTTCCACCGGTGTCATACTGTCAGAATATACGGTTTCATAAATTGGAATTCTCTTGTAGTCCGTTTCTTTCTTGATTTTCCTTAATTCCTCAATTGTTGGTAACATATCTTCCTCCACTTTGAAATCCTCGTCCTGACAGATTTCATATGCAAATCTCTGCGCATCCTCGCGGAGCGTTTATCTCAGTCGGAGATTGTAGCCCCGACTGAGATAAAAAAAGACCCGTCCTTATGGAACATAAATGTTCCACAAGGACGAGTCTTTACTTTACATAAAACACCCGCGGTACCACCTTGCTTTACGGAAATCCGCACACTCTGCAGGATACTATCATATCCCTGGCAACTAACGCATGCCCTCGCGTCATAGAATACTCTGAAAGAGGAGCCTCCTTCATTTCACTACGCCCTCAGCGGTCCATTTGGCTATGTGCATACGATCCGGCTCTCAGCTTCCCAGACTCTCTGTGCGCGCTCCATAACTTTGATCTCCGCTTCAACGGTTTATCCATATAAATTGATGTCATTATAGACTTTTATACATTGAAGTGCAAGCATTTTTTCCTTTTTTCTTTATTTTGTCTATTTTCTTCTTTTATTTTAAATCTAATTTTCTATTACGCACGGTGTTCTACCGTCTCCTAAGTCCCCCTTGCAAGCGAGCTTGCAGATGGGACTTAGGCCGTTGGTCAAGACTCGCTCGCGAGTCTTGCGCGCCGGATTCGGGTCTGCTTCAGCAGACAAATTCCTGTCCGAATCCGTGCGCATCCTCGCGGAGCGTTTAACTCAGTCGGAGCTTGTAC
>FMTN01000068.1 GCA_900100095.1 Lachnospiraceae bacterium C10
TCGCTGTAAGCTTACCTGCTTTGGATACAGATACGACATTTGAACGACTGGATCTGAACACGACATTATTGCTGTTCGATTTCTTGCCATTGACCTTGGAGATCAATTTGCCGGTTGTGTAACCCGGTAATCGGTATAGAGCAAGACTCTTTTTGTTCAATGAAACAGATTTAATTTTCCTTGCCTTTGCCATGTAGATCGTATACAGGATCTGCTGATCTGAGCGCAGTGCGTTATTATTTGCAACAACCTGTACATAGTAATAACCAGCGGATAAATGTAACAGTTTCGTAGAAAGAGCTTTTTTCGGTGTCATAGAAGAAATAAGCTTTTTGTCTTTTGCCCGAATGACATTGATTTTATAGCTTGCATGATTTATATTTGACACTGTCTTTGCACGTAAAGACATGGTTACCTTCTTTTTAGCATATAGATCAAAGCAGTCACTGGAATCCTGTTGCTCTGAAAAACCGGACAACATATACGTGTGATACTTTCGATCCATCAGATCATGTGACTTTGCGGAATCTAAAACATCATTAGAATTCAAGCGAAGATAATCTCTGTCTTCGCAGGAAGATGGTTGAAAAGTGAAGTCGGTTGTGATGGTACCGTTAGCCTGTGCCGGCGATTTGCATTGGATCAAGACCTTATATACATCAGCATACATAATATGATCTGTTTTTAAAACACCACTAGCATTTCTGTTTTTATCAGATGTCAGATCCAGCGTTGGAATATTATTATTTCCCAGATAAAATTTAGAATTGCTTCCATAGATAGAAACGTGAAAATCACATCCAAGATTTTTGACAACAATTTTTGCAGACAAAGTTCCCGCCTGTTTGGTATTTATTTCATATTCTTTGGAAAAATACTGGCCATTCGTCACCTGTTCCGTCTTATGAATATACTGCGTATGCTTTTGTGCTGCATATGTGTTCTTGTGAAAAGTTCCACCGATCGCAGAACCGGAAATAGCCATTGTAGAAATCAGAACCGTCGATAGCAACTTCTTCATTACTTTTTTCTTTTTTAAAACTTTTAGAAACATATCCCCTCATCTTTCTCACGTTATACTCATTCAAAAAACCCCGGCGCTTTGGGAGGTACATCTTATGATGCAACATAGCGCCGGGGCAGTTATCAGATATTGGGCAACTGAGGCGACAGGGACAATAA
>FMTN01000004.1 GCA_900100095.1 Lachnospiraceae bacterium C10
GTGGAGCGAAATAGAGTAGCGAAGCGTGTGAGCCGGCTGCCGAGAAAAGCCGCTATTGTTTTATATCAGCCCGTACCGTAAACCGACACAGGTGGATGAGGAGAGAATCCTAAGGCCGACGGAAGAAGCATTGTTAAGGAATTCGGCAAAATGACCCCGTAACTTCGGGAGAAGGGGTGCCACAGAGATGTGGCCGCAGAGAATAGGCTCAAGCAACTGTTTAGCAAAAACACAGGTCTATGCGAAACCGTAAGGTGAAGTATATGGGCTGACGCCTGCCCGGTGCTGGAAGGTTAAGAGGAGAGGTTAGCTTCGGCGAAGCTTTGAATTCAAGCCCCAGTAAACGGCGGCCGTAACTATAACGGTCCTAAGGTAGCGAAATTCCTTGTCGGGTAAGTTCCGACCCGCACGAAAGGCGTAATGATTTGAGCACTGTCTCAACAATGCATCCGGTGAAATTGAAGTACCAGTGAAGATGCTGGTTACCCGCGCCAGGACGGAAAGACCCCATGGAGCTTTACTCCAGTTTGGTACTGGGATTCGGTA
>FMTN01000002.1 GCA_900100095.1 Lachnospiraceae bacterium C10
AATGGTCGGAAACCATTTGAAGAGTGCAAAGGCAGAAGGTAGGTTGACTGCGACACCGACGGGTGGAGCAGGTACGAAAGTAGGACTTAGTGATCCGGTGGTATAACGTGGGATTGCCATCGCTCAACGGATAAAAGCTACCCTGGGGATAACAGGCTTATCACTCCCAAGAGTTCACATCGACGGAGTGGTTTGGCACCTCGATGTCGGCTCATCGCATCCTGGGGCTGTAGCAGGTCCCAAGGGTTGGGCTGTTCGCCCATTAAAGCGGTACGCGAGCTGGGTTCAGAACGTCGTGAGACAGTTCGGTCCCTATCCGGCGCGGGCGGAGGATATTTGAGGGGAGCTGACCCTAGTACGAGAGGACCGGGTTGGACGGACCGCTGGTGTACCTGTTGGAGACCAACTCCATCGCAGGGTAGCCAAGTCTGGAAGGGATAAACGCTGAAGGCATCTAAGCGTGAAGCCCACCCCAAGATGAGATATCCCGTCCAAAAGGACATAAGATCCCTCAGAGAGTATGAGGTAGATAGGGCAGAGGTGTAAGCAGAGTAATCTGTTCAGCTGAC
>FMTN01000006.1 GCA_900100095.1 Lachnospiraceae bacterium C10
ACTCCTCCATGTGCGGGGCTGGTCACTCTTCTGATCATAACGATGGCACCGCCTATGACAGAAAGGACAATCATCCTGATGCCATTTATCAGTCCTGGCATGGATTCTGAGGTGGCATACACCATCCTGATCATCATAGAAATTTGCATCTTCTATGACAGCATGGTTGACATTAAGCAGTTTTTTACATAGTGTATTAGCAGAAACCATCTGTGGGTACTCCTTTGAGTTTTGGTTTGGTCGCTAATACTCTACAGGAGCACAGGTGGTTTTTCAATTGTAAAAGTACATCAGAGGTCAGGCATACTACCCACCTTTATGCCAGAAGCCTCATTTTTATGAAAGCATAAATGTAGATAGAGGAGATAAAGTTACTTTATATGCTTACCCGATCCAACATAAAAATATATTCACAGATGAATCCCTGGCAAATCAAGGAATTGAATCGGCACAGTATGAGGAATATTTGTTGGGTAGTCGAATAAAAAAGAAAAGTTAATGATAATCCGGTTTCCCTGTGTAAAACTTGATCTTGAATGATTTCCATTGATAGATGGGGGTATTATGTACGCTACAGGAAATAAAAAAATGCTCAATATGCTGATCTTGGAGATACTTCGGAAATATACCGACGAAGATCATTCTCTGACCCAGCAGGAAATAATCAGGCTTTTAGATATTAATTATGGCATGGATTGTGATAGGCGTTCTGTAAAAAACAATGTCTTATCACTTAAGGAGCTTGGTTATGATATTTCTATGGAAAAAGGATATCGGCTTCTATCCAGAGAGTTTGACGAATCAGAGTTACGGATTCTTATAGACAGTGTCTTGTTTTCAAAGTCAATTACTACCAAGCAGGCAAAGTCATTGATTGAAAAGATTCGGAGTCTGGCGAGTAATTACTTTAATGCGAAGGTCTCACACGTAAGCAATTTGCCGGAACTTAGCAGGACACTTAATAAGCAGGCAATGTATTCTTTAGATGCGCTTAATGATGCGATTGCTGAGAAGAAGAAAGTAAGTTTCATATATAATCAGATCGGCACAGATTTTAAGCTGCATCCCAAAAGGGAAGAACCATATATTGTTAATCCGTATCAGATTGTTGCAAATAACGGGAAATTCTATCTTATCTCTAATTATGACAAGTACGACAATGTGGCTCATTTTAGGATAGATAAAATGACGGAGGTGCGTGTCCTTGATGAAAAGGTAAAGCCAATGAGCAAAGTGTCCGAAATTGAAAAAGGGTTAAACCTGCCAAAGCATATGGCAGAGCATTTTTATATGTTCAGTGGAGAAAGCGTAGCTGCAAAGATCAAGACGACAGAAGATATGATGTCTGAGCTCGTTGATTGGTTTGGAACGGATTTCAGGATAATAGAAAAAAACGAAGACTCGATTTGTATCAGAGTTAACTGCAATCAGGAAGCGTTAAGGTTTTGGGGGCTTCAGTACGGGCCATATGTTGAGATTCTTGAACCAAAGTCTTTGCGGGAAAGAATAGCGGAAGATGTTAATAATATGCAAGAGAAATACTCTTGAATTATGTTTTCATAGGGAGGAACCATCATGCAAAAGGCATGATCTTAAATGTTCCGACCGAAAGACCGCCGACCAAAGGGAGGGGGCAATACATATTATCGAAAGGGGATAACGTCATGGCAGAAAAGTATTATTTACACAGGATATCTCATGAAGGGAATGCTTCCTATAGCCTAATGCAAAAAGGATACCTTACATTGGGATGGTCAGATTTTTCTGACTCCGGTATTCTTGGAGCAGCGAGAGGGAAGGAAGGGTATCCTGATTTTGATGAGATTACGGAGAAATATGGAGCACGTCATAGTCGTTCCAGATGGTGCATGTGGTATTTTGCCAGGATGAAAAAAGGAGATACGGTTGTAGTGCCGCTTTATTCTGGCATGTTTTCGGCATATAAAGTATGCGATGAAGCCAAGCCAATATCTGAGTTGGAGAACATTATTCCGTCAGTTGAGGGGATGTGGAATAAGCATAAGATAGTCTGGAAAGAAAAAAAGTTATACGATGTAGATGAAGAACGGATGATAGATCTCGGATTTTTCATTAAGGTGGAGTCTATTGTAGAAAATGTTCCGAGAGATTTCGTGAGTGGGAAATTTACATCACGTCTGAAGATCAGAACGACAAGTGCGGATATCTCTGATATTGGCGAATTGGTAGAGGCTGGAATAAAAGCCGGCGAGGAAAAGAAACCCATTACGTTGTATGAAGATGTGATTGATCCGCTTGCAGAGCGTATGAAGTCATCGTTTAAAACACTTAACCCGGATAAGTTTGAACAACTTGTAAAATGGTACCTCGAGCGAAGCGGGGCAAGTATGGCGTGGATTCCGGCGAAGAATGAGTCAGGAAAACGTGATGGAGCAGACGCAGATATTATTGCAGAATTTGATAATCTAAAGTACATTGTTTATGTTCAGGCTAAATGGCACGAGGGTGAGACGTCAGAGTGGGCTGTACATCAAATCGACAGCTATAAGAATCAAATGAGCGAGGGTGACCCTGCCTATACCTATGCAACATGGGTAATATCATCGGCAGATTCTTTTTCATCCGACGCAATAACGGAAGCAGAGGAAAAAGGAGTACGGCTTATTGACGGAAAAGAATTTGCTAGAATGCTTTTGGATGTAGGCCTTTTGGATATTAACAAGGCTTTTGAATGATTGGTTAATAATAGGTGGGGGAAACTTTCAAAGGCATTGGATGACGAAGTCTTTAAAGCGAAAAATAAGGAAGATTGGAGGGCTGAATATATGACTTTGTTAATGCGTGATAGAGAAAAGTTTAACGAAGGCAGGGCCGAAGGTCTAGCAGAGGGAAAGCTAATGACAATACTTACTTTTGTTAACGATGGAATCATCGATATGCAGGAAGCTGTCAAGCGATCCGGTCTTTCAGAAAGTGAATTGAGAAAAATGATGGAACACAATGGGAAAAAAGAACAGGATATTTCGGGGTGATTCGTTTATGGTAAGGAAAACAAATAGAGTAATCGTGATAATAATATGTATTTTATTTGTTCTTTTATTGTTTTTCCATGTTACACCGGAATTATCGATTAGAAGTCATCTTTTTGCAAAAGGATTCGATTATGCAGCCATGCATTCGAAAATAAGCCAGGCAAAGGATGAGGCGCCGGACGTGTATAAGGTTTATGATCCTCAGCCAAAGGATTTAACGAATCACGAGCCATATAATTACTGGAAAGTAAAGAAGTACGGAATTTTGTATTTTACAGATTATTACGGGGAATAGAGAAGCTAGAATATGAAAATATGCGAGATCTGCATATTATGTGTGCCGATTCGGAGGTTACACAAGGGCCGGGAAAACCCCGGAAAATGACGGTTACGTCATTTTCCGGGGTTTTCGCTTCTCAGAAGCTCCATCAGGAAATCTCTCTTTGATTTTAGTACTCTGCGATCTGATTCAAGGTTTGATAGAAGTTTGGATAGGAGATATCTACACACTCCGGATGGTCTAATGTGGTCTGCCCGTCGGCTACAAGGGAGGCGATGGCAAAGCTCATGGCCAGGCGGTGATCCATGTAGGTCTTGATGGAGGCGCTATGAAGCATTCGGCCGCCACGGATGATCATTCCGTCATCGGTGGGGGTAACATCAGCGCCCATAGCAGTAAGTCCCTCTGTTACGGTTACGATACGATCGGATTCTTTGACCTTCAGTTCGGCAGCATCCTTTATGATGGTCTCCCCCTCGGCGAAGGCAGCCATAACAGCGATTACCGGAAGTTCGTCGATAAGAGCCGGAATGATGTCTCCCTCAATGGTGGTTCCGTGGAGGGAAGAAGAGGTGACATGAAGATCCGCAACTTCTTCACCGGAAACGGTGCGCCTGTTTTCATAGGAGAGATTACCTCCCATGGCTTCAATGACCTTCAGAATGCCGGCGCGAGTGGGGTTGATGTTAACATTTTGAATCAGAAGATCCGCATTCGGGCAGATGAGACCAGCTACAAGAAAGTAGGCGGCGGAGGAGATATCTCCGGGGATCACCACCTTCTGACCTAGAAGCCGGGGCTCGGGCTGAATAATACATTTATTATCACAGGATTTAATATCTGCTCCAAAGGCGGAAGCCATAAGTTCTGTATGGTTTCTGGAAAGGGTAGGCTCCGTGACAGAAGTAGGCCGGTCGGCATACATGCCGGCGAAGAGAACACAGGACTTGACCTGGGCGGAGGCCACAGGAGATTCGTAAGAGATACCCCGAAGTACATCTCCCGGTCTAAGCCCCTCGATCTTTAAGGGAGCACAGCCATTGTCCTTCAGGGAGCTGATGCCTGCACCCATCTCTTTTAGGGGAACCATGATACGACCCATGGGACGTTTTTGGATAGAAGCATCTCCGTTTAGGGTGGAAGAGAAGTTCTGCCCCGCGAGGATACCACTGATAAGTCTTGTGGTGGTTCCACTGTTTCCCACATCCAAGATACCCTCAGGGGCGGTGAGACCGTGGAGCCCCTTTCCCTTGATCACAACATGGTCTTTTTCCTGGTTGATCTCAATTCCCATGGAACGAAAGCAGGCAATGCTGCTTCGGCAGTCTGCTCCGTCTAAGAATCCGGATAGTTCGGTGGTACCCTCGGCAAGAGAGCCTAGCATGATACCCCGGTGGGAAATGGACTTATCCCCGGGGATTCGTACCTCTCCCCGGAGCCTTTTTGCTGGAGTGCCCTTGAATAATGTATTCCTCATAAATTAAAACCTCTATTAATTATCTTCAAGTCTCGCACGCGAGACTTGGCGCGAGATTTGCGTCAGCGTAGCTGACATATTTCATATGCAAATCTCTGCGCATCCTCGCGGAGCGTTTATCTCAGTCGGAGATTGTAACCCCGACTGAGATAAAATGCCTGCAGAATTACTCTGCAGGCAGATGTATCAGTTCCTTTTGTGCAGGATGTATCCGTGACGACTTAGCAGGTCACCGGCCTTCTGGTAATCCTTTTGGTTGTATAATTCGATGGAGAGGACACCCTCTTCGAATTCCCGGTTATGGATGATACCGATATTTTTGATGGATATTCCGTTGTTTGCAAGTATGGTGGCAACCGTTGCAATCTGACCTGCTTCATCCCGTAGATCGCTGTAAAGAACGAATGCCTTGCCCAGGACACCGGTCTTACGGAGTGGAAGAGAATCACGGTAGTCTTTGGCAGAAGAGAAGAGTTGATGTAATCTTTCGTCATCGCTTGTATCTATCGCGTTTCTGAAAGAAGTTAATTCTTCGTTATATAAATCCAGAAGCTGGATGATTGCCTTTTTGTTGCTTTTGCAGATATGCTGCCACATTTCCGGTGAAGAGGATGAGATACGGGTGATGTCCCGGAATCCTCCGGCTGCAATGGTCTTTAATACTTCGTCCTTGTCAGAGGATCTTACCAGATTGACCAGGGAAGCGGAGATTACGTGCGGGAGGTGGCTGATGGCAGCCGTTGCAAAGTCATGCTCATCCGGATGAAGCTGCAGGGTAATGGAACCCAGGGAGCTGATGTATTCAGCAAACTCCGGCAGCATAGCCCTTGATGTATCATTATCTGCAGTCAGGATATAGTATGCATTCTCCAAAAAGTGAGAAGAAGAATGCTCATATCCGATTGCTTCGGAGCCGGTCATTGGATGCCCGCCGATGAAATGCTCGGACAGTCCGGCCTCCTTTGCAGCAAGATGAATATCTCCTTTTACAGAACCTACATCGGTAATGATGGTGTGTTCTCCGATGTAAGGAGCAATCTGCTTCATATAGTCAGCATTGCTTCCGACGGGACAGCATAAAAAGATCAGATCAGAAGAAGCAATTTCCTCGATACTTAGCAGGTGATCGTTTAAAATTAAATCATCTTTGTACGCTGCCAGAATGGTTTCCTCGTGTCTGGCATGGGCATAGATCTTCTGATCCGGGTAGCGTTCGTGAATCGCCTTTGCAATCGAGCCACCGATCAATCCAAGTCCGATAAAAACAATTTTTTTGTTTCTAAAGTTGTCCTCTATCATGTAAGGCTCCTTTTGACAAGGTCTGCGTATGGACGAATCTCATGCATCATTTCATCAAACTGCTCGCAGGTCAGAGACTGAGGTCCGTCGGAGAGAGCGCATTCCGGACGGTTGTGGACTTCTACCATAACACCGTCAGCTCCCACAGCAATGGCGGACTTGGTCAGTGGCTTTACGAAGGCACGGACGCCGGTTGCATGGCTTGGGTCAACGATAACAGGAAGATGGGTCTTTTCCTTTAATACAAGAACAGCAGCAAGGTCTAAGGTATTACGGGTTGCTGTTTCGTAAGTTCGAATACCTCTTTCGCAGAGGCAGACATTCGGATTTCCATTGGCCATGATGTACTCTGCAGCATTCAGCCATTCGTCGATGGTAGCAGCAAGGCCGCGCTTTAACATGACAGGCTTGCCGCATTTACCGACCTCTTTTAACAGCTCGAAGTTTTGCATGTTTCTGGCACCGACCTGAATCATGTCCACGTAAGAAACAGCTGTCTCAAGTGCTTTAAGAGAAGTAACTTCGCAGATTGTTGCAAGTCCGGTCTCTTCTCCCGCCTCTTTCATATACATAAGTCCCTCTTCCTCAAGTCCCTGGAAAGAGTATGGGGAAGTACGCGGCTTGTATGCGCCGCCGCGAAGAAGGGTGGCACCGGAAGCTTTGACTGCGCGGGCAATGGTCATAAGCTGTTCTTCGGATTCGATGGCGCAAGGTCCGGCCATAACTGTCAGGTTGTTCGGGCCGATGACGGTGTTTTTAACGGAAAACTCTGTATCTTCCGGATGAAATTTTCGGTTTACAAGCTTGTAGCTTTCGGTTACGGAGATCACGTTGTCAACTCTTGGATCAGCCTTTAACTGGTCGATGTCGAGAACGGATTTGTCACCGATTACACCGATGATGGTCACCTGATCGCCTTTGGAAAGATTGGTGGAAAGACCGTGTGAGGCAATGGTGTTAACCAGATCGTTCTGCTGTTCTATGGTACAATTTTCTTTTAATACAATAATCATGGATATGGATTCCTTTCTCATAAATTCATATTCTATCCTAAACATTCTATTGCAAAAAGTCAACACGTTGATGTGGGAAAGTGTAAAAGTATTTCGGCGCAATTCCTTGACATTTGAGGTGACTATGGTACTATCTTTAGGTATGTAAATTTGGGCCTCTATAAGTTAAAAGGCCGTAATGGGAGGAAGAAAACATGGTTACAGCTTATAATCATCGTTCCGTTGAGAAAAAATGGCGGAAGATCTGGGATAAGAAACCCGTTAATCCCAAGGATGAGAAGAAGGAAAAGTATTACTGCCTAGATATGTTCCCATATCCATCCGGTAATGGTCTACACGTTGGACACTGGAGAGGATATGTTATTTCCGATGTATGGAGCCGTTATCAGCTTATGCATGGAAAGTATATTATTCACCCAATGGGTTGGGATGCATTTGGCCTTCCGGCTGAGAACTATGCAATTAAGATGGGAGAGCATCCGGCTAAGTCTACAGCTGATAATATTTCTAATATCAAGCGTCAGATTCAGGAAATCTCTGCCATCTATGATTGGGATATGGAAGTTAATACGACAGATCCTAATTTCTATAAGTGGACACAGTGGATCTTCGTTCAGATGTTTAAGAAGGGTCTTGCCTACGAGAAGCAGATGCCGATCAACTGGTGTCCTAGCTGTAAGACAGGTCTTGCAAATGAGGAGGTTGTCAACGGTAAGTGTGAGCGTTGCGGCGCTGACGTAACCAAGAAGAACCTTCGTCAGTGGATGCTTAAGATTACAGCGTACGCTGACCGTCTCTTAGACGATCTTGATACATTGGATTGGCCGGAAAAGGTTAAGAAGATGCAGTCGGATTGGATCGGACGAAGCCATGGAGCAGAAGTAAATTTCAAGGTGGACGGATCTGATGAAAGTATCACAGTCTATACAACACGTCCGGATACATTGTACGGATGTACCTTCATGGTTATGGCGCCTGAGCATGAAATGGCGAAAAAGCTTGCGACAGAGGAGCAGCTTGCAGCCGTTGAGGATTATATCTATCAGACATCCCTTCGTTCTTCTGTTGACCGTATGCAGTCCAAGGAGAAGACCGGTGTGTTTACAGGCTCTTATGCCATTAATCCGATCAACGGTAAGAAGGTTCCAATCTGGCTGTCTGACTATGTACTGGCAGACTATGGTACCGGCGCTGTTATGTGTGTACCGGCACATGATGACCGTGACTTTGCATTTGCAAAGAAGTTTGATCTTCCAATCATCCAGGTTATCTCAAAGGATGGTGTGGCAATCGAAGACATGGAAGAGGCGTACACAGAGGCTGTTGGAACCATGGTTAATTCCGGTGACTGGAATGGCATGGAGTCTTCCGAGCTTAAGTTAAAAGCCCCTGAAATGATCGAGAAGATGGGCGCAGGTAAGAAGACCACCAACTATAAGCTGCGTGACTGGGTATTCTCCCGTCAGAGATATTGGGGTGAGCCGATTCCTATTATTCACTGCCCGGATTGTGGAGCAGTTCCGGTTCCGGAAGATCAGCTTCCATTACTTCTTCCGGATGTTGAAAGCTATGAGCCGACCGGTACAGGAGAGTCACCACTTGCAGCAATTGAATCCTGGGTGAATACAACATGTCCATGTTGTGGTAAGCCTGCAAAGCGTGAGACAAATACAATGCCACAGTGGGCAGGTTCTTCCTGGTATTTCCTTCGCTACGTCGATAACAAGAACGATGAAGCGCTTGTATCAAAGGACAAGGCAGAGAAGTATCTTCCGGTTGATATGTATATCGGTGGAGTTGAGCATGCGGTTCTTCACCTTTTATACGCAAGATTCTATACAAAGTTCTTACATGATATCGGAGTTGTTGATTTCAACGAACCGTTTAAGAAACTGTTTAACCAGGGTATGATTACCGGTAAGAATGGTATCAAGATGAGTAAGAGTAAGGGAAATGTTGTTTCCCCGGATGATCTGGTACGTGATTACGGCTGTGATTCCCTTCGTATGTACGAGCTCTTTGTAGGACCGCCAGAGCTTGATTCTGAGTGGGATGACCGTGGAATCGACGGAATCAATCGTTTCTTAAAGCGTGTATGGAAGCTTGTTCTCGAAGAGCATGAGAAGAACATTCCTGAAACAAAGGAACTGGTACGTGTCAGAAACTGCATGGTAAAGGATATTACCACCCGTTTGGAGACCTTCAGCCTGAATACGGTTATTTCCGGATTTATGGAATATACCAATACTCTGACGGATATGGCAAAGAACGGAGGCGTTGATCAGGTAACACTCGAGACTCTGGTGACACTCCTTGCTCCATTTGCTCCGCATCTTGCGGAAGAGCTTCACGAATTGATCGGCAAGAACGGTTCTGTATTTGAGGAGACATGGCCGACCTACGATGAGAGCAAGATGGTTCTTGACGTGGTTGAGATGCCGGTTCAGTTGAATGGTAAGACAAAAGCTGTCATTCAGTTGCCAAAGGATGTTTCCAAGGAAGACGCGATTGCTGCAGCCAAGGAGGCACTTGGAGATAAGCTGACAGGTAATATTATCAAGGAAATTGTTGTTCCTGGTAAGATTATCAATATCGTAGCAAAATAAAGTTTCATATGCCCGGCCTTTCTTTATAGCCCATTCGGCCGTAAGGAGGCGGGCATTTCTTATATAAGAAAAAGAAAGTTTAAAAGTTTAAAAAGGATCAAGATTACAAGAGGAGAACATATGACTAAAATTCAGATGAAGACACCACTGGTGGAGATGGATGGAGATGAAATGACAAGAGTCCTTTGGCAGATGATCAAGGATGAACTCATTCTTCCGTTCGTGGATCTTAAGAGCGAGTACTATGATCTGGGGCTTAAGCACAGAGATGAGACAGATGATCAGGTGACCATTGATGCAAGTGAGGCAACAAAGAAATACGGTGTTGCGGTTAAATGTGCAACCATCACACCGAATGCCGCACGTGTTGAGGAGTACAATCTCAAAAAGATGTACAAGAGCCCGAATGGAACCATTCGTGCAATCCTGGACGGAACAGTTTTCCGTGCTCCAATCATTGTGAAGGGAATTGAGCCAAATGTTAAATCCTGGAAGAAGCCGATTACGATTGCCCGTCATGCCTACGGCGATGTCTATAAGGCTTCTGAGATGAAGATTCCTGAGGCCGGAAAGGTAGAGCTTGTCTATACGAAGGCAGACGGCAGTGAAGAGCGCGTTTTAGTCCATGAGTTTGACGGACCGGGAATTGTACAGGGACAGCACAATGTAACGGCATCCATCACAAGCTTTGCGAGAAGCTGTTTCAATTTTGCTCTTGATCAGAAGCAGGACCTTTGGTTTGCTACAAAGGATACCATCAGCAAGCAGTATGACCATACATTCAAGGATGTATTTGCTGAAATTTATGAAAAAGAGTATAAAGAGAAGTTTGAGGCGGCAGGAATCGAATACTTCTACACACTGATCGACGATGCGGTTGCACGTGTTATGAAGTCTGAGGGTGGCTTTATCTGGGCCTGCAAGAATTATGACGGAGATGTTATGAGTGATATGTTATCCTCTGCCTTCGGTTCTCTTGCCATGATGACTTCCGTTCTTGTTTCTCCGAAGGGATATTTTGAATATGAGGCAGCCCATGGAACGGTACAGCGTCATTACTATAAACACCTGAAAGGCGAGGAGACTTCCACCAACTCTGTTGCAACGATTTTTGCATGGACAGGTGCGCTTCGCAAAAGGGGTGAATTGGATGGAAACAAGGAACTTTGTGATTTTGCAGATGCGCTTGAAAAGGCATGCCTTGCAACCATTGAATCCGGAAAGATGACAGGAGATCTGGCTCTGATCACATCTCTGCCGAATCCGGTTAAGTTAAACAGTAGAGATTTTATTCTTGCAATACGCGAGAACTTAGAGAAAGATTTAGGAATGTAATATGATTTTATCTGTTGCAAACCTGCAGAAGGCATTCGGTGAGGATATTATCTTCACCGATGTTTCCTTTCAGGTGCAGGAACATGAAAAGATAGCGATTGTTGGAAATAATGGATGTGGTAAATCAACGCTTCTTAAGGTAATCGTTGGCCAGGAGCCATCGGACCAGGGGAGCGTTGTTTTTGCGAAGGACAGCACATATGGATACCTCGCTCAGTATCAGGATGCGGATTACGCGGGGAATATCTGGGAGTACGTATATCATGCAAGAGAAGATATTCTTGATATGAATCAGACTCTTCGTTCCATGGAAGAAGAGATGACGCACAGAACCGGAGACGAGCTGAGCAAGCTGATGGAGCAGTATCATAATCTTTCGCATCAGTTTGCCCTTTTGGAAGGTGAATCTTATGAGAGTCGTGTTACCGGAATTTTAAAAGGTCTTGGCTTTGAGGAAGATGACTTTGCAAAGACCATGGCACAATTGTCCGGAGGTCAGAAGACCCGTGTTGCTTTATCGAGACTATTGGTGTCTTCTCCGGATATTTTGCTTTTGGACGAGCCAATCAACCATCTGGATTTAAGGTCCATTGAGTGGCTTGAAAATTTCCTTTTAAACTACAAGGGCGCTGTTATTATTGTAGCTCATGACCGTTATTTCCTTGACCGGACCGTTTCAAGGGTCATTGATTTGTCCGGAAAGAAGGCACATGACTATAAGGGGAATTATTCTGCCTTTATGAAGCAGAAAGATCTTTTTCTGCTGACGCGTCAGAGAGAGTACGATAAGCAGCAAAAGAAAATTGCTCATGAAGAGGCTGTAATTGAAAAACTTCAAAGTTTCAACCGGGAGAAATCCATCAAGCGTGCAGAAAGCAGAAAGAAACTTTTGGACAAGATGGAGGTGATGGACAAGCCGGTTTTGGACCACGGGGAGATGAATCTTACCCTGTCGGCTCTGACATCGAGCGGTAAGGATGTTCTTAAGATTGAAAATCTTGCGAAGTCCTTTGGCGAGAAGCAGCTTTTTCGTGATATCAGCTTTGAAATCAAGCGGGGGGATCGCGTTGCCCTGATTGGGGATAATGGAATCGGTAAGTCAACCATTCTAAAAATTATTAATGGTCTTATTCCTGCAGATAAGGGGACGGTTACCATTGGAACCGGCGTTACGATTGGATATTATGACCAGGAACAGCAGCTTTTTGACGAAGACAAGACTTTGTTTCAGGAGATGCAGGATACATATCCGGATATGGATAATACCAGAGTACGTAATACATTGGCGGCCTTTTTGTTCACAGGTGAAGATGTCTATAAGCAGATTAAAGACCTTTCAGGAGGAGAGCGCGGAAGAATTTCTCTCGCCAAGCTGATGCTTTCAGGCGCTAATTTTCTGATTCTGGATGAGCCGACCAACCATTTGGATATGGAGTCCAAGGAGATTTTGGAACATGCCCTTCGCGGCTATGACGGAACACTTCTATATGTGTCCCATGACCGATATTTTGTGAATCAGACGGCGCAAAGGATCATTGATCTTACCTCTCAGGGACTTTGCGAGTACCTTGGCAATTATGATTACTATCTTCAGAAGCGGGAAACCATACGAAACGATTATGGCCTTGGCGAGGAGAAGAAGGCAGAGGAGGCTGTAACAGAGGAGGTTGCCGGCAAGCTCGACTGGAAAGAGCAGAAGGCAAAGCAGGCAGCACAAAGAAAGCTTGACCGTGCAAGAGAACAGATTGAAGAAAAAATCGAAAAGCTTGAAGAACGCCTGTCGGAGCTGGATGTATTGTTTTCAGATCCGGATGTGGCGACCAATTCTGCCCGGCTGAATGAATTAAGTCAGGAGCAAAAGCAGGTAACGGAAGAATTAGAAGCTTTGTATAATGAGTGGGAAGAATTTGCCTCATATTGACGAGAAATCACTTTGTTAAATGTTTGACAAGCTATAAAAAACCTCGTAAAATGTATGTGGTGTTTTTTACGATAGGAGGTTCTATGGAAAAGGGGATTTCACCTGCAGTCATTCGTAGAATGCCCAGGTATTATCGATATTTAGGTGAATTACTTGAGGATGGAGTCGAACGAATTTCATCCAATGATCTTTCGCGCAGAATGCATGTGACCGCATCTCAGATTCGCCAGGATCTGAATAATTTTGGCGGGTTTGGACAGCAGGGCTATGGCTACAATGTGCAGTTTTTATATGACGAGATAGGTAAAATACTGGGTCAGACGCATATGAACCATGTTATTTTAGTCGGCGTTGGTAATTTGGGACAGGCAATTGCAAACTACGTTAAATTCGAAAAGCTTTCTTTTAAGATGATTGGTCTTTTTGATATCGATCCTTCCAAGAAGGGAAAGGAAGTAAGCGGCATAAAGATTCAGATGGTGGATGAGCTCGAAGAGTTTATGAAGACCCATCAGGTCGACATTGTGGCACTTACGATTCCGAAAGAAAGCGCAGAACCGATTGCCCGCAGACTGATTGAGCTGGGGGTAAAGGCATTCTGGAATTTCGCCCACGTGGATTTGGATGTTCCGGAAGGAGTTATTGTTGAGAACGTACACCTTTCGGATTCCCTTATGACATTATCCTATAATATTACAAAGTTAAAATAAGCGGGAGATATACAATGGAAGAGGGCGTATTTTTATCAGCGCTTAAGCTTGCGAAAATACCGGTTTTAGTTCTGGATCAGAAGTGGCACAGGTTGTTTGCCTTGAACGGCAAGCCTGAGGAAATTAAAACAGTTGAGGTTGAACTGAATGAGCTGTTGCAGCAGCAGGGAAAAGCAACGACCGATATAAAAAGTCTTAAGAAGGTCAAGGCAAAGCTCATGCAAAATATTGTAGATAATATGGATGCTGTGGATCAGTCGAAGCTTTCATCGGAAGCTGCGAAGAAGCTGGAGCAGGATAAGATTCTGATTGATCAGACAAATGAGAAGATCAATGAACTGGAGGATAAGCTTTTGGAATATCCGAAGCTGATCAAAGAGAAGAATCAGGAATTGATGCTTCTTACCATGTCGTTTTGTTACAATAAGATGCGGACCAATACGTCGGAAGTTCACCAGATTGCAAAATGGATTACCCAGGTCCGCATTGATTTGAAAAAGAATATTATAAAAAAACAGAATCGAGAGATTAATAACCGGGAAATGTATACCTACATGCATGATATTTTCGGAAAAGATGTCGTTGATATCTTTGATATCAAAGAATCGGAAGAACTTGCTCTTACCAGCAAGGACTCTGCGAATGCGAGAAGTCGCACAGAGGCAGACGGTTCAGATGAAAGAAAAGAGCATGAGTCAAAGGAACCACTGGAAAATATTGACACAAAGGCTGTAGAGGAAAAGGAGGAGGATCATGCTGGCAATTCTTGATGCGCAGGAAATGCAAAAGGCAGATCAGTACACTCAGGATACGTTAAAGGTTTCTGGACTTGTTTTGATGGAAAAAGCTGCCCTTGCACTTTTGTCATATATTAGGAAGACGTACGAAGGGGCAGGGCGGATTGGAATACTATGCGGAAGCGGGAATAATGGCGGAGACGGACTTGCTCTGGCCAGGCTTCTGACAGATGAGAAAATAGATGTGACGGTTTTTCTGGTAGGAAATCCGTCACATTTTTCTGCATCTGCGCGAATTCAGTATGAAGCGGCTGTGGCATATCAGATTCCTTTCGCTAAAACGATTCGGGAGCTGGAGACCTGCGATGTGTTTGTGGATGCTATGCTTGGAACCGGGGCAGACCGGCCTTTAACGGGGCAGTACCTGGAAGCGGTCCGGTGGTTGAATGCCTCCGGGCGACCTGTTGTGGCAGTGGATCTTCCGACAGGAATCTCAGCTTCAAGCGGACAGGTGCTTGGAGAAGCGGTTTTATGCAGTGATACAGTGACCTTTGGCTTTTATAAGATCGGACAGATTTTATATCCGGGAAGAAGCTATTGCGGAAAGCTGAAGAGAAGAAGAATTGGTATTACGGCAAGAAGCTTAGAAGATAAACCGAAGGTTTTCTGTATGGAAGAGCATGATGTAAAAAACCTTCTTCCCTCCCGGTTTTCGGATAGTCATAAAGGAGACTATGGCAAGCTGTTAGCGGTATGTTCGGATGTCGGTATGGCAGGCGCCGGAATTCTCGCGGCAAAAGCCTCGCTTGCAATGGGCGTTGGTATGGTGAAGGTCATGACAGAGGAGGCGAATCGAATCATTTTACAGACCTCCGTGCCGGAAGCTTTGTATGCACCGTTTGATGAGAAGGAGCTTACAGAGGATACATGGGCGTCGGCTATTATGATCGGACCGGGACTTGGGCAGAAGAGAGGGGCAAAGGAACTTGTAAGATGTGCTCTGTCGGATCCAAAGCGCCCGTTGCTTTTAGATGCGGATGCGATTAATCTGATAGCCCTGGATGAGGAATTGATGCAGCTTCTTGACCGCATGGCAAAAAAGAAGGAAATCGTGCTCACACCGCATCTTATGGAGATGAGCCGGATTAGTGGGTGCGATATCCATACACTGAAAGAAAATGGGATTGAGAAGGCAAGAACATTTGCAATGCAGCACCATGTCACTCTTGTTTTAAAAGGAGCATGTACCATCTGCGCCCTCGCATCAGGGGAGATATACCTGAATACCACGGGGAACAGCGGAATGGCAACGGCAGGAAGTGGAGATGTGCTGTCCGGGATGATTTCCGCCCTTATGGCGTCGGGATTATCCGGTGGTATTGCAGCTCCACTTGGTGTATACTTACATGGACTTTGCGGAGATTATGCAAGGGATGTATATTCTTCCAGGAGTATGAAGGCATCGCATTTAATTGAGATGCTGCCACGGGTTTTGCTTTTGCTTGGCTGAAGAGCGGCAGAAGGAAGAAGCCCTGGCAAATATGTACGGATAAAGAAAGGACAAAACAATGGATCTGATGAGAGTATCTGCAAAAGTAGATCTGGATGCCATTTTAAAAAATATTGAAGAGACAAAGAAACGTTGTGAGAATCAGAAGATATACGCTGTTTTAAAAGCGGATGGATATGGACACGGCGGTCTTGAAATAGCAAGAGAGCTGGAAATGTGTGATCTGATCTACGGATATGCGGTTGCAACAGCGGAAGAGGCTTTTGAGCTTCGTGATCATGATTTAAAGAAACCGATTCTGATTCTGGGATATACTTTTAACGATTCCTACGAGAGGGTGATTCTTGAGGATATCAGACCGACTATTTATACGGCTGCAATGGCGGAGGAATATGCCGATGTAGCGAAAAAGCTTGGCAGGAAGGTATATTGCCATATTAAAATCGACACCGGCATGAGTCGTATCGGGTACCAGGTGGATGAAAAATCGGCAGATGAAATTGCATCGATCTTCGAGCGGAGTGAGCTGGTTGCGGAAGGTATTTTTACGCATTTTGCCCGTTCAGATGAAGAAGATAAAACAGCGACGAATCAGCAGTATGAACTTTTCCTTCATATGATACAGCTTCTTTCACAGAGGGGCATTCATTTTACCATTCGTCACTGCTGCAACAGTGCGGCTGCAATGGAATACAACAGGGACAAGCTGGATGCGGTTCGTCTGGGTGTGACGATGTATGGTATGTGGCCGTCAGCGGAAGTTGATCATAGTTTTCCGATTCATCCGGCCTTATCCTTGTATTCTCATATTGTTCACATTAAGAAACTTCCGGCCGGTAGAAGCATTAGCTATGGCGGAACCTATACAACGACGAAGGAGCGCGTGATTGCGACCATTCCGGTTGGCTATGCGGATGGCTATGCCAGGTCTCTTTCCGGAAAAGGAGAGGTCTTGATTCGTGGGAAAAGGGCTCCAATCGTTGGCCGCATCTGTATGGACCAGATGATGGTGGATGTGTCGGATATTCCGGGGGTTCGTGTGCTCGATCAGGTTACACTGATCGGAAGAGACGAAGATCAGTGTATCAGCTTTGAAGAGCTCGGAGAATTGTCCGGTAAGTTCAATTATGAATTCGCCTGTGGGCTTGGAAATCGTATCCCTCGTCTGTACTATCGAAACGGCAGGCTGGTTGAGAAGAAGCAGTTTTTCTAAGAGGAGGAGCTTGTTATGACAGGATGGCAGACCGTGGCCTTCGGAATTCTGATTCTTTTCCCGATACTGGAGATTATGATAACAGCCACCGCCTCTGCCCTTGAAAACCGCAAGGGGGATGAGACGGAGGCGGTTTCTTCTGTTATAAAAGATTTTGGAGTGAAACGAGGGCAGCATATCAGGACGACCTGGCTTTTGAGCGGAGTCTTTTATCTGCTGTCCTTGACCGGCCTTTTTCTGGTGTTAAAGCCCTATTCCATCGCAGGGTATTACCGTGTAATCGTTGTATTGCTGCATCTTTTTTTATATTTGCTGTTTTGTGTCTATCTTCCGGTCTATGTGGGAGCGGCCAGAACAGAGAATGTAAGAAAATATTTCTATGTTGTGTATTCCTTTTTTTATCGGATTGTCTGGCCGGTTCAGATGCTTCTTGGAGAAACAGCACTTTTTCTGGCAAGAATATTTGGAGTCAATCCCAAGAGAACGGCACTTGATGTGACGGAAGAGGAGATCCTTTCCATGGTGAATGAAAGCCATGAGCAGGGGAATTTAAGAGCAACGGAAGCAGAAATGATTCAGAATATCTTTGCCTTTGATGATAAGGATGCGAAGGATATCATGACACATCGCGGCGATATCATTGCATTAGATGGGGAAAGTACCCTGGAGGAAGCGATTCATGTCTTTGATCTGAATCACTTTTCAAGGTTTCCGGTTTATACGGGTTCGTTGGATAATATCATCGGAACCATTCACATGAAGGAACTGCTTCACGTGGCTTTTTCAAAAGAGCAGTATCAAAAGAAGATCAGGGATATCGACGGATTGATTCGCAAGGCGGAGTTTGTTCCGGAGACGCACAGCATCAATACGCTCTTCACACAGATGCAGTTTCAAAAGGTACATATGGTCCTTGTCCTGGATGAATACGGACAGACCAGCGGCCTTATTTCGATGGAGGACATCCTTGAAGAGATTGTGGGAAATATCGAAGATGAGCATGATGACGAAAAGCGATTGATCAGGCGAAAGGAAAACGGAGACTATCTTGTCAGTGGAATGACACCTCTGCTGGAGCTCGAAGAACTTTTGCATATTCAGTTTAAAGAAGAGGATATCGAGACCTTAAACGGATTTTTGATGTATCATCTTGGACATGTTCCAAAGGAAAATGAAAAATTTGTGGTTAAGGCCTATGGATATAAATTTTGTGTATTATCCGTTAAAAATCGGGTAGTAGAGCAGGTGCAGGTATGCCCGTTGTCGTCGTAGCTTGAATAAAGTACCTGGAAATGATAAAATTGTACAGAAAATTGTAAGAAAGGAATCTATTTAACATGTCAGGACATTCTAAGTTCGCCAATATTAAGCACAAGAAAGAAAAAAATGATGCAGCAAAGGGTAAGATTTTTACCATCATCGGTCGAGAGATCGCGGTTGCTGTAAAGGAAGGCGGTCCGGATCCGGCTAACAATAGTAAACTTCGTGATGTTATTGCCAAGGCTAAATCCAACAATATGCCAAACGACACCATCGAGCGTGGAATCAAGAAGGCAGCTGGAGACGCCAACAGCGTTAATTACGTTACCGTAACATATGAGGGATATGGTCCAAGTGGTTCAGCTATTATCGTAAAGGCATTGACAGATAATAAGAACCGTACAGCAGCCAATGTACGTAACGCCTTTACAAAGGGGCATGGAAGCATTGGCGCACAGGGATGTGTGTCCTATATGTTTGATGAAAAGGGACAGATTATCATTGATAAAGAGTCTGTTGAAATGGACGCAGACGATCTTATGATGATTGCTCTTGATGCAGGAGCAGAGGATTTCAATGAGGAAGAGGACAGTTATGTTGTTCTTACCGCTCCGAATGATTTCTCGGCTGTTCGTCAGAGCCTTGAAGAGCAGAATATTCCGATGGCAGATGCTGAGGTTACTATGCTTCCACAGAACTATGTAACTTTAACAAGCGATGAGGATATTACAAACATCAATAGAATATTGGATCTCCTGGATGAAGATGATGATGTTCAGGAAGTATTTCATAACTGGGAAGAAGCGTAAGACATATTGACCGGGGAAAGCCCGCGGGGAGGTTAGCGGTATGAGAAAGATTCTTTTTGCATCCAGTGAATGTTTTCCATTTGTAAAAACTGGTGGTTTGGCAGACGTTGTAGGGGCTCTGCCGAAGGAGTTTGACAAGAAAGACTGGGATATACGTGTGGTTCTGCCGAATTACACCTGTATCCCTCCTAGATTTCGTGACAATTTCCAGTATGTCACCAGTTTTCAGATGGGTGGCGGCCCTTTAATGGGGGTTAAGTACGTCGGTGTCATGCAGTACGAATATCAGGGGGTTACGTATTACTTCATCGATAACCTTGAATATTTTGAGTGTTTCTATCCTTATGGAGACACACGCTATGACATCGAGAAATTTACGTTTTTTGATAAGGCAGTTCTTTCTATTTTGCCGGTAATCGGCTTTCAGCCGGACATCATTCATTGTCATGATTGGCAGACCGGTCTTATTCCTGTCTACCTTAAGACAGAATTTCAGGCAAATCCTTTTTTCTGGAATATGAAGAGTATTATCACGATTCATAATCTTAAATTCCAGGGCGTATGGGATGTAGAGACAATGGAGGGTCTTTCCGGCTTACCGTCATACCTTTTCACACCGGATAAGCTTGAATATCACAAGTCCGGTAATATGCTAAAGGGTGGACTTGTCTACGCTGACTATATTACCACGGTTTCTCAAACCTATTGTGAGGAGATTCAGACCCCGTATTACGGTGAAGGGCTGGACGGTCTTCTTGCTTCCCGTCATTTTGATATGCAGGGTATCGTCAATGGTATTGATACCATTACATACGATCCATCTACCGATATGTCGATTTTCCGTCAGTATGATGTATCCACGTTCCGTAAGAACAAACGTTATAATAAGGAGCGTTTGCAGGAGGAACTGGATCTGACTGTGGATGGTAAGAAATACATGATTGGTCTTGTGTCCCGTTTGACAGATCAGAAGGGACTGGATCTGATTAATTATTGTATGGATGGTATTGCAGACGATAACACGCAGTTTGTCATCATTGGAACCGGAGAGTCCCGTTACGAGAATATGTTCCGTCATTATGCATGGAAATATCCGGAGCGGATTTCTGCGAATATCTGTTATTCTGAGGATTTGGCTCGTAAGCTTTATGCTGCAGCGGATGCATTTTTGATGCCGTCGCAGTTTGAACCTTGTGGTTTAACTCAGCTGATTTCCTTCCGGTACGGAACCATTCCAATCGTTCGTGAGACCGGCGGTCTTAAGGATACGGTTGTTCCGTATAACGAATATGAGAAGACAGGAGATGGCTTCTCGTTCCGTAACTACAATGGTGATGAATTATTAAATATTGTTAACTATTCCAAGTATATTTACTTTACCAAGAAAGCCAACTGGAACAAGATGGTGGAGCGGGATATGCAAAAGGATTACTCCTGGAATGCATCGAAGTTCAAATATGAGGGACTGTATAAGTACCTTATGGGTGAAGTATAAGCACATTTAGATTTGGCAGGCAGTTATGTCGAAAAAGAAGAACACTTCTTCAAAACAGAGAGGAAGCATTCCAAAGTCAGAGGTGGAAAAAGATCTTCTGCTTTGGGGCATGCTTGCAGTCTGTGTTTTGTTGTTCTTAAGTAATTTAGGCTTGGGAGGGGTTGTCGGTCATGCGGTTGCCTCTCTCGGGTTTGGTATGTTTGGTTTATTGACGTACGTTGTTCCGGTAGGGCTTCTTATCGGAACTTTTTTTGGTGTCTCAAATGCGGGGAATCGGATTGCGGCTGTGAAACTGGTGGCATCCGTCTTTGCTGTGATTTTCCTTTGTGAGCTGATCGCTCTGATCACCCAGGGGGCAGATCCGGTGGCACCTCTTGAGGTGTATCGCAGATCGAGTCTGCATCATACAGGCGGCGGCCTGTTGGGAGGGCTTTTCGCCTATCTTATGACAATGGCCTTCGGGGTTACGTTTTCTTATATTCTCACACTGATTTTATTTATGGTCTGCATGGTGCTGATTACAGAAAAGGGTCTCTTACAGAGATTTTCCAAAGCGGCGGATCGTAAGGCCAGAGAAGGAACCAAACGCCTAAAAGAGAAGTATCAGGAGAGCGAAGCCAACCGGGAGCAGAGACGGGAAGAAAAGCGTCTTTTGCGCATGGATAAAAAGGTCAGTGGGGTGGCAAGCGATACGGAGATCATTCCGGCCAAGACAGGAAAAAGACGGCATGGGGATGAACTGCACAGGTTGACGGCACCGGAGGAGAAGGAGCCGGAGGGCGCATTACATCCGGGGAATGAAAAAGAAGATGATCTTCCGGATGTTGTGGTAGAACGTGTTTCCCTCTCGTCAGGAGAAGAAGTAAAAACAAAAATTCACATCATGGATGAACCGGCAGAAGAACCGGAGAAAGAGGTTGTGGCTGAACCTGTGATCAATCCGTATGAACCGGCATCTTCCTATGAACCGGCGACAACGTACGAGCAGGAATCTTCCTACGAACCGGCGACATCATACGAGCAGGCATCTTCTTACGAAACGGAGACATCATACGAGCAGGAGTCTTCCCATGAACCGGAGACATCGTATGAGCCGGAGAGTGTATCATCGCCGGATGAGGTACAAGAGGTACTTCCTGTACAGCCAAAGGTCTTTGAGGAACCTTATGAAGAGGTGCAGCCGGTTGCAGATACAAAGGATGCTCCTGTGTCCAGTCCAAAGCCGGTGGCTTCTTTAGAACAGCCGAAGAGCCGAGCCCAGGCTAAAGAGCCTCTTCGTGCAGAGGAGGTTGAGCCGGAGGTGGATACGAAAGACTATTCAAATTATTGTTTCCCTCCGACCACACTGTTGACTGAGGTTAAGAAAAAAGGAAACGGCAACTCACGGCTGGAGCTTGAGAGCACAGCGGAAAAGCTTGCAACCACACTGAAGAATTTCGGTGTTAATGTTACGATTACAGAAGTGAGCTGCGGTCCTGCGGTTACCAGATACGAGATGCAACCGGAGATGGGTGTCAAGGTCAGCAAGATCGTAAATCTTGCGGATGATATCAAGCTGAATCTTGCGGCAGAGGACATTCGAATTGAAGCTCCGATTCCGGGAAAAGCGGCCGTTGGTATTGAGGTGCCGAACAAGGAAGTTGTTATGGTTCCTTTCCGTGATATGATGGAATCGAAGGAATTTAAGGAAAGCAAATCCAAGATCGGTTTTGCAGCAGGAAGGGATATCGGCGGTAACGTGATTCTGTCTGATATTGCCAAGATGCCGCATCTTCTGATTGCGGGAGCGACAGGTTCCGGTAAGTCGGTATGTATCAATACCATTATCATGAGTATCCTTTTTAAAGCGAAGCCGGATGAAGTGAAATTTGTTATGATCGATCCGAAGGTGGTAGAGCTTTCTGTATATAACGGAATCCCACACCTATTGATTCCGGTTGTAACAGATCCGAAAAAGGCTGCAGGTGCTTTGAACTGGGCTGTTCGTGAGATGGATGAGCGCTATAAAAAATTTGCGAATACCGGAGTCCGTGATATGAAGGGCTATAATGCCAGAATTCATAATGGAATGATGACGGTGGATGATCACGGACAGTCGGTGGAAATAGCGGCAGAGAAGATGCCGCAGATTGTTGTCATTGTAGATGAGTTGGCAGACCTTATGATGACAGCGCCTAAGGACGTGGAAGGTGCAATCTGCCGTCTGGCACAGCTTGCCAGAGCAGCAGGTATTCATTTGATTATTGCAACACAGCGTCCGTCTGTTAATGTTATTACCGGCCTGATCAAGGCCAATATGCCAAGCCGAATTGCATTTTCTGTAACAAGCGGTATCGATTCCAGAACAATTTTGGATATGAATGGAGCAGAAAAGCTTTTAGGTAAGGGAGATATGCTATACTACCCACAGGGCTTTACCAAACCGGTACGTGTGCAGGGTGCATTTGTTCCGGATGATGATGTCATCAACGTCGTCGACTTTATCAAACGAGAGAATGGTGGAGCTGCGGAATATGACATGTCCATTCAGGATACGATTGATTCTGATGACAGTTCAGCTACAGCCATCGATGGCGGAGAAGGTGGATTCGATTCAGAAAGAGACTCCTATTTTGCCGATGCAGGACGCCTTGTTATCGACAAAGAAAAGGGATCCATCGGAATGCTGCAGCGTAATTTTAAGGTGGGCTTTAACCGGGCTGCCAGAATTATGGATCAGTTGGAGGAGTTTGGAGTCGTTGGTCCGGAAGAGGGCACCAAGCCGCGCCGGGTCCTTTTGACAAAAGAACAATTTGAAGAGTTGCTGTCCCAATAGGGACGTATTTTGGATACAGTAGGTAGAGAGTACATTGCAGGAGGTCAACATGAAGACAGACATTCAGATCGCACAGGAAGCCGTTAAGGAGCCGATTACACAGGTTGCTGCCAGGGCAGGAGTAGCCGAGGAGGCTCTTGAGCTTTATGGCCGTTATAAGGCGAAGCTTAGTGAAACGTTCCTTTCTGAATTAAAGAACAGGGAGGATGGCAAGCTTGTTCTTGTAACCGCGATCAATCCAACACCGGCCGGCGAGGGTAAGACAACCACAAGTATCGGTCTTGCTGATGCTTTAAATCTTCGCGGGAAGAGAGCAGTCCTTGCTCTGCGTGAGCCGTCCCTCGGACCGTGTTTTGGTATTAAGGGAGGAGCAGCCGGTGGCGGATATGCCCAGGTCGTTCCGATGGAAGAGTTAAATCTTCACTTTACGGGAGATTTTCATGCGATTACTTCTGCAAATAATCTTCTTGCTGCTTTATTGGATAACCATATTCAGCAGGGAAATGAGCTTGGCATCGATCCAAGAAATGTTGTCTGGAAGCGTTGCGAAGACATGAATGACAGAGCACTTCGTAACATCGTTATCGGACTTGGCGCCAAGGCGGATGGAATGGTTCGTGAGGATCATTTCGTAATTTCCGTTGCTTCCGAGATTATGGCGATTTTCTGTCTGGCTGAGGATCTTCAGGATCTTAAGAAACGCCTTGGTAAGATCATTGTAGCCTACAATTTCAACGGAGATCCTGTAACAGCAGACGACCTTCATGCAACCGGTGCCATGACAGCACTTCTGTTGGACGCAATCAAGCCGAACATTGTCCAGACGCTTGAGCATAATCTTGCAATCGTACACGGTGGTCCGTTTGCAAATATTGCACATGGATGTAACTCCGTCAGAGCAACACGTACAGCGTTAAAGCTTGGTGATATTGCAGTAACCGAGGCAGGATTCGGTGCTGACCTGGGTGCTGAGAAATTCTTCGATATCAAGTCCAGAATGGCAGGATTACATCCGGATGCGGTTGTCCTTGTAGCAACCGTACGTGCATTAAAATATAACGGAGGTGTCAAGAAGGAAGACCTTGCCGAAGAGAACCTGGATGCATTGAAAAAGGGAATTGTAAACCTTGAAAAGCATATTGAGAATCTTCAGAAATACAAGGTTCCTGTTGTTGTAACATTGAACTCCTTCGCAACGGATACAGAGGCAGAGATTTCTTACATTCAGAACTTCTGCCAGGAGAGAGGCTGCGAATTCGCTTTATCCGAGGTATTTGCCAAGGGTGGCGAAGGTGGACTTGCTCTTGCAGACAAGGTTCTCTATGCTCTTGAGAATAAGGAGAGTCATTTCACTCCGCTTTATGAGGATTCTTTATCTCTGGAAGAGAAAATTACCTGCGTTGCCAAGGAGATTTACGGTGCAGACGGTGTCACCTACAGTCTTGCGGCAAAGCGCAGCCTTGCCAAGTTAACGGAGCTTGGTATGAGTCATATGCCGGTTTGTATGGCTAAGACACAGTATTCCCTTTCCGATAATGCAAAGGCACTGGGAAGACCGGAAGGATTTACGATTAATGTAAGAGAAGTATATGCATCTGCAGGTGCAGGCTTTGTGGTATGTGTTCTGGGTAACATGATGACAATGCCGGGACTTCCGAAGCATCCGGCAGCGTACGATATCGATGTAACCGATGACGGAAAGATTGTAGGACTGTTCTAAGGAGATCGGGGAAGGAAAAGGAGAGAGATTACATGGCGATGTTGATTGATGGAAAAAAGATTTCTTCACAGATCAAAGATGAAATCAAGGCAGAAGTTTTGACTTTAAAAGAAAAGGGAGAGGAAGTTACCCTTGCTGTTGTTCTTGTCGGAGAGGACCCGGCATCACAGGTCTATGTCAGAAATAAAAAAAGAGCCTGTGAATATGTTGGAATCAAGTCACTGTCCTTTGAGCTTCCGGCAGAGACAACACAGGAGGAACTCCTCCTTTTAGTGGAAAAGTTAAACCATGATCCGGCTGTGAATGGAATCCTTGTTCAGCTTCCTTTGCCGTCACACATTGATGAAGATGCTGTGATTAAAGCAATTGATCCGAATAAGGATGTGGATGGCTTCCATCCAATGAGTGTGGGAGCGTTATCCATCGGACAAAAGGGATATGTTTCCTGTACACCGGCCGGTATCATTGAATTGATGAAGCGTAGCGGAATTGAAATGGATGGCAAACACTGTGTCATTGTCGGACGAAGCAATATCGTCGGAAAGCCAATGGCTATGCTGATGCTTCGTGAAAATGCAACCGTTACGGTGACTCATTCTCACACAAAGAATCTGAAAGAAATCACCAAACAGGCGGATATTCTCATTGTTGCCATTGGCAGGGCGAAATTTATCACAGCCGATTATGTCAAAGATCAGGCCGTTGTCATCGACGTGGGAATGGATCATGACGAGAATGGAAAACTCTGCGGAGATGTGGATTTTGATTCTGTACAGAAGGTTGCAGGAGCAATCACTCCGGTACCGGGAGGGGTTGGCCCTATGACAATTGCAATGTTAATGAAAAATTGCCTAACATCACTTGAATTAAAGTAAGGAGTAGGAAAGATGATCTGTCCAAACTGCAAAACTGAACTTGAAGATGGGCTCGTCCATTGTCCAATTTGCAACCATGCACTTCAGATCGTACCTGATTATAATTCGTTAGACGATGAAATCCCTCATGTTGAAGGGGAAAGACAAAGCATAAACAAGGCGAAGAAGCCGAAAAAGAAAATATCAAAAAAGGTCGTTCTTTTCCTTTTGGCTTTGATCGCTATCCTTGCACTTGTCTGGTATTTATATGTCTGTTCCTTTTCCTACCAGTATGCGGCGGGAAGGAAAGCTGATGCCAACGGTGATTACAAGAAGGCGATGGGCCATTATCTGAATGCATTGCATCGGGATGACAGTGATCCTAGGATTCTTGCTGCTCTTGGTAACGATGCGATGCATCTGGGGAAAAAGAAGACGGCAGAGAGTTATCTACTGTCTGCTGTAAAAAAGGATGGAAACTATGCCAGAGCATTTACTCTGTTGCTCACCCTGTACGAGCAGGAGGGGAATTATGAGAAGATGCAGGCAGCGCTTTCCTATGCCACAACCAACCGGACCAAGGAGATTTTTGCGGATTATCTGATTCTCCCACCTGTCCTGTCACAGGAGGAGGGAAAATATGATGATGACGTGGAACTTACCCTGACACCACCGGAGGGAGAGGATTATGATATATTCTATACGACGGACGGCAGTTCACCGAACAGCGCAGGCGGCAGGATGTATCAGGAGCCGATTCTTTTGACGGAAGGCAAGACGGTGATCAAGGCAGTCTGCCGTAATAAGAACGGTAAATTCGGTCAGGTCATCCGTGCCAAGTATAAGATCACATACAAGGAGCCGTCCGCTCCGCAGATCTCTCCGGATGGAGGAACCTTCCATGAAAAAACGAAGGTCACCATTCTAAGTGAGAATGAAGATGATGAGATCTACTATACCTGGGATGGAAGTGACCCGACAGATAAGAGCAGGCAGTACACTGGTCCGATTGTGGTTCCGGATGGAAATCAAATCCTTTCGGTTATCGTAATTGACCGTCACGGAAAGTCATCAAAGATTGTAAGAAGTAGTTTTAAGTACAATACGGTAGAGGAATAAATTGCAGATATCCATTGTTTGTGTTGGAAAAGTAAAGGAAAAGTTTTACCGGGATGCGTTAGCAGAATACGGAAAACGTCTGGGGCGCTACACGAAATTTTCCGTTGTGGAAGTTTCCGATGAAAAGACGCCGGATCATCCGACGGATGTAGAAAAAGAACAGATTCTATCCAAAGAGGCAGAACGGATTCTTTCGAAGTTGAGTGAGAAAACCTATGTGATCGCATTGGCAATTGAGGGAAAGCGGCCGGATTCTGTTGAGCTGGCGGAACATCTTCAAAAGCTGATGCTGACCGGAAAGAGCAACATTGCCTTTGTGATTGGAGGATCTTTAGGACTGCATCCGGATGTTATAAAACGAAGCGATGAGACTTTGTCTTTTTCTGCGATGACCTTTCCGCATCAGCTGATGCGGGTGATTCTGGCAGAACAGATTTACAGAAGCTTTCGAATTATATCCAACGAACCTTATCATAAGTAAAGAAGGTGTGATGCTATGAGAATGTTTGATATCATAGATAAGAAAAAGCACGGAAAAGAGCTTACAAGGGAAGAAATCTCCTATTTTGTAAAGGGTGTAACATCCGGAGAAATACCGGATTATCAGACCAGTGCCCTGCTTATGGCAATCTGCTTTAAGGGAATGACAGATGAGGAGACAGCAGAGTTGACACTTGCCATGGCGGCAAGCGGAGATGAAATGGATCTGTCGCATCTATCAGGAATCAAGGTGGATAAGCATTCTACCGGTGGAATCGGTGATAAGACGACATTGATTCTCGGACCTTTGATGGCAGCCTGCCATCTTCCGGTGGTTAAGATGAGCGGAAGAGGATTGGGGCTTACCGGTGGAACCATAGATAAGCTGGAAGCCATTCCGAATCTCTCCTGTTCTTTGAGTATGGAGGACTTTTTCCATCAGGTGGAAGAGATTGGAGTTGCCGTTGCTTCCCAGACAGCATCTCTTGCTCCTTGTGATAAAAAGCTTTACGCTTTAAGAGATACGACAGCAACCGTGGATTGTATTCCATTGATTGCGTCCAGTATCATGAGCAAGAAGCTGGCAAGCGGAAGTGATGCAATCGTTCTGGATGTAAAATACGGAAGCGGTGCCTTTATGAAGACCGAAGAAGATGCCAAAAAGCTTGCTACTATTATGGTTACAATCGGTGAGCATTGCGGTCGCCGGATGGATTATGTGATTTCCGATATGGAGCAGCCGCTGGGACAGGCCGTAGGTAATTCCATAGAGGTAAATGAAGCGGTTCGCATGTTAAAGGGTGAAGGCCCGCAGGATCTGCGAGAAGTTGTTTTTCAGCTTGGTGCTAAGATGCTTCTTCTCGGCGATATTGTATCGACAGAAGAAGAGGCTGTAAAGCTGATGGAAGAGCACCTTTCGGACGGAAGTGCTCTGGAGAAATTCCGTGAGATGATCCGCTGTCAGGGCGGAGATGCTTCTTTTCTTGATACGGAAGAATTGCTTCCACTGGCTTCCTATACGAAGGAGATCCTTGCCACAGAGGATGGTGTTGTAACAAAAGTTGCAGCGGATATCATCGGTCATACGGCACTGGATTTAGGTGCCGGAAGGACCACAAAGGATGATGCGGTTGATCCGGGAAGCGGCGTTTTCGTATGTAAGAAAGTTGGAGACAAGGTAAAAAAAGGGGAAGTGCTGGCTAAGATATACACGTCATCCGAGGATGGACTGTTAGAAGCGCAGAAGGAATGTGCCGGTGCTTTTGTAATAGAAGGACAATCGAGGTAGAGATTTGGCAGAATTGGAACTTGAGATCCCGTCTGTGGATCTTCAGAATATATTTGGAGAATTCGATCGGAATGTAAAACTGCTTGAGGATCAGATGCAGGTAAGTCTGATTCCAAGAGGCGATCTTGTGAAGATTTGCGGAGAGGAAAAGAATCTTACCTACGCAAGAGATATTCTTTTGCAGTTAAAGGAACTTTCTGAGAGAGGAAATGTTATAACGGAACAGGATGTCCGTTATGCATTATCAATAAAAGAGAAGATACAGCAGAGACCTATGACTGCAATGGACACACAGCTGATTTGTCATACCATTTCCGGCAAACCGGTAAAACCAAAGACCATAGGTCAGCAAAAGTACGTGGATTCCATTCGTGATAAGATGATTACCTTTGGTGTGGGACCGGCAGGAACAGGTAAGACTTACCTTGCGATGGCAATGGCAATCACAGCATTTCAAAGGGAAGATGTGGAACGGATCATTCTGACAAGACCTGCCATTGAGGCAGGAGAGAAGCTTGGATTTTTGCCGGGTGATCTGCAAAGCAAGATTGATCCGTATCTTCGTCCTCTTTATGATGCCCTGTATCAGATCATGGGAGCTGAAAATTTTCAGCGCAATATGGACAAGGGAAGGATTGAGGTTGCACCTCTTGCCTATATGAGAGGTCGTACCCTGGACAATGCCTTTATTATTCTCGATGAGGCTCAGAATACGACCACAGCGCAGATGAAAATGTTTTTGACACGAATTGGATTTGGCAGTAAGGCGGTTATTACCGGAGATGCTACACAAAAGGACCTTGCACCGGGAACGGTGAGTGGACTGGATGTAGCTCTAAAGGTGCTTTCTTCTGTAGATGATATTGCTATTTGTCAGCTGAACGGAGCCGATGTTGTTCGTCATCCGTTGGTTCAGAAAATTGTAAATGCGTATGAAGACTATGAAAAAAAGCAAAATAAAAAAGAAAAAGATCAGCAGCGCAAAGCGAAGAACAGGGGCGGGCGCTCCACCCAAAGAAGGGATTTCTCTTAAGAGAACGGTCTATCTTGTTTTATTTTTGTTATTGTTTCTGACAGGAACAACCCTTCTTTGCCTGAAAGGTTCTCTGGCATTTGGAGGAATTTTATGTGTAGGATCGGTCGCTTTTCTGGTTGCTTTATGTATTATTTCCATTCTGTTGCACGAGAGAAGAGAGGGGAAAATCCTATATAAGGAGACAAGCTATCAGTATCTGTTTTTTCTGTCACTGATTGCATGGGGCGTTTTGTTCGGTTCTTCTTTTCTGGATCCGACGGCTTTTCCGGCCCTTTTAATGGGAATCATTTTTTCTGCTTTTGGAGGGGACATCCTGGCACTTTCCCTGGGACTTTATATGGACCTTGTATATTGCCTGGCTCTTGGCCTTAGCGGTTTTTACACAGCCGGATATGTGGGCCTGACCCTATGCGCCGTTTTGCTTTCAAGAGTGCTGCGTCAGCAAAAGAGATTTGAAAAGATCAGCAGCTATGTCATGATGGAGGCTTTGACGGTTGGTTTTGCAGCGGTTGCAGGCTATTTTACAGATCTTCATCTAACCTATGAAATGCTTCTGGTTGCCGGAGGCGTCGGGGTAGTTGAAATCTTGTATACCATGCTGATTCTGCCACGTTTTGAAGGATTGATCGGCCATGAAGAAGTGGCGTTGTATGAAATGCTGCTGGATCCGGCCTATTCGCTTTTGATGGAGCTTCGGTCGTTCTCCGAGGCGGAATACCAGCGCGCATGTAAGGTGGCCCACCTGGCACGGTTGTGCGGAGAAGAAATCGGTGTCAATGCCAGCCTTTGTGAGGCAGGAGGCTTATACTACCGCATTGGTAAAATGATGGGGGAGCCGGAGATCGATCACGCTGTTAAGATTGCCGGACGGCATAATTTCCCGAAGGAGTTAACGGATATTCTCTATGAATACGAGGCAGTATTAAAGAAACCATCTTCGGAAGAGTCTGCCATTGTTCACATGTGTGATGCTTTGGTAAAGAAGGTAGAGGCGTTTGCGGCTGCTTCCAGCAGTATGGAGAGCAGCTGGAATCAGGAGATGGTGATTTATCAGACCTTAAATGAACTTTCCTCTCTTGGTATCTATGATGACAGTTCCATCAGTATGAATCAGTTCCTGAAAATCCGTAACAGACTAGTTCGTGAAGGGAGTTTGGTATGACCTTAATACTTGAACAGGAAATAACCGAAGGTTTGGATTTTGACTATGAACAGATAGCCAAAGATGTGATCTGCGCTTCTTTGGACAATGAAGATTTTCCATACGAGGTACAGGTTTCGCTGACCTTAACCGGGATGGAGGAAATACATGAAATCAACCGTCAGTTTCGCCAGATTGACAGACCGACGGATGTATTGTCTTTCCCTATGATTGATTATCCGGCACCGGGAGATTTTTCACGGCTTGAGGAGAACCCTATGATATTCGATCCGGAAAGCGGGGAAGCGGTTCTTGGAGATATTGTATTAAATATTCCGCAGGTGCTTCTGCAGGCGAAAGAGTACGGGCATTCCGTTCTTCGTGAATATGCTTTTTTAATCGCACACAGTATGCTGCATCTCATGGGATATGATCATATGGAGTCAGAAGAAAGAGAACAGATGGAAGAGCACCAGAGACAGATTATGGATCGTCTTTCCATCACAAGGGGGTAAACAAATGAAAAAAAAGAAGGCGTTGAAGGTTAGTCTGGCAATTTTAGCTGTGTCTGTTGGAATTGCAGGAGTACTTGTTTTTGACGGATGTCATAAAAAGGAAGCAAAAAAGCCGTTACCAAAGACGGAAAAGGTGGAGACTGTGACAGAAGAGCCAGAGCCGGAGCCACAGCCGCAGTTTTTCAGTCGGCTTACAGGTCTTCCTGTTAAAGAGGCAACGACAAAGAGACGACCGATTGCGGTTATGATTGAGAATACCAAAGCATGTCAGCCGCACTATGGAATCAATAAGGCAGGCATTATCTATGAATGTCCGGTTGAGGGCGGAATCACACGTGAGATGGGAATTTTCGATAATTATTCCGGTTTGAAGCGCTTTGGTAATGTCAGAAGCGCCCGTCCATACTACATCCATATTGCAAAGGAATTTGATGCAGTTTATGTTCATTTTGGTCAGAGTACCCAGGCAAAGGAATTACTTGCCACCGGTATTGTGAACGATTTGAATGGACTGGATGGCTCCATTTCTTCTTCTGTGTTCTATCGCACCAGCGACAAGGCGGCTCCTCACAATGCCTATACTTCAACAGAAGGTATTAAAAAGGGTATGAAGATGAAGGGATTTTCAACCAAGATCTCTTCAAAGGTCGGAGATCATTTTAAGTTTGCCTCCGAGGAATATACGCCGAATGGAAAAGATGCCAGTGTGATTTGTCCGTATTTCTTTGACAATAAGCCTTATTTTATCTATGATAGTTCGTCAGGGAAATATGACCGGTACGAATTCGGTGCAGCAGAGAAGGATGCAGTTGCCAATCGTCAGGTCAAGGTGAAAAATATCATTTTCCAGAATGTTTCTTCGTCTACCTACGAAGGAGGTCTGAAACTGAATATTCCATTGAACGGCTCCGGTAAGGGAACCTATTTTACCAATGGAAAGATGGTACCAATCACCTGGAGAAAAGATTCGGATCAGTCGGTAACAAAATATTTCACAGAGGATGGAAATGAGTTGCAGGTGAATCCGGGTAAAACATGGGTATGTCTTATTCAGGAAAGTCAGGCATCAAGAAATAAAGTGTATGCAACGGTGAAAGAATCCGGTTACTAAAGTATTATGAGTCAATCAAAAAAAAGTGATACAAATTTTCTGATGCAGGGGTCGATTCTGGCCGTTGCATCTATTATTAGTCGAATCGTTGGTCTGATTTATCGCATGCCATTGAAGGAAATCATTGGAAAAGTCGGTAATAACTATTATGGAACAGCCTTCGAAATCTACAATATCATATTGATTATATCTTCCTACAGTATTCCACTTGCAGTTTCCAAGCTTGTTGCCACAAGGGTCAGCAAGGGAGAATACAGGAATGTATATAAGATCCTGAAAGGGTCACTGCTTTTTGCAATGATCAGTGGAGGAACAGCATCCCTTGTTGTATTTTTCGGAGCGGATATTTTCACCTCCATGCTTCGTACACCAATGGCAGCCATTGCACTTCGGGTGCTTGCTCCGGTTATTTTCCTTGTTGCCATTGTCGGTGTGTTCCGCGGATTCTTCCAGGGACTGAATACTATGATGCCAACCGCCTTTTCGCAGATTGCGGAGCAGATCATCAATGCGGTTGTATCCATTGTTGCAGCATATCTTTTATTTGATTACGGCGCCAGTGTCGGAAAGGTGTTGGGGGATCCGGAGGATTACGCGGCAGCCTATGGTGCAGCCGGTGGTACCGTTGGTACCCTGATGGGGTCTGTTACCGCATTGGCGTTTGTCCTGTTTATCTACAGTCTGTACAAAAGAGTTTTAAAGCGGAAAATGCGGCGCGACCGCGTTTCGGTGGATGTGAGCTATGGTACGGTTATGTGGGTTTTGGTCTCCACGATCATTCCGGTTCTTTTGTCCACAACCTTATATAATATTTCATCCATCATTGATCAGGGAATTTTCAAGAACCTTGTGTACTGGCAGGGATATGACCATCATCTCGTATCGGAGTGGTGGGGCGTGTATACGGGTCAGTACCGTGTTATTATCAATGTACCGATTTCGATTGCGGGAGCAATGGCAGCTTCTTCCGTACCGAGTCTTACCAAGGCTTACCAAATGGGGGATGCAGAACTTGTGAAGAGAAGAATTCATTCCGCCACCCGTTTTGTTATGCTGATTGCCTTCCCTTGCACCGTTGGAATCGCTGTGCTTGCAGGCCCGATTCAAAGACTTCTGTTCCATGATACGGATGCTGTTTCTGCATACATGTTGATTATTGGCGCGGTCTCTGTGGTGTTCTATTCACTGTCCACCCTGTCGAACGGATTGTTGCAGGGTATCGACAAGTTAAAGCTGCCGGTACGTAATGCAGCTGTTTCTCTGGTATTGCAGGCGGTTTTCCTGGTGCTTTGCATCGTATGCTTCCGGTTACATATCTATGCGGTGGTACTGGCCAATGCCTTCTACGCCCTTTTGATGTGTATCTTAAACGGCTATGGACTTCATAAGTACAGTGGTGCAAAGCAGGATATTAAAAAGACCTATCTACTTCCTGGGATTGCATCTGTTATAATGGGAGCAATCGTATATGGTGTGTATTACCTGTTGCATCGTTTTGTCGGTTCTAATTTTATTGCAACGGTAATCTCCATTTTTTCGGGAATGTTTAGTTATTTTATTATTATGTTACTAATCAAGGGTGTTACAAGAGAAGAGCTTCTTCGCTTCCCGAAGGGACATCTTCTTGTAAGATTTGCAGAAAAACTGCATTTAATGCCGTTGGATTCAGAGGAGTAAGTGATATGGGGCATCCTTTTGACAAAAGTGATTATGATCAGGGTATAGCGATCATTGGAGGAGGCGCGTCGGGGCTTATGGCTGCCGTCATTGCCTCTTCAAAGGGTGCGCCTGTAAGGGTTTTCGATCGGAATACGGTCATGGGAGCTAAGATTCTGGCGACAGGAAACGGACGTTGTAATTTCACCAACACAAAGCAGGATATGGAGTTTTATCATTCCAGTGATCTAAAACAAGCGGGGGCAGTACTAGGCATGTTTGATGCCGGCAGTGTCTGCCGCTTTTTTCATGACCGGGGTGTTTTGACCGTGAATAAGGACGGCTGGATTTATCCGAAAAGCCAGACAGCCACAACGATTCGCGATACCCTTACCCTCAGTGCTCTCCGTAACGGGGTAAAACTTTTAGGCGGAAAAGAGATTCAGTCCATATCAAGGGAAGCGGATGGAACCTATCGGATTCATCTGGATGCCTTCTCCTACCGGGCAAAAGCGGTTATTCTTGCAGCCGGAGGAAGTGCCAGTGGACAGCTTGGAACAAGAGGAGACGGGGTTCGTATGGCACAGCAGATGGGACTTAAGGTGAAAAAGCCCCTGCCGGCGCTGGTTCCGTTAACGATTAAAAAAGATCCTCTTGTCAAAGCATCCGGTGTCCGCATAGCGGGTAAGGTGACCATATGTAATGCCAATGACAAGAAGCTATCCGAGATGAAGGGACAGCTTCAGCTTACCGACTACGGAATTTCCGGCATCCCGGTGTTTGGCGTATCCCAGGTGGCACTTCGTACCTTAGATGAAGGGCAGAAAGTATATGCAAAGCTTGACTTTTTGCCGGAATGCTCCCTTGCCGAGACGGCGGACCAGTTAAAAAAGACTTTGGATGCAGGGAATGCCTATGCACCTTCGGATACGAAGCTTGCAAAGGTGTTGACCGGATTGTTTCCTGAAAAACTGGCAGCCGTTCTGCTTAAAAAGGCAGGAGAATATGACAGGGATACTCTTTTGGATTACAGCAGAAGGAAGGCGGATGAGCAGCAACAACTGATCGGACAGCTTGCTGCAACCATCTGTGCGTATCGCGTAGAAGTGACCGGAAGCCGGGGATTTGAACAGGCTCAGACGACGAGCGGTGGTGTGCTGTTGTCGGAACTTGATACCGGGACAATGATGGATGAGAATAATCCAGGCCTTTTCCTTTGCGGAGAGGTACTGGATGTGGATGGTGTCTGTGGAGGATATAATCTGCAGTGGGCATTTTCATCCGGTTATCTTGCAGGGGTATCATCCAGTGCATATATCAGAGGAATGGATAAAGTATGATTCGAATTGATAATTTAAAAACAGATCCTAAAAAAGATCTGATGGCTGAGTTGTATAAAAGAGTGGCAAAACATCTCCGGGTAGGGAAAGAGGAGATTCTGTCCCTTAAAATTTTAAAGCGTTCGATCGACGCGAGAAAAAAGCCTGCGGTTTTTTATATTTCTTCGGTTGCGGTGGAGATTGCCAATGAGGAGAGATTTTTACAGAACAAAAAAATAAAAGGAATCTCCCTGTATCAGGAAAAAATATACCGCCTTGCATCTGAAATCGTCTCACCCGTTCGGCCGATTGTTGTCGGACTTGGCCCGGCGGGACTGTTTTCGGCTTACCTTCTTGCGCTGGCCGGACTTCGTCCTATTGTATTGGAACGGGGAAAAAAGGCGACGGAGCGTTATAAGGATGTACAAGCCTTTTTCGACACAGGTGTTTTGGATCCTTCGTCCAATGTACAGTTTGGAGAGGGTGGTGCAGGAACTTTTTCGGATGGTAAACTGCAGACCGGAGTAAAGGACAAGAATGGACGGAATCGGTTCGTTCTTAAGACCTTCGTAGAATTCGGTGCTCCGGAGGAGATTCTCTGGCAGGCGAAGCCGCACATTGGAACCGACCGGCTGATTCAGGTGGTTTCCAATATGCGGGAGAGGATCTGCGAACTTGGCGGAGAGGTACATTTTAATACACAGATGACATCTCTTCTGATTCGTGAGGAGAAAATATGTGGCGTTCGCGGCATCTGCCGGGGCGTTGAGCGGGAATTTTTGTCCCCGCATGTGATTTTGGCCATCGGGCACTCGGCACGGGATACCTTTGAACGCCTGTATGAGCAGAAGATACCGATGAAGGCGAAGGAGTTCGCGGTAGGCTTTCGAATTGAACATCCGCAGGAAATGCTGGATCGGGTTCAGTATGGAGAAGTATATGCGGGAATTTTACCGGTGTCTTCCTATAAGCTGGTAGGGCATCCTTCCGAGGACCGGGGTGTGTATTCCTTTTGTATGTGCCCGGGAGGCTATGTGGTGAATGCATCTTCTGAGGAAGGACATCTGGCTGTGAACGGTATGAGTAATTACGGCCGCGAATCCGGAAATGCCAATTCCGCCATTGTCGTTTCCGTAGGAGCCGGAGAATATGATTTAAACGATCCTCTTGGAGCATTAAAGTATCAAAGAAAGATTGAAAAAGCTGCCTATGAGGCCGGAGGCGGCAGGATTCCACAGCAGCTGTACGGGGATTATATTGCAAAAAGAACAAGCACTTCCTATGGTGCCTTTTCCTCCTGTCATAAGGGAAAGACAACCTTTGCGGACTTAAATCCGATTTTCTCACAGGAGATTCGGGAGGCTTTTCTTGGTGCCATGGATCTTTTTGAAAAAAAGATTCCGGGTTACAGCAGGGAAGATGCGATTCTTTCCGGAGTTGAGAGCAGAACCTCCTCACCGGTTCGTATCCCGAGGGGAGAGGACTTCATGTGTGAGATAAAAGGACTGTATCCATGCGGTGAGGGTGCCGGATATGCAGGCGGAATCACGTCGGCGGCAATGGATGGAATAAAGGTGGCAGAAGCTTTGATCTCTGCCCTTGATTAGAAAGAGATTGTAACATGTCGGAATATACACCTATGATGAAAGAGTATCTGAAGACGAAGGAAGAATATCCGGACTGTATTCTTTTTTATCGTCTTGGAGACTTCTATGAAATGTTCTTTGAAGATGCCAAGGTGGTATCAAAAGAACTGGAACTTACATTAACAGGGAAGAGTTGCGGCAAGGAAGAGCGTGCACCGATGTGCGGTGTTCCCTTCCATGCGGTAGACAACTATCTTTCAAGGCTTGTGGAAAAAGGATATAAGGTTGCAATCTGTGAGCAGCTTGAGGATCCGAAGCAGGCGAAAGGTCTTGTAAAGCGCGGGGTTACAAGAATTGTGACACCGGGTACCAATATTGATACATCCTCTCTTGAAGAAGGGAAGAACAACTATATCTGCTGCATCTATGACAATGGCAGCGGAGGATACGGATTGTCCTTTGCGGATGTCAGTACCGGCGAAAACCGGATGACAGAAGTCGATGGCTTTCAAAAACTCAAAGATGAGGTCGGTAAATACACGCCGTCTGAGATTGTAGGCAATGAGGCTTTTTCGCTGGCACACGGGTCTTTTTTGGATGAACAAAAGGCAAAGGGGGTCTTTTGCTCCAATCTGGATACTTCCTATTTTGTTGAGGCAAACGTTCAAAAGGTATTAAAGGATCACTTCCATGTGATGAGCCTTGAAGCCCTGGGTCTTATGGATTATAAGGATGGAACCCTGGCAGCAGGCGCGCTTTTATCCTATCTTTTAGATACACAAAAGAACGGCCTGTCCCATATGACGACCATCCGTCCCTATATCACAGGAAATTACTGCCTGATTGATTCTTCTTCTTTCCGGAATCTTGAGCTGGTTGAGACCATGAGAGAAAAGGAAAAGAGAGGCTCTTTGATCTGGGTGCTGGATAAGACCAAGACAGCTATGGGAGCAAGAATGCTGCGTTCTATGATGGAGCGGCCGTTGATCAACATCGACAGGATCAATGCACGTTTGGATGCAGTGGAAGAATTGTCAAACCATATGATGGACCGGGAAGAGTTAAGGGAATACTTAACGCTTGTGTATGACTTAGAGCGCCTTTTAATGAGGATCAGCTATGGCAGTGCAAATCCAAGAGATCTGCTGGCGTTTCGAACATCACTTTCCGCTCTGCCTGCAATCCGCACCTTGCTGTTGTCATTTTCATCTTCTCTGATGCAGGAGCTGGCTAAGGAGCTGGATCCGATGGAGGATCTGTATCAGTTGTTGATGGATGAACTTGATGATGATCCACCGGTTTCTGTCCATGACGGTGACATCATCCGCCTTGGATTTAGCGAAGAAGTGGATATGCTGCGTAAGGCGAAGACGGAAGGGAAAAGCTGGCTGGCAGGTCTGGAGGAAAGAGAACGGGAGCGGACGGGAATTAAAACCCTTAAGGTGAAATACAACAAGGTGTTTGGATACTATCTTGAGGTTAGTAATTCCTACAAGGATATGGTGCCGGAGGATTACATCCGAAAGCAGACTTTGGCCAATGCGGAACGCTTTTACACACCGGAATTGAAAGAACTGGAGAATACGATTTTAGGTTCGGAGGATAAATTAAATCATCTCGAGAATGTTATGTTTACGGAACTGGTTCGTCTTCTTTCCGACAATGTTTCCAGAATCCAGAAAACAGCGAAGGCCATTGCAGCCTGTGATGTTTTATGTAGTCTGTCCTATGTGGCACAGAAGCAGGGGTACGTCCGTCCTGTTATGAATACAGAGGGAAGAATTCACATTGAAGAGGGACGGCATCCGGTGGTTGAGATGATGATTCCAAGTGGAAGTTTTGTATCCAATGACACGGTGCTGGATGATTTGGACAATCGTATCGCCATTATCACAGGACCGAATATGGCAGGTAAGAGTACCTACATGAGACAGACCGCTCTGATTGTACTCATGGCTCAGATCGGAAGCTTTGTTCCTGCCGGCCGTGCAGAGATCGGTATTGTGGATCGTATCTTTACAAGAGTCGGAGCGTCGGATGATCTGGCATCCGGACAGTCAACCTTTATGGTGGAGATGAATGAGGTTGCAAACATCTTAAAGAATGCGACTTCAAAGAGTCTGATTATTCTCGATGAGATCGGACGTGGAACAAGTACCTTTGACGGACTTTCGATTGCCTGGGCGGTGGTGGAGCATATTGCGGATGCTTCCATTCTTGGGGCAAAGACGTTGTTTGCCACACATTATCACGAATTGACAGAGCTGGAAGGCCGACTTGCCGGAGTTCATAACTACTGTATTGCAGTCAAGGAAAATGGAGACGACATTGTATTTTTGCGTAAGATCATTACAGGAGGAGCGGACCGAAGCTACGGTATTGAGGTGGCAAGACTGGCCGGAGTACCACAGAGTGTCATTGACCGTTCCAAAGAAATTGCTGAAAGGCTTTCAGATGATGATATAAGAAACCGCATGCGTGACCTTTCCGGTGATACGGAGGAGAAGCCGGTAAAAGCAAAGCCGAAAAAGAAAGAAAAGAAAAACGATCAGATCGAAGGGCAGATGTCCTTATTTGACTCTTTTGGTACAATAGATACGCAAAAAGAAGAACTGTTGCAGTCCATTGCAGACCTGGACTTGAATCATATGTCACCAATGGATGCAATGAACCGTCTTTATGAGTTACAGGGAAAGGTAAGAGAACTGGAATGAGAAATGCCATATTACCACTGAAACAGGATACCATTGATCGAATTGCAGCAGGCGAAGTTGTGGAGCGGCCGGCTTCCGTTATGAAAGAGCTTGTAGAAAATGCAATTGATGCCGAGGCGAGTGCAATCTCGGTTGAAATTGAAGGCGGTGGAATCGACTTACTCCGTATTACAGACAATGGAATCGGAATTCCATACGATGAAGTCCGGACGGCTTTTTTACGTCATACAACGAGTAAGATACGGACAGCAGAGGATCTGATGACAGTACAGTCCCTTGGTTTTCGAGGAGAGGCATTGTCGAGTATTTCTGCGGTTGCAAGGGTGGAACTGTTTACCAAAACAGCGAATGAAATGGTAGGAACCCATTACCAGATCGAAGGTTCAAAGGAAATTGCCCTCGAAGAGATCGGAACTCCGAACGGAACAACGTTTCTGATCCGGAGTCTGTTCTATAATACACCGGCCAGAAGGAAATTTTTAAAAAGCCCGATGACCGAGGGGAATTATATCCGCGATATATTGGAAAAGCTTGCACTTTCCCATCCTGAGATTTCCTTTAAGTTTCGGCAGAACCGGCAGGATAAATTTCAGACACCGGGAAACGGCTCATTAAAGGATACCATCTATGCTCTCTATGGCAAAGATGTGGCGACCCATTTGATTCCGGTTTCCTTTGTGCAGGGAGATCTGCAGCTGAAGGGATTCATAGGCGAAAGTGTTTTAAACCGTGGTAACAGAAGCATGGAGATTTTTTATGTAAATGGTCGTTACGTAAAAAGTTCTGTGCTTTCCAAGGCGGTAGAACAGGGTGCTGTGGGCTATGTGATGCAGCACCAGTATCCGCTTTGTATTTTGTTTCTGGACTATTTTGGACAGGAAGTGGATGTAAATGTACATCCGACGAAGCAGGATGTACGGTTTACAGATGAGCCGTATACCTTTGAGAAGGTTTCTCAGGCAATTCATGAGGCTTTTGCAGGCAGAGAGGATATCCGGGAACAGGAATTATCCCAAAAGCAGGAGAAGGCGTTTGAGCCGGTTCTGCCGGAAGAAAAGAGCGAGCCGATGCCTGAGCCTTTCCAGGCGGATCGTCTGATGGCAATGAAGGAGGCTATTGTGGCTTCGATTCATAAGGATACACCTTATGAAAGACAGTACACCTACCGGCAAAAGGATCTTGCTGTAAAAGAGGATGTGAAAGATTTCACAGAAACAGCAGTTGATGAGCCGGATGAGGATGAGCCGGTTGCTGTTGTAGAGGAACGGTACGGAAATTATGAGCAGATGGGATTTCTTTCGGAGGAATCCAAAAAGACACATCGTCTGATTGGACAGGTCTTTGAAACCTACTGGATGATTGAATACGGGGACAGCCTTTACATGGTGGACCAGCATGCGGCCCATGAGAAGGTTTTATACGAAAGAACCATGAAAAGACTTCGTCACCAGGAAATGACGACCCAGATGGTAAGTCCTCCGGTGGTGGTATCTCTCTCTTTGAAAGAAGAGGAGGCTTTAAAACGTCATATGGATGTTTTCACATCGTTAGGATATGAGATTGAGAACTTTGGAGGAAGAGAATATGCCTTAAAAGGCGTGCCGGGAAATCTTTTTTCGATTGATCCGAAGGCGCTTTTTACAGACATTATTTCAAACGCCGACAACTGGGCCAATGAAAAGACGAGTCAGCTAGTCCTTGAGAAAGTTGCATCGATGTCATGCAAGGCGGCAATCAAAGGAAATATGAAGATCTCGGCACAGGAGATGGAGGCATTGTTCGACGAGATGATGACATTGGATGAACCTTATCATTGTCCTCACGGAAGACCGACCATTATTTCCTTTAGCAGAACAGACCTTGATAAGAAGTTTAAGAGGATTGTAAATTGATGGAAAAGAAACCTTTGGTCATTTTAACGGGTCCGACCGCAGTCGGTAAAACAGCCTTATCCATTGAACTGGCTAGAAAGATCAATGCTTCAATCATATCGGCGGATTCCATGCAGATCTATCGTGGTATGGATGTGGGAACGGCGAAAGTTACAAAGGAAGAGATGCAGGAAATCCGGCACTATGGCATCGATATTTTATCGCCGGATCAGGATTATGATGTAACCCGTTTTGTTAAAATGGCGAAAGAGGCAATCGAGGAAATAACATCAGAGGGAAAGATCCCGCTGGTGGTGGGAGGAACAGGCTTTTATATTCAGGCGCTCCTGTATGACATTGACTTTGAAGAGGAAAAAGAGGACAGTGCGCTTCGTCTGCAGCTTGCGGATATTGCCAGACAGAACGGAAAGGAAGCGCTTCATGAGATGCTTGCTTCGGTGGATCCAAAGAGTGCTGCGTCGATACCATGTGGCAATGTCAAGCGAATGGTTCGTGCATTGGAATACTATCACCATACCGGTGAAAAATTTTCGGAATACAATCAAAGGCAGAGTCAGAAAAAGAGTCCTTATGATTTTCACTATTTTGTACTGACGGATGACAGAGCCGCTTTGTATGAGAGAATCAATCAAAGGGTCGATTTGATGATGGAGCAGGGAATCGTAGAGGAGGCAGAAAAGCTTTTTTCTATCGATCCGGAGGAAAAACACACCGCAGCGAAGGCCATCGGATACAGAGAATTTTATCCGTACTTTCGGGGAGAGTGCACCCTTGAGGATGTGGTTTACCGGATCAAACTGGACACCAGACATTTTGCAAAACGTCAGCTGACCTGGTTTCGGCGGGAAGAAGATGTCGAATGGTTCGATCGTAGAGAATATAAGGATGAAGATGAGATTCTGCGCGATATGCTCCGTAGAATAAAAGAATAAAAAGGATGGAATAAAATATGCAGACAAATCTTAAAGAGTTTTATGCAGCAGCAGGCATTTGCGAGACTGTATACGACTTCGGACGAAAGATAGAAAAAGAATTAAAGGAACGATTTGATCGTTTGGATGAGATTGCAGAATACAACCAACTGAAAGTGCTTCGTGCCATGCAGGAGAACAAGGTCAGCGTGGAATGTATGCAGGGTACGACAGGCTATGGCTATGATGACATCGGCCGTGACACCATGGAAAAGGTGTATGCAAGTGCTTTTCATGGTGAGGCCGCACTGGTACGTCCGCAAATTACCTGCGGAACCCATGCCCTGGCTCTTGCACTCATGAGTAACCTTCGTCCGGGGGACGAGCTGTTAAGCCCGGTGGGCAAGCCGTATGATACCCTGGAAGAAGTGATTGGAATCCGTCCAAGCAGGGGTTCTCTTGCAGAATACGGAATCACCTACCGCCAGGTGGATCTTCTTCCGGATTTCTCTTTTGATTATGAAGGGATCAAAAAGGCATTAAATCCAAGAACAAAGCTTGTTACCATTCAGCGTTCCAAAGGTTATGCCATGCGCCCGACATTTTCTGTGGAGCAGATTGGAGAGCTCTGCCGCTTTATCAAGGAGCTTCGCCCGGATGTTCTTATCATGGTCGACAACTGCTATGGAGAGTTCGTGGAAACCATCGAACCTTTGGATGTGGGAGCGGATTTTATGGTCGGTTCTCTTATTAAGAATCCGGGTGGCGGTCTGGCTCCGATCGGCGGATATATTGTAGGTAAGAAGGAATGCATTGAGAATGCGGCTTACCGCCTTACCTCACCGGGACTTGGCGCAGAGGTGGGAGCTTCCCTTGGCGTTATGCGAAGCTTCTATCAGGGCTTTTTCTTTGCGCCAACGGTTGTAAACTCTGCTGTCAAAGGCGCAATTTTTGCTGCGAACATCTATGAAAGACTTGGTTATAAAGTGATTCCGGACAGCAAAGAAGAGCGATATGACATTATTCAGGCGGTGGAACTTCGTGAGGCAGACGCCCTTATCGCATTTTGTGAGGGAATACAGGCAGCAGCACCGGTAGACAGCTATGTTTCTCCGGAGCCTTGGGATATGCCGGGATATGATGATCAGGTGATTATGGCAGCAGGCGCCTTTGTTTCGGGAGCTTCTATTGAGCTGTCAGCTGATGGACCGCTTCGTGCACCGTATTCTGCATATTTCCAGGGTGGTCTCACCTGGTATCATGCAAAAATGGGAATTCTGATGTCTCTTCAAAAACTCGTCGATCGTGGATTTGTTACACTGCAGCAGCTCGAACAGTTGTTGTAACGAAGATTGAACTTTACCGGCATATATGATATGTTTTTAGGGTATGGGGTTTTTGCAAAGGGCGTTCTTTCTACGAGCCTTCGGTTGATAGAGTTGTAGAAAGGAACAGGTATGCCGCAAACAAATAAAAAGATCTGGAATTGTGATTTAGATCCTGAATGCAAGGCCAGAAAATATGGGATGGAAGCCCTTACGGATGCAGAGCTTTTGGCTCTTTTGATCCGTTGCGGAACGAAAGAAAAAAATGCACTGGAAGTGGCAAAGGAGATTTTAGGCGATCAGGAAGGCTTTTACGGACTTATGGAATCAAACCGGTCCTCCCTTACCGCGATCGATGGAATCGGACAGGCGAAGGCCAGTCTTTTACTTGCGGTCAGAACCATTGTGATTCGGGCCAGCCAGCAGAAAAGAGGACCAAGGCTTGTGATGAACAATGCTCACCGCGTTGCAGAGTTTTTCATGGAACAGCTGCGTTATCTAAAAAAAGAACAGGTGGTTTTATGCCTTTTGGATAACAAATGCCGCTACATGGGACAGGTCGTTTTGGCAGAAGGGACATGTAATACGGCAACGATTTCACCCAGAGAGGTGTATATAGAAGCGTTGATGCACAGGGCCTGTGGAATCATTCTGCTTCATAACCATCCGAGTGGAGATCCCACACCAAGCAGTGAAGATCGTACAGTTACTACCATGTGCGCTTTAGCAGGAGAGAATCTTGGTATACCACTCATGGATCATATAGTGATCGGTGATCTGACATATTTTAGTTTTAAAGAACAGGGCCTGATTTAGTAATAGGCAGGGAGGAATTGACATGACAAACGGGTACGGAATTGACATGGGTACCGGCAATCTTAAGATTTACAGCCGTAGTGATAACGGAGTAACACTTGAGAAGAATACGATTGCCATTGTAGAAGGCAATCAGATGTATGCATATGGGGATGAGGCATATTCTATGTTTGAGAAAGCGCCGGATACCATTGAGGTATCATTCCCAATTGTTGGCGGAGTAATTGCCGATTTTGATAATATGCAGACCATGCTTCTTGAGGTGTTAGAGCAAAAAATGGGTGCGAAGCTTAAGGGAGCTGACATTGTAATTGCTGTACCGACAGATATTACAGAGGTTGAGAAGAAGGCTTTCTTTGATATGTTTGCCAAGACGAAGATCAAGGCAAGAAGCATTCGTCTTTGCGAGAAGCCACTGGCAGATGCACTGGGAATGGGACTTGATGTGACAGAACCGACCGGTGTTATGGTGGTTGACCTTGGTGCAGATACAACAGAAATTTCTGTTATCTCTCTGGGAGGTCTTGTTTTATCTGAGCTTCTTCCGTTTGGAGGAAATAAACTGGATGAGTCCATTGTTACCTTTATGAAGCGCCGTTATAATCTGGTGATTGGTCGCAAGACAGCAAAGGCTTTAAAGGAAAAGATCGGAGCTGCTCTTAAGCCGACAGAAGATACAACCTCGGTGATTGTAGGCCGTGATGTGGTAAGCGGTCTTCCAATTGAGATGGAAGTAACAGCACAGATGATTTACGAAGGAATGCGGGATGATTTAGAGAATATCGGTGGTTCCATTCGTATGATCCTTGAAAAAGTACCGCCTGAACTTGCGAAGGATGTTGTTCATTCCGGTATCTACTTAACCGGTGGAAGTTCTAAAATTGTCGGTCTTTCCACATTATTCCAGGGAATGACAAATATTACCATGAACACAGCAGAAGAAGGACAGGAGACAGTAGCCTTAGGTCTGGGTAAGGTATTAACAGAGGATCGCTTCGATCGTTTCGGTTATACAATGAAGTCCAGAATCTTTAGCTAAGACAAGATTATGAATAGAAGAGATAAGATCAATATACCAAGTCATTTCGTCCTTTTGACACTTTTGATCTTTTGCATCGCATTACTATTTTTTAGCTATGCAACCGGGTTTTCCGGGGGCCCGCTCCAGACAGTAGCCGATTATGTCTTTAAACCGATGCAGCAGGGACTGAATTCTGCCGGGGAGGCATTACTGCATTCTTCTGAAGATCGCAAAAGTCGAAAAGAACTGATGGCGGAAAATGAACAGCTTAAGAACAAGGTAACAGAGCTTGAAAGCCGTCTGACCAATGTTCAGTTAAAGGACAGCGAATTAAAGCGTCTTGAGGAATTATACAAACTGGATCGTTCCTATTCGGATTATCATACGACGGGCGCACGTATTATCGCAAAAGGTACAAGCAACTGGTTCCACACCTTTACCATCAACAAGGGTTCAAAGGACGGAATTAAGCGCAATATGAATGTGCTGGCCGGTGACGGTCTCTGCGGCGTTGTAACGACAGTGGGGGCGAACTATTCCGTGGTTCGTTCTGTTATAGCAGATGATACGAATATCAGTGCCATGATTGTATCAACGGAGGATAATTGTATTGTTTCAGGTAATCTGGAACGGATGAATGAAAGTAATATGATTGATTTTTCCGGTCTGTCGGATACCGGTGATAAAGTGAAAGAGGGAGATGCTGTTGTTACAAGTAATATCAGCAGCAAGTATCTTCCGGGTATCCTGATTGGATATGTCAGCAGCAGTAAGGCGGATTCCAATCAGCTGACAAAGTCCGGAACCATCACACCGGTGGTGGATTTTTCACATTTGACCGATGTGCTTGTTATTACACAGTTAAAGGAGACGGGGGCGTCTTCTGTTTCAAAAGGAGTTAGTAAAGAGTGATGAAGGCTCTATATCATGTATTAAAGGCACTGACCATTGGACTGGCTCTTTTTCTTTGTTATTTATTACAGACATCGATTATGTCCTGGTTTACATTGGCAGGCGTTGTGCCGAATGTACTTTTGATTTTCACCGGGATGCTTGGATTTATGAGAGGTCGGAAAGTGGGGGCTTTAGCCGGTCTTTGCTCCGGCCTTCTCTTGGATTTATTTTCAGCGAATCTCTTTGGAATGTATGCGCTGATTTATATGCTTCTGGGATATATGAACGGATTTTTCCGTAAGATTTATTTTGGAGATAGTTTAAGACTTCCGGTTATTCTTGTTGCAACAACAGATCTCATTTATGGATTGATGATATATTGCAGTCTGTTTCTGACAAGAGGAAGGATTGGTCTTTCCTACTATTTCCTTCATGTTATGGTACCGGAAATGGTTTATACGGTTGTGTTATCCCTTGTGTTCTATTTCCCGATGTACCACATGAATCAATTCCTGGATCGCTTAGAAAAGAGGAGAGACAGAGGTCGTGCTTGAAGAAATTAAAAAACTGTTGAGCCGTCTCGCATCGCAGAGGCAGCTGGTGCTGTATTCTGTTTTTGGCTTATTTGCTTTTATACTGTTGGGACGACTGTTTGTATTACAGATTGTTAAGGGCGCCGATTATCAGGCGAACTATGATCTTAGAATTGAAAAAAAGGAAACGGTTGCGGCTACGAGAGGTAATATCTACGACCGTAACGGGGAACTTCTGGCATATAATAAGCTGGCATACGCTGTAACGATTACAGATTCCGGAAATTATGCCACAGTGAAGGAACATCAGCAGTCTTTAAATGAAGAACTTTCAGAAATCATAACCAACGTGGAAGGTTATGGAGATGCTCTGGATTTTGAGTTTGGTATCACACAGGATTCCAAGGGAAATTTTTCTTTCAGAGACAGCGGAACCTCGGTGGATCGCTTCCGTGCCGATGTATACGGTAAAGCGAAGATCAGTGAGCTGGGCTTTGACAGTAAGCTGGGTTACAGTACAGCGGAAGCAACGCCGGAACAGATCATGGAATTTCTTTACAGTGAGAAGAAGTTTTCCATCGATAAAAAATATGACAAGTTCATGCGCTATAAGATCGCAGTTCTTCGATATAAAATCTGGATGAACCGTTATCAGCAGTATGTTGCCACAACACTGGCAAAAAATGTGGGACAGAAAACGGTGGCCTATATCAAGGAAAATTCTGACACCCTGGTTGGTGCGGACATTGATGAGCAGTCCATCCGCAGATATAATGATGCGGATGCTTTTGCAAGTATTATCGGATATACGGGTACCATTTCACCGGAAGAGTACGCGAAGCGTTCCAAGGAAGACAAGACGGTTTCCATCAATGATATTGTAGGTAAAGCCGGAATTGAGCAGTATATGGACAAGCAGTTATCCGGTAAGAAGGGATACCAGAAGATCTATGCGGATAACAAGGGTAAGCCGATCAAGGTGACCCAGTCGAAGGCTCCGGTTACCGGTCAGGACGTTTACCTGTCAATGGACCGTAAGCTGCAAAGAGATACCTACCAGCTGCTGGAAAAGGAGATTGCAGGCATCCTGTATTCCAAGATTATGAACATCAAGGAATATCATTTGCCGTCCAACGGTTCAGGTGCCAATATTGTAGTGCCGATCTATGATGTGTATTTCACACTGATTAACAACAATCTGATCGATATGGCTCGTATGTCCAGTGCGGATGCGACAGAACTGGAACATAAAGTAAGCGATGTCTTTGAAAAACGACGGGACAAGGCTTTGTCCGGTGTTGAGAATCAGCTGTTTGGCAAGAATGCGTCAAATTATGATAAACTGAATGAAGAGTATCAGGATTATGCCACATATATTGTAAAACAGCTTCGAAGCGATGGTATTCTGAAGGCAGAAGCGCGAAATGAAGACGATGAAGTCTACAAAAAATGGATGAGTGAGAAGATCTCCGTCCGTGCCTATTTAAAACACTGTCTGGAGAAAAACTGGGTAGATTATACGAAGTTTGCAACCTCCGATGAGCTGGTTGATACAGAAGAGCTGTATCAGAAACTGGTGGATTATATTCTGGACCGGATGGGCAAGGATCGTTCATTTGCCAAGATCGTATATCACTACGGTATCTTAAATGACCAGATTAAGGGAAGCTGGCTTTGTGCCATTCTCTACGATCAGGGTATATTGAAGATGGATAAGCAAAAGCGGGACGGACTGGCAAACGGAACAGTTTCTGCTTATAATTTCCTTAAGGACAAGGTGAAGAACATGGAGCTTACACCGGGACAGCTGGCATTAGAGCCATCCTCCGGTTCCTCCGTTGTTATGGATGTCAAGACCGGAGAAATTTTAGCCTGTGTTTCTTATCCGGGATATGACAATAACCGATTGGCAAACTCTGTAGATAATAATTATTATGCCTATCTGACACAGAGTTTTTCAAATCCTCTGTATAATCACGCGACGCAGCAGAGGACGGCGCCGGGATCAACGTTTAAGCTCGTCTCATCTACAGCCGGTCTTGCGGAAGGTGTCATCACAACAGCTTCCACCATTACCGATAAGGGTGTGTATGAAAAGGTAAGTAATAAGCCAAAGTGCTGGATTTATCCAAGTACACACGGTACCATTAATGTATCAGAAGCTATTCGTGATTCCTGTAACTATTTCTTCTACGAAGTCGGCTGGAGACTTGCCGGAGGCGATAATAACTATAACGATAGTGTTGGTATCAAGAAGATCCGCAAATATGCGAAGATGTTTGGTCTGAATCGTAAGACCGGTGTGGAGATTGAAGAGAATACGCCGCATATGGCGACGGAATTCCCTGTAATGGCAGCCATCGGTCAGTCTGATAACAACTATACAACGATTTCTCTTGCCCGCTACGTGACAGCGATTGCAAGTAGCGGTAACGTATACGATCTGACACTTTTGGATCATACGGCAAGTTCCAAGGGAAAAGTACTAAAGAACTATCATCCGAAGAAGGTTTCAAAGGTCGGCGTATTGAACTCGGAGCAGTGGTCAGCCATTCATTCCGGTATGCGTATGGTGGTAGACGATACGCTGGATACGTTTGATAACTTTCCGATTGCAGTGGCAGGTAAGACAGGTACGGCACAGCAGACCGGCCATCCGAACCATGCACTTTTTGTTGGATTTGCTCCATATGAGAAGCCGAAGGTTACCATTGCAACACGAATTGCCTTTGGTTATACCTCTCATAATGCGGCAGATGTTTCTAAAAATATTTTAGGCTGTTACTTTAATGTTAAATCGTCTAAGAAGATGCTGAAAGGCGGAGTGGATTCCGTTGGTGGAAGCAATTCTGTAACAGATTAGTGAGGCTACTATGACAGAAGATGTAATGATTAAAAGTTATTCTCATGGACTCCTTTTGGTTCTTAATCCGAAAAGCCCAATTGAGGATGTGCTTACCACAATTTGCAGAAAATTTGCGCAGGGAAGAGAATTCTTCGGGAGCGCAGATCTTGTTTTATCCATTGAGGGAAGAAAATTGTCAGATGAAGAAACCGATGCGGTTGTTCAGGCAATTGAATTAAACAGTGATGTACACATCAGTCTGATTTCTCTGAAGGATAAGATGTGGGATACCAGGGCCATTGGGCAGAAGGAACGGTTCTACTTTGATAAGGCTGCTGAAAATGCAAAGATCATTCCTAGAAGTCTTCACAGCGCTGAGAAAGTCGTAAGTGATACCGGTGTGCTTATTTTAGGTGATGTTCCGGAAGATGCGACAGTAGAAGCGGATGGCAATCTGATTGTCACAGGTATTATTCGCGGTCATGCTCTTGCCGGTGCGACGATTGGAGAGTCTGCCTACATTCTTGCCGGAGGAATTGAAGACGCAGAGGTAACTATTTATAAGACAAGCGAGGCTTTTCGAATTAAAAAGAAAAAACGTCTTTTGTCAAATGAAAATGAGATGATTTTAGTTCAGCTGATCGATGGACAGTTATCCTGTAAGGCATATGAACAGGAGATTCTTTGATGTTTCGTAATTATCGTATTAAAAATTTTAATTTCCGACTGGTGATTTTGATTGTTGCACTTACCATTATGGGAATTATCGTAATCGGCAGCGCAAACGAAGGCTATCAGAACAAGCAGATCATTGGAATGGTGCTTGGTCTTGTGGTTATGGTGTGTGTGGCACTTGTGGATTATTCTTTTGTCCTATCCTTCGGTTGGCTCTTTTATGTGCTGACTTGTGGACTGTTGCTTCTGGTTTTGATTCCCGGAGTGGGAGATCATTCCCTTGGAGCGACCCGATGGATCAGTCTTCCGGGAGTCAGATTCCAGCCTTCGGAGGTTGCCAAAATCTTCGTTGTTCTGTTTCTGGCGAAGTACCTGATGCAGTATCAGGAAGAGATCAACAAACCAAAAAGGCTTTTGATGACTGCAGTTCTGGCGGGGATTCCACTTCTTTTGATTCTTGTGGAACCGGATTTGTCCACCACCATTGTTACGTTTATGGTGATCTTTGCCATGGTATTTTATACCGGGTTATCCTATAAAATTGTCGGGGCTGTACTGGGACTGATTTTTTCCGGCGGCTTTTTGATGATTTTTATGACCTTGCATTCTTCCGGTGGATTTTTGGCCGGATATCAGAATACGCGAATCGCTGCCTGGTTAATGCCGGAGAAATATCCGCAGAGTGCTATGCAGCAGCAGAACTCCATTATGGCAATCGGATCCGGACAGCTTCTCGGAAAAGGACTTAATAATTCAGGTGTTGACTCGGTGAAGAATGGTAATTATATTCCGGAGCCGCATACGGATTTTATTTTTGCAGTAGCAGGAGAAGAAATCGGATTCATCGGTGGCTGTGTTCTGATTCTGATTTTATTTGCCATATCTTTTGAATGTATCCGTACAGCAAGAAGAGCCAAGGATCTGGCAGGCCAGTTGATCTGTGTCGGTATTGCGGCGCTGATTGCCTGTCAGGGTTTTGTAAACATCTGCGTTGTTACCGGATTGTTACCGAACACCGGATTGACCCTTCCGTTTGTAAGTTACGGATTGACATCTCTGGTGGCCTTGTATTTTGGAGTGGGATTTGTTCTCAATGTAAGTTTACAGGCAAAGAAATTCTACGATGTGTGATATAATATAGATACCGAGGGGAAAGGAGTATTGGATGAATATTGGGCTAGTTGCACATGATGCGAAAAAGAAACTGATGCAAAATCTTTGCATTGCATATAGAGGGATTCTTAGTAAAAATGATTTGTATGCAACAGGAACGACCGGACGTTTGATTGAAGAGGTGACAAATCTTTCGGTTCATAAATATCTTTCAGGTCATCTCGGAGGTACCCAGCAGCTTGGGGCTCAGATTGAGCACAATGAGATTGATCTTGTGATTTTCCTGCGTGATCCACTGACACAGAAGTCACATGAGCCGGATGTCAATAATATTGTGCGGTTATGTGATGCGCACAATATTCCTCTGGCAACGAATCTTGCGACGGCAGAACTGTTGATTAAATCTTTAGACAGAGGAGATCTTGAGTGGCGTGAAATGTATAAATAAAAAGATTCTGTCTGTTGTTATGGCTGTATCCTTTTCCTTATCGGCTACAGCCTGCCGGACAGATATCAAAGAACCTTATTCTTTATATTCTTCCATCGAAAAATATGGACTTGCTCCGAAGGCGAATTCCACCCTTTTGGGAGAGCAGGTTGCACATCTTCCGCAGAAAGACTCTGCGACGGCATCGACGAATGAGCAGCTTGCGAAAGCCTGTGGTGCTTTTAATGATACAACTCTTTCTACGATTTATTCCCAGAAAGCAGATAAGAAGATTTATCCTGCATCAACAACAAAAATATTGACGGCCTATGTCGCTTTAAAGTACGGCGATCTCAATGAGGTATATACCGTAAGCGAAAATGCCTGCAATCAGGCGGCAGATTCTTCGGTTGCAGGGCTGCATCCGGGTGACCGTATTACCTTGCGGGATTTATTAAAAGCCATGCTGGTGGTGTCCGGAAATGATGCATCGGTTGCAATTGCCGAAGGTATCAGCGGATCGACGGAGGAGTTTGCGAAGCTGATGAACGAAGAGGCTCTTCGACTGGGAGCAACGCATTCGCATTTTGTGAATCCCAACGGTTTGCACGACGATCAGCATTACACGACCGTATATGATATGTATCTGATTTTTCATGCAGCCATTACGGAGCCGGTGTTTCTTAAAATCATCAAAGCACGTAAGTGCAATGTGACGTATACCGATGCTTCCGGCAATGTTGTGAAAAAGCAATACATTCCGACGAATTATTATAAGACGGGAGAGGCGAAGGCGCCGAAGGGAATCACGGCGATCGGAGGTAAAACCGGTACCACAGGAAAGGCGGGATATTGCCTTGTACTTCTGTCTGAAAATGAAAGCGGAGAGAATCTGATTTCGATTGTATATAAGGCGACCGATCGCTACAGTTTGTATACGATGATGAATCGGCTGTTGTTGTCTTTTTTATAAGGAAACGATATAATTGATGGTAGTTTCTGAAATATAAAAGGAGGATATTTTATGAAGATCTTAGTTACAGGAGGGGCAGGTTTTATTGGAAGTCACACATGTGTGGAACTGTTAAACGCGGGCCACGATGTGGTTGTAATCGACAACCTGTGTAATTCAAGTGAAAAAGCCCTGGAAAGAGTAAAAGAAATCACAGGGAAGGATGTAATCTTCTACAAGGGGGATATTCTTGACAGAGATTGCCTTGATACGATATTTACCGAACATAAAATAGATGCTGTTATCCATTTTGCCGGACTTAAGGCGGTAGGAGAGTCTGTACATAAACCATGGGAATATTACAACAATAATATTACCGGTACATTGACTTTGACAGATGTTATGAAAGCACATGATGTGAAGAATCTTATCTTCTCATCTTCCGCAACTGTGTACGGTAATCCTGCACAGATTCCAATTACAGAGGAGTGTCCTAAGGGGGTATGTACGAATCCTTACGGCTGGACAAAGTCTATGCTTGAGCAGATTTTAACCGATCTTCATACAGCAGATGAGAGTTGGAACATCATTCTTCTTCGTTACTTTAATCCAATCGGAGCACATCCGACCGGAAAGATGGGAGAGGATCCAAACGGTATTCCAAACAACCTTATGCCGTACATTACCCAGGTTGCTATTGGAAAGCTTCCGGAGCTTGGTATCTTTGGAAATGATTACGATACACCGGATGGAACCTGTGTAAGAGATTATATCCATGTATGTGATCTTGCCAGCGGACACGTGGCAGCTCTTAAGAAGATTCAGGAAAAGGCTGGCCTTTGCATCTATAATCTTGGAACAGGGGTAGGATATTCTGTTCTTGATGTAGTTAATAATTTTATGGAAGCAACAGGAGTAAACGTTCCTTATTCCATGAAGCCTCGAAGAGAGGGCGATGTTCCGCAGTGCTATTCCAGTGCGAAAAAGGCAAAGGAAGAGCTGGGCTGGGAAGCAAAATACGGCATCCGTGAAATGTGTAAGGATTCCTGGAACTGGCAGAGTAAGAATCCGAATGGATATAAGGATTGATAGGAAAGCTGTCATCTGTAGTGCGGTTTGACGGTTTCAAATATTTGTTCAAATATTTTTTTGAAAAAATATAAAAAAGTGCTTGCATTTATTTTGAAAGTGAGTATAATAAATATTGTTGCTGCGGTAATAACAACTGCAGCACATAAGGTTCCTTGGTCAAGCGGTTAAGACGCCGCCCTCTCACGGCGGAAACAGGGGTTCGATTCCCCTAGGAACTACTACATAACTCTTGATATTTAAGAGTGGGCCATTAGGCTCACTCTTAAATTGTGTTTACGGAATTTTTGGTGGAGGATACATGGCAGCGAAAGAGTATGAGAAGAAAACAGAGGAGTTCATTCTACCGATTGTAGAACGGATGGGGTTTGAACTTTGGGATGTTGAGTATGTGAAGGAAGGGAAAGAACATTACCTGAGAGCATACATTGACAAGCCGGGTGGAATTACCATCAATGACTGTGTTGCAGTCAGCAGAGAGATGAATGAGATCCTTGACCGGGAGGATTATATTCCGGAAGAGTATATATTTGAAGTTTCATCTCCGGGACTGGACCGTCCGTTGAAGAAGGAACGGGATTTTGAGCGCAGCATAGGTAAGCGCGTGGAGCTTCATACATATCGCGCAATCGATGGAAGCAAGGACTTTAGTGGGGAACTGGTCGACTATAATGCCGATCAGGTTACAATAAAAGATGACAATTCACAACAGGTATTTGAGCGCAAGGATATAGCGCAGATTCGTCTGGAAGTTGTTTTGTAAGGAGGAACAGCAAATGGCAAATTCAGAATTATTAGATGCACTGACCGTTCTTGAGAAAGAGAAGAACATCAGCCGGGATACAATCCTTGCAACAATTGAGGATGCACTTTTGGTTGCGTGCAAGAATAATTATGGTACAGATGAGAATTTCTCGGTTACAATGAACCGTGACACATGTGAGTACCATGTTTTTGCAGCAAAGGAAGTTGTAGAAGAAGTATTTGATCCAATCATAGAGATTTCTCTTGAGGAGGCCCATGAGATTGACGGTTCCTTTAAGATTGGTGATGTTGTGAATGTTGAGATCAAGTCACAGAGTTTTGGACGAATTGCAACAAGTGCAGCAAAGGGCGTTATTCTTCAGAAATTAAAAGAGGAAGAGCGTAACCTTATTTTCAACGAGTATGAGGATAAGGCACATACGATTATTACCGGAACCGTTTCTCGTTACATCGGTAAGAATATCAGCGTCAACCTTGGTAAGACAGATGCTATTCTGACAGAGAATGAGCAGATCAAGGGTGAGCATTACAATACAAACGATCGTATCAAGGTATATGTCCTTGAGGTGCGTAACAATCCAAGAGGACCACGTATCCGCGTTTCCCGTACACATCCGGATCTGGTGCGTTGCCTTTTTGAAGAGGAAGTATCAGAGGTGCGCGAGGGTATCGTAGAGATTAAGGGTATTGCACGAGAGGCCGGCAACCGAAGCAAGATTGCTGTATGGTCAAATGATCCGGATGTTGATCCGGTTGGAGCATGCGTTGGTATGAACGGTAGCCGTGTCAATGCTATTGTGAATGAACTTGGTAACGAGAAGATTGACGTTGTCGAGTGGAATGAGAATCCGGCAATGCTGATTGAGAATGCACTTTCACCGGCGAAGGTTATCGCGGTTGTTGCGGATTCTGATGAGAAGACAGCGAAGGTAGTTGTTCCGGATTATCAGCTTTCCCTTGCAATTGGACGTGAAGGACAGAATGCCCGTCTTGCAGCCCGACTCACAGGATTTAAGATTGATATCAAGAGTGAGACACAGGCAAGAGAGGCTGGAGACTTCCTTGATTATGAAGAAGAGTATGAGGAAGACGAATACTTTGACGAGGAAGAGTACTATGATGAGACTTCTGCGCAGACAGAGGCAGAGGCTACTGAGGAATAACTGCTAATGGCTAAAATGACAGCACAGCCTGTGAGAAAATGTGTGGGCTGCGGTGAGATGAAACCAAAAAAAGAACTGATTCGGATTGTGAGAACAAAAGAAGGGCAGTTCCATCTTGATTTAGATGGGAAGATGAGCGGTAGAGGCGCATATGTATGCCCGGACAGGGATTGCCTGGCAAAGGCCGAAAAGTCCCGCGGATTGGAGCGATCCTTCCGCGGTAAGATCTCAACCGAGATATACCAGCAATTGAATGAGGAGATGAATGTTTTATGATAGATCCAATCTTTTCGATGCTGGGCCTGGCACAAAAGGCAGGTCGGATAGCAAGCGGAGAGTTTTCCGTTGAAAAGGCTGTTAAAGAGAGAAAAGCATACCTGGTAATCATTGCCGAGGATGCATCCGATAATACAAAGAAGCATTTTATGGATATGTGTAACTATCGCGACATTCCCTACAGGATTCACGGGGAAAGCAGTGACTTGGGACCGTGTCTTGGTAAGGCTTTTCGTATGACGGTGGCAGTTTGCGATGCTGGATTTGCAAAATCCATCATCGATAAGATAGATAGGTTTTGCACAGCAAGGAGGAATTTGAATGGCGAAAATTAGAGTACATGAACTGGCTAAACAGCTTGGTGTTCCATCTAAAGACGTTGTTGCTTTTATGGCTTCTAAGGGAGTTAAGGTAACAGCGCAGAATGGTCTTGAGGATGAGCAGGTCCAGCAGGTACGTAATGCGTTTGCATCTTCCTCCGAGAAGGGTCAGAACGTGACAGAGAAGAATACAGAAAACAAGAAAAAGAAAGAAACAGCGGAGACTGCCGAGAACAAAGAAGGCGCTCCGAAGAAAAAGAAGAATATTACGGCTGTCTTTAATACCCAGTATGCAAAGGGCAGAGGCGGACGTGATGAGAAGAAGAATCAGAAGAACCGTGGTGACGGTAACAGGTCTTCCCGTGATCGTCAGGGCAATGGCCATAATGAAGTGAGAAGAGGACCGATCAAGCCACGTCCAGAGAGCCAGAGAACCGTTCGTCCAAAGGGACTGGATGCACAGCCGCAGGAGGTATTTGAAAAGAAGCCTGCCGCACCGGTTCAGGCTCCGGTAGAGAATACTGCGCCTAAGGCAGAGAAGTCAAAGACAGCAGAGGCTGCTCCTAAGAGAGAGAATGTCTTTGAACAGCAGAAGGAAAGACGTCCGATCAAGCGTGGTAATATCTTCGATAATATGAAGAATCGCCCGTCTCAGAACGGTCAGGGCGGACAGAATGCGAACGGTGGACGTCACAATAACGATCATCGTGGTCCTAAGCGTGACAATGCGTTTAATAATGATCGCCGTGGAAACGGTGGAAGAGGTAACGCTTCCGTTGCAGGAGGAGCTCCTGGTAACGACCGTAAGAATGACGGACATTACAACAACAATCAGGATCGCCGCAAGAAGAATAACCGTGATCGCGATGCTTTGGGAAAGAAGCAGGAGCATTACGTTAATCTGGAGAAGAACGGCGGTAAGAAGAGAACAAAGAACAATAACAACAAGACCGAAAAGCGTAACATGGATGAGGTTCTTACCATTGTTCTTCCGGATCATCTTACCATCCGCGAGTTGGCAGATAAGATGAAGGTACAGCCTTCTGATATCGTCAAGAAGCTCTTTATGTCCGGTAAGATGGTTACCGTTAATTCCGATGTGGATTACGATGAGGCAGAAGAGATCGCATTAGAGTTTAACTGTGTATGTGAGCACGAAGAGAAGGTTGACGTTATTGCGGAACTTCTGAAGGAAGAAGAGGAGGATCCGAAGGATCTTGTTCCACGTCCACCGGTTGTCTGCGTCATGGGTCACGTTGACCATGGTAAGACATCCCTTCTTGATCAGATTCGAAACACACATATTACAGACCGTGAGGCTGGTGGAATCACACAGAAGATCGGTGCTTATGTTGTTTCCATTGGAGGACGTAAGATCACTTTCCTTGATACTCCGGGTCATGAGGCGTTCACAGCAATGCGTATGCGTGGAGCAAGCTCTACCGATATCGCTATTCTTGTTGTAGCTGCAGATGACGGTGTTATGCCACAGACGGTTGAGGCAATCAACCATGCGAAGGCTGCCGGCATCGAAATTATTGTAGCAATCAATAAGATTGATAAGCCGAACGCTAACATTGAGCGTGTAAAGCAGGAGCTTTCTGAGTACGAACTGATTCCTGAGGATTGGGGCGGAAGCACGATCTTCGTTCCGGTATCTGCTCATTCAGGTGAAGGTATCGATCAGTTACTTGAGATGGTTCTTCTTACAGCAGATGTGCTTGAGTTGAAAGCCAATCCAAAGCGTAACGCAAGAGGACTTTGCGTTGAGGCTGAGCTGGATAAGGGACGTGGTGTTGTTGCGACAATCCTTGTTCAGAAGGGAACACTTCATGTAGGTGATCCGGTTGCTGCCGGTTCTTCCTTCGGTAAGGTTCGTGCCATGATCGATGAGAACGGTAAGCGTGTCAAGAAGGCAGGTCCTTCTACACCGGTTGAGATTTTAGGACTTTCTGAGGTGCCGAACGCAGGTGAGATTTTCCAGTCCTTCGACAGCGAGCGTGAAGCAAGAGATTATGCTTCCACCTTCGTATCTGTTGGTAAGGATAAGCTGATTGAGGAGAGCCGTCGCGGAATGTCTCTTGATGATCTGTTCAGTCAGATTCAGGCCGGTAATGTCAAGGAGCTTGATATTATTGTTAAGGCGGACGTACAGGGTTCTGTTGAAGCGGTTAAGACATCTCTTGAGAAGCTTTCCAACGAGGAGGTTGTGGTTAAGGTTATCCACGGTGGTGTAGGTTCTATTACAGAGTCCGATGTTAACCTTGCAGCAGCAAGTAATGCAATTATTATCGGATTCAATGTTCGTCCGGATAATGTTGCCAAAGCTACAGCAGATCATGAGGGTGTTGATGTCCGTCTGTACAAGGTCATCTATAATGCGATCGAGGATGTTGAGTCTGCAATGAAGGGTATGTTAGAGCCGATCTTCGAGGAGAAAGTAATCGGACATGCAACCATTCGTCAGATTTTCAAGGCTTCTCAGGTTGGTAATATTGCCGGATCTGTTGTGGATGACGGTTACTTCGAGAGAGATTGTTCTGTTCGTATTCGTCGTGGAGATGAGCAGATTTTCGAAGGAAAGCTTGCTTCCCTTAAGAGATTTAAGGATGATGTTAAGCAGGTTAAGGCCGGTTATGAGTGTGGTCTTGTATTCGAAGGATTTACAGAGTTCGCAGTGGATGATGTAATCGAAGCATACGCAATGGTGGAAGTGCCTAGACAGTAAGACATATAAAGTTAACATCAGGCTGCCGCATTTGTGGCAGCCTGTTTTGCCATAATGGCAGGAGAATTCTATGAGAAAAAACAGTGTAAAAAATATTCGAATCAATGAAGAGGTACATCGTGAGCTTGCGGAGATCCTTCGCAATGATGTAAAGGATCCTCGTATTGCACCTATGGTATCCGTTACAGAGGTTGAGGTTGCACCGGACCTTAAGACGGCCAAGATTTACATTTCCGTTTTGGGTGATGATGAAGCAGCGGAAAAGACAATGGACGGAATCAAAAGCTCTGCCGGATATATTCGTCATCTTCTGGCACAGAGATTAAACCTTCGTAATACGCCTGTTTTAAATTTCCATCTGGACACATCCATTGCCTATGCAATCAATATGTCCAAGAAGATTGAAGAAGTGAAAGCGGCAGATGCGGCAGCCGGCCATACAGAGGAAGAGGCATAATGATCATTGATGACGTTTTAAAAGATAAGAAAAGCGTAGCAATTGCAGGTCATGTGCGTCCGGACGGAGACTGTGTCGGCAGTTGCCTTGGTCTGTTTAATTATATCCGCAAGGAGTTTCCGGAGATTGAGGTATATGTTTACCTCGATCCGATTCCGAAGACTTTTGGGTTTTTAAAGAGTGCCGGTAATATCCGACGGGTCAATACCTATGAAGACCGGTCCTTTGACCTGTTTGTTTCCCTTGATTGCGGCGATTTATCCCGTCTCGGTGATGCGGCGCATTATTTCAAGAAGGCGAAGCATACCCTTTGCGTGGATCATCACTTAAGCAATGATTCTTTTGCAGATATGAATTTTGTAGAGCCTGAGGCAAGTTCTACCTGCGAACTGATCGGAAACATGATGCGAAAAGAGGCAATCGATGCGGATATCGCAGCCTGTCTTTACACAGGCATGGTGACAGATACCGGAGTGTTCCAGTATTCCTGTACCCATCGTTCCACAATGGAATTCGCCGGATTTTTAATGGATACCGGAATTGATTATTCCTATATCGTGGATCATGTGTTTTTTGAGAAGAGTATTGAGTCCCTTAAAATCATGGGGATTGCAATTGATAAGGCAAAACAGTACCTGGACGGTAAAGTAATAGCAAGCTTTGTGACCGGAGAGGATATGAAGCAGGTTGGGGCATTTCCACGTCATATGGAAGGTATTGTCAGCACCCTTCGCTCTGTTAGAGGAACACGCGTTGCATTTTTCTTGTATGAGAATCTGGATGGAAGCTATAAGGGAAGTGCAAGAGCCTTTGGAGATGATATAAATCTGGCAGAACTTGCAGCGAAATACGGTGGCGGTGGACATGCAAAAGCGGCAGGATTTACCGTGCAGGGTGATCCGGAAAGTTTCATTGAAAAACTTGTGGCTGATGTGGCTGCCATCTATCAGGAGAAGAACGTATGAATGAACCGATAGGAATCCTTGTGATGGATAAAGAGGCGGGTTTCACCTCTTTTGATGTAATTGCAAAGCTGCGCGGTATCCTTCACATGCGTAAGATCGGACATACAGGGACCCTTGATCCCCAGGCGACCGGTGTACTTCCGGTATGTGTCGGAAGGGCAACCAAGGTGTGCAATATTCTTACAGACATGGATAAGACGTACGAAGCGGAACTTCTGCTGGGACAGACCAGTGATACCCAGGATATATGGGGTGAGATTCTGACACAGAGTCCGGTTTCGGTTACAGAAGAGGAGCTTAGAAAGGTTCTGACTTCCCATATCGGATGGCAGGAGCAGATTCCGCCGATGTACTCTGCTAAAAAAATCGGCGGGAAAAAATTATATGAACTGGCAAGAGAGGGAAAGGAAGTGGAGCGAAAGGCGGCAAAGATCTGCATTCATTCCATTGAGCTTTTATCTTTTCAGGCACCGAAGGCAAGACTTCGGATTCACTGCTCCAAAGGGACGTATATTCGGACCCTGCTTCATGACATCGGACAGGAACTTGGGTGCGGCGGCTGTATGAGTTATCTTCGCCGGACACAGGTGGGACCGTTCACGTTGCAGGATGCGCATACCCTGGAGGACGTGCAACAGGCAGAAGATGCAACAAGCCTGCTTCTTTCGGTGGATGAGCTGTTTTCGGATGATGCACATTTTACAGTAAAACAGTCTGCAATGAAGCAGCTTTTAAATGGTAATATTTTGCGTCTTGATGATGGTGTTTTCTCGGAGTTCATGCCGGAAGTGGGACAGCAGGTGTTGGTCTATGACAGCACAGGGGACTTTAAGGCTATCTATGAAAGGAAGCAGGAACACCTTAAGATTAAGGCAATGTTCTGATATAAGATATGAAGATCGTATACGGAATTGAGAATTATAAGGCACGAGGACCGGCGGCTGTCACCATTGGCAAGTTTGACGGAATTCATTCGGGCCATGCCCTTTTGACGGATCGGATCACGCGGTGTTCGGATATGACAAGTGTGATGGTGACGTTTGAAGAGTCTCCACGAAGTGTTTTGTATGAACCGGAACTGAAAAAGCTGATCACCGAGCAGGAACGTAATGCCTACCTTAAGAAAAAGGGAATCGATGTTCTTTTGCTTCTTCCCTTTGATGATGAGATGATTCATATGGAGGCATCGGCTTTTATCGAAATGCTCGTCAGAAAAGTAAAAATGAAATATTTGACGGTCGGGGATGATTTTAAATTCGGATATCGAGGAAAAGGTAATGTGGCTACCCTTGAGCAGTTGTCCGCTTCTTATGGATTTCAGCTGGATGTGGTCGAAAAGCTTTCACGTGATGGTCTTGTGATCAGTTCAACAGCTATTCGCGGTATGATTGCCAACGGACAGATTCGAAAGGCCAACGAATTTCTCGGACATCCCTATTTTATTTACGGGCCGGTGGTTCACGGGAATCATATCGGAACGGAGATCGGGGTTCCGACTATTAATCTGGCTCCGCCGCAGGATAAGCTGTTGCCGCCGAACGGAGTGTATGTTACCAAAGTTGATATTGAAGGAAGAATTTATCACGGAATCACCGATGTGGGTGTGAAGCCGACGATATCTTCGGATTCAAATCAGATCGTTGTAGAAACGCATCTTCTGGATTACTCTGCCAACCTCTATGAAAAATTTGCAACGGTTATTTTTTTGGAGTATGTTAGAGAAGAAAAGAAATTCAAAAACCTCACCGAACTGACACGGCAGATCAAAGAGGATACAAGAGTTGCACGGGCCTTTTTCGAGGCGGAAAAGGAAAGCCTTGCAACAAAAGAGTAGCTATGATAGAATACTCAAGTGATTGTCTATACCCAGTAATTCGACACTCCGACGATTCACTTGGTATGGTCTGTAATATTTATATTTTAGGAGGATTTTATAATGATCACAAAAGAGAAGAAGACAGAGCTTATTAACGAGTATGCTAGAACAGCTGGCGACACAGGATCACCAGAGGTTCAGGTAGCAGTTCTTACAGAGCGTATTGCTGAGCTCACAGAGCACCTTAAGGCTAATCCTAAGGATCACCACTCAAGAAGAGGACTTCTTAAGATGGTTGGTAAGAGAAGAAACCTTCTTAACTACCTTAAGGGTAAGGATATCGAGCGTTACCGTTCCCTGATCGAGCGTCTCGGCCTTCGTAAATAATTTTGATCATGCGACAGAGCAGAAGTATACTATATTTCTGCTCTGTTTGTTTGTATTATTTGGCAGGTGTTTAGCCGAGACCACTGAAGAGCTTGTAAGGACGTTACAGGCTCCTCAGTAGTTTCGGAACTCTTGCCATTCAGAAAAGGAGAGAAACATGACAAGAAAAACTTACACTATGGACCTTGGGGGCCGACCACTTAAGATTGAGGTTGGTAAGGTTGCAGCACAGGCAAATGGCGCTGTCCTGATTTCTTATGGCGAGACAACGGTATTAAGTACAGCAACAGCTTCAGACAAGCCAAGAGAAGGAATTGATTTTTTCCCGATGTCTGTTGAATTTGAAGAGAAATTTTATTCTGTAGGAAAGATTCCGGGTGGATTTAACAAGCGTGAGGGTAAGGCTTCCGAGAATTCTGTTTTAACAGCTCGTGTTATCGACCGTCCGATGCGTCCGTTATTCCCGAAGGATTTCCGTAACGATGTAACTTTAAATAATCTGGTTATGTCTGTGGATCCTGCCTGCCGTCCTGAGATTGTTGCTATGATTGGAACAGCAATCGCAACAACCATTTCCGATATTCCATTTGATGGTCCTTGCGCTATGACACAGGTGGGTATGGTAGATGGACAGCTTATTATCAATCCTTCCCAGAAGGAGTGGGATTTCGGTGATCTTCGTCTTACCGTTGCTTCTACAGCAGAGAAGGTTATCATGATCGAGGCCGGTGCGAATAAGCTTTCCGATGAGGTTATGATCGATGCGATCTACAAGGCACATGATGTCAACTTATCCATTATTGCTTTGATCAATCAGATGGTTCAGGAAGTCGGTAAGGAGAAATTCGCTTACGAAAGCTGCGCAATTCCTGAAGCAATGTTCGAAGAAATCAAGACCATCGTTCCACCTGCAGAGATGGAAGAGGCTGTATTTACCGATGATAAGCAGACGCGTGAAGCAAATGTAAGTGCAATCAAGGATCGTCTTGCAGAGGCTTTTGCAGAGAATGAGGAATATCTTGCTGTACTGGATGAGGCTGTTTATCAGTATCAGAAGAAGACCGTACGTAAGATGATTTTAAAGGATCATAAGCGTCCGGATGGTCGTGCGATTGACGAGATCCGTCCGTTATCCGCTGAGGTTGATCTGATTCCAAGAGTTCACGGAAGTGCTATGTTCACACGTGGACAGACACAGATCTGTGATATTGTTACTCTGGCACCTCTTTCTGAAGCACAGAGAGTGGAAGGATTAGATGAGAATATTACAGAGAAGCGCTATATTCATCACTATAATTTCCCATCCTACTCTGTTGGAGAGACTAAGCCTTCAAGAGGACCGGGACGACGTGAGATCGGTCATGGAGCATTGGCTGAGCGTGCGCTTCTTCCTGTATTACCAAGTGTTGAGGAATTCCCGTATGCAATTCGTGCGGTATCTGAAACCTTCGAGTCAAACGGTTCTACATCCATGGCTTCTACCTGTGCATCCTGTATGTCACTGATGGCTGCCGGTGTACCTCTTACGGATATGGTTGCAGGTATCTCCTGTGGTCTTGTAACAGGCGATACAGATGATGATTATCTTGTATTGACAGATATTCAGGGATTAGAGGATTTCTTCGGTGACATGGACTTTAAGGTTACCGGTACACATGAGGGAATCACCGCAATCCAGATGGATATCAAGATTCATGGACTGACAAGACCAATCGTGGAAGAGGCAATCCATAGAGCACATGAGGCCCGTAATTTCATTATGGATACCTGCATGAGCAAGGCCATTGCTGCTCCACGCGATCATGTTGGTGAACTGGCTCCTAAGATCGTTCAGATGCACATCAATCCGGAGAAGATTGGTGATGTGGTTGGACAGAGAGGAAAGACAATCAACGAGATCATCGCACGTTGCGGTGTTAAGATTGATATTACAGATGACGGTGCAGTTTCTGTCTGTGGTACCGATAAGAAGGGCATGGATGAAGCTCTTGAGATGATTCGTATCATCACAACGGATTTTGAGAAGGGACAGATCTTCACCGGTAAGGTTGTTTCCATCAAAGAATTCGGTGCTTTCGTTGAATTTGCTCCTGGTAAGGAAGGCATGGTTCATATTTCCAAGATTGCGAAGGAAAGAATTGAGCATGTAGAGGACGTCCTTACCTTAGGAGATACTGTTACGGTTATTTGCCTTGGCAAGGATAAGATGGGACGTATCAGCTTTAGTATTAAGGACGTTCCGACGAAGTAGTAAGAATTGCTTTGTAAGCCATTACGTACGCCGCTTCCATCGGGAGCGGCGTATTTTATCTCAGTCGGGGTTACAATCTCCGACTGAGATAAACGCTCCGCGAGGATGCGCAGAGATTTGCATATGAAATATGTCAGCTACGCTGACGCAAATCTCGCGCCAAGTCTCGCAAGCGAGACTTGAACTCATTTTACAATACATTCGGAAGGATACTATGAACAGTAAGGCACAAGAATTAAAAAACCGGATCAATGACCGGTATAAGAGTATGTCCAAGGGTCAGAAGGCATTGGCTTCCTACATTACCGATTGTTACGATAAAGCCGCTTTTTTGACAGCTACGGACCTTGGTCAGAAGGTCGGTGTCAGTGAATCAACCGTGGTGCGTTTTGCATCCTTTCTCGGTTATACCGGATATCGTGAGTTTCAGATGGCTTTGGAAGATACCGTCAAGAATCAGCTTCCGGCTCTTGGACCGACGGAAGTACCGTATCTTGAAGTCTCAAGAGAGGATGTTTTTCTTGATACCCTGGATCAGGATATCGAAAACATTAAAAAAACAGAGGAGAATCTGGATCGAAGAGCCTTTGAACAGGCCATCGATTTATTGGTTGGTGCCCGCCGGATCTATATTATCGGACTGCGGGACTGCGATCCAATCTCATCCTACCTGTCCCTTCGTCTCGGTATTGCACTGGAAGATGTAAGAAGACTTTCCACCAGCAGCAGCCAGGAAATTTTTGAGCAGCTCATGGGAGTGAATGGAGAGGATGTTATGATCGGTATCAGTTTTCCAAGATACTCCATGCGAACGTTAAAAGCGTTGGAATATGCCAGCACAAGACAGGCAAAGGTTATTACGATTACGGACAGCATTCATTCACCGATGAATCTGTACTCTTCCTGTAATCTGACAGCGTCCTGCATCCGAAACAGCTATGGTCCTTCTCTGACAGCGGCCTTTGCGGTGGCAGATGCCATCTGTATGGCAGTGACGGGACGACGTAAAAAAGAGGTGGCTGAGCACCTTTCCGAGATGGAGAAGATCTGGAAGGATTACCAGTATTATGAGAATGATGAACTTGATCCGGTAAAAGACTCGGTTCGCGGAAACTTTTAAGGAGGACCCTATGAAGCATGTAATTGTTGTGGGTGGAGGCGCCAGCGGAATGGCAGCAGCTATTGCCGCCGGAAGAGGCGGCTGTAAGGTAACGCTTCTTGAAAAGAATGAAAAGCTTGGAAAGAAGATTTATATTACGGGAAAAGGACGGTGTAACTTCACCAATGGAGCACCGATCGAAGACTTCTTTCCAATGGTCATGAGTAATCCAAAGTTTCTGTATAGCGCCTTTTATACCTTGACGAACCAGGATGTTATGGACTTCATGGAGTCCCATGGAACCCCATGGAAAGAAGAGCGTGGACAAAGAATCTTCCCTGTGTCCGATCGTGCTTCCGATGTAACGCATGCCCTAAAGACAGCCCTTGATGCCTATAAGGTGAAGATCTGCCTTCATACGGAGGTGACAGGTATTGTTGTTGAAGACGGCCGGGTGGTCGGGGTTCAGACAGCAGACGGTATGAAAAGGGCGGATGCTGTTATTTTATGTACCGGAGGACTGTCTTATCCGACAACAGGTTCCACCGGAGACGGGCACCATTTTGCAAAGGAACTGGGCCTTAAGGTGACGGAATTACGACCGGCTCTAGTGCCGTTCAACTGTATGGAAAGCTACATTCCCAAGATGCAGGGTCTTTCATTGAAAAATGTTTCCCTGTCTTTGTATGTGGATGGCAGGAAAAAGCCGGTTTATCAGGACTTTGGTGAAATGATGTTTACACATTTTGGCATCACCGGACCGTTGGTGTTATCCGCTTCCAGCCGCGTCGGAAAACATCTGACAGGCGGGGATGGTGCCTTGAAAGGGTTTATTGATTTAAAACCGGCACTTGACCATGACAAGTTGAATCAGCGCCTGCTGCGGATCATTGAGGAGGCACCGAATAAGCAGTTTTCCAATTTTTATGATAAACTGTTACCGAAGGCTATGATTCCGGTTATGATCGAGTTAACAGGGATTGCGCCGGAACTTAAATTAAACAGTATTACCAAAGAAATGCGTGAGACGATTCTGCAGTATCTGAAAGCTTTTCCGCTGACAGTAACCGGAACACGCGGCTTTAAAGAGGCAATTGTAACACAGGGAGGAATTTCTGTGAAAGAGATTGATCCGTCCACAATGGAAGTGAAAAAATATCCGGGACTTTACGCAGCAGGAGAATTGCTGGATCTTGATGCGCTGACGGGTGGATTTAATCTTCAAATTGCATTTTCAACCGGTGATTTGGCCGGTAGAAGTATAGCTGAATAGGGAGGATATATGAGCAAAAATATTGCAATCGACGGACCTGCAGGAGCAGGAAAAAGTACTATTGCCAAGCAGCTGGCAAAGGATCTCGGATATATCTATGTGGATACGGGTGCAATGTACCGGGCCATGGGACTTTATTTTACATCCAAGCAGATCGATCCACAGGATGGAGATAAGATCAGTGAGGCTGCCAAAGATGCAGTCGTTTCTCTTTCCTATGTGGATGGAATGCAGCATGTTCTGTTGAACGGAAAGGATGTAACCGGCGAGATCAGAACCGAGGAGGCCGGCAAGATGGCATCTGCAACAAGCGGATATCCGGCTGTCAGAGAGCATCTTACCAACCTTCAAAAGGAGCTTGCAGCAAGGGAGAACGTTGTAATGGATGGCCGGGATATCGGTACATGCGTGCTTCCGAATGCCGATCTTAAAGTGTATCTTACGGCTTCCTCCGAGGTTCGTGGAAAGCGTCGTTACAAGGAGCTGGTGGAAAAGGGCGTAGAGGCTGATCTTGATGTGATCATTGAAGATATTGAAAAGCGTGATGCGGCTGATATGAACCGTGAGGTCTCTCCTTTAAGACAGGCGGAGGACGCCCTTCTTTTGGATTCTTCTGAGCTTACAATCGATCAGGTCGTTGAGACCATGAAAGATATGTGTAAGAGAAAGGGTTTGCTTTCATGAAAATAACCGTGGCGAAGAGTGCGGGATTTTGTTTTGGGGTTCAAAGAGCGGTTGACCTTGTGACCAATGCCATTGAAACCTATCAGGATAAAACGATCTATACCTATGGACCAATCATTCATAATGAGACGGTGGTAGAAGATCTGAAGAAAAAGGGCGTGGTCATAATGGAAGAAGGCGATGACCCGTCCAAATACAAAAAAGGAATCGTAATCATCCGTTCCCATGGAGTGGCAAAAAAGGTATTGGAAACAATACGAGACAGCGGTCATGAGATTATAGATGCAACCTGTCCCTTCGTTTCCAAAATCCATCGTCTTGCTGATGAACATTCCGGAAACGGAGAAAGAATTCTGTTGCTTGGCGATAAGGATCATCCGGAGATTCGGGGCATTATCGGATGGATCAACGGAAACCGTTATGATGTGATCAAAACAAGGGAAGAGGCTGAAAAATATACAGCAGATTCAACAGACAAAATCCTTCTTTTATCACAGACAACTTTTAATTTGCACAAATTTGAAGAATTAGTTGAAATATTAACACAAAAAGGGTATGATATTAATGCTCTTAATACAATCTGCAATGCCACTGAAGAACGCCAGAAGGAAGCAGCACGTATCGCTGGGGAAGTTGACGTGATGTTTGTGATTGGCGGCAGGAACAGCTCGAATTCGCAGAAGCTCTATGAGATCTGCAAGCAGAGTTGCTCGGGTACTTATTTTATTCAGACAAAAGATGATTTCGATTTGTCGGTACTTCAACCCGTTCATAATGTCGGTATTACAGCAGGGGCATCCACCCCAGTAAACATTATCGAGGAGGTCACTAAAAAATGTCAGAGATGAGTTTTGACGAAATGCTGGAGGCGTCTTTTAAGACAATCCACAATGGAGACGTGGTTGAAGGGACCGTTTTATCCGTTAAGCCAGATGAAATCGTACTCAACATCGGTACAAAGTCCGATGGAATTATCACTAAGAACGAGTACAGCAATGATTCTAGCGTAGATCTTACAACTGTAACAGCAGTTGGTGAGAAGATGGAAGCTGTTGTTGTTAAGGTTAACGACAACGAAGGTCAGGTTGTTCTTTCTTACAAGCGTTTAGCACAGGAGAGAGGCAACAAGCGTCTTGAGGAAGCATTTAATAATAATGAAGTCCTGAAGGCTAAGGTTGTTCAGGTATTAAACGGCGGTCTTTCCGTTGTTGTTGATGAGGCTCGTGTCTTCATCCCGGCAAGCCTTGTATCTGATACTTATGAGAGAGATCTTGGTAAGTACAAGGATCAGGAGATTGAGTTCGTAATCACAGAGTTCAATCCTAGAAAGCGTCGTATCATTGGTGATCGTAAGCAGCTTCTGGTTGCTGAGAAGTCCAAGAAGCAGGAAGAGCTTCTTTCTACTCTTAAGGTTGGCGATATCATCGATGGAACAGTTAAGAATGTTACAAACTTCGGTGCATTCATCGACTTAGGCGGAATTGATGGTCTCCTTCATATTTCTGAGATGTCTTGGGGCCGTGTAGACAATCCTAATAAGCTGTTCAAGAACGGTGATGCTGCACGTGTCTTCATCAAGGATATTAACGAGAAGAAGATTGCACTTTCTATGAAGTTCCCGGATGAGAACCCATGGAATGATGCTTCTGAGAAGTTTGCTGTTGGCAACGTTGTTAGCGGTAAGGTTGCACGTATGACAGATTTCGGTGCATTCGTTGAGTTAGCACCGGGTGTTGATGCACTTCTTCATGTTTCTCAGATTTCTAAGGAGCATGTTGATAAGCCAAGCGACGTATTAGCTGTAGGTCAGGATATCGAAGCTAAGATCGTTGAGTTCCGTGAGGCTGATCATAAGATTTCTCTTTCTATCAAGGCTTTACAGGGTAGCGACTCTGAAGAGGAGCAGACAGAGGAGTAATCTGTTATAATTAACATATAAGATAAGAGGGGGCTTATGACCGTATGGTCTTAGGTCCCTTTTTCCTATTTAGGGGGTGGATGAATGGAAAATTACGAAAAGTTTAAACAGGATGTTTATCAGCTGACAAAAATCGATCTTTCCTCTTACAAAGAAAAACAGATGAGACGAAGAATTGATTCTCTGGTTACAAAGCATAAGTGCAAGGAATATGTCGATTATGTCAGAATGCTGAAGGATGACCCGGAAGTATTTGATGAATTTGTTAATTTCCTTACAATCAATGTTTCTGAATTTTATCGTAATACAGATCAGTGGGAACTGATGGACAAGGAATATATCCCTGAATTGATCAAGAAATATGGTAAAAAGCTTAAGATCTGGAGTGCAGCATGCTCTACCGGTGATGAGCCGTATTCTCTGGTCATGGCATTATCAAAGCATATTGACTTGAATAATATTAAGATTCTGGCAACGGATATTGATAAGCAGGTCATTGCAACAGCAAAGGTCGGCCTGTATTCTGAGAAGAGTATTGCCGGTGTTCCGGATGATCTTAAGAGAAAATGGTTTACGAAGGTTGGATCTTCCTATCAGATTTCTGAGGAGATTAAGAAGCGCGTTGAATTTAAAGAGAGTAATCTTTTGCGTGATAGTTATCCGACCGGATGTAATCTGATCGTTTGCCGTAATGTTGTAATCTATTTTACAGAAGAAGCAAAACATGATATCTATAAGAAGTTTGCTGCTTCCTTGACACCTGGTGGACTTTTGTTTATCGGAAGCACCGAGCAGGTAATGGATTACAAGGAATTGGGTTACAAGAGAAGAAGTTCTTTCTTCTATGAGAAAGATGCCTGATTTCAACTCAGTCGGGGTACAAGCTCCGACTGAGTTAAACGCTCCGCGAGGATGCGCACGGATTCGGACAGGAATTTGTCTGCTGAAGCAGACCCGAATCCGGCGCGCAAGACTCGCGAGCGAGTCTTGACTTGAACACATTATAGAACAAAGGAATGAATGAATTTCCCCCTTATATGAGTTGGGTTTATCGCCTGATTCATATAAGGGGGATTTTTGCTGTCTGTTATCGTATTTTCTTTTTATATTCTTATAGTTGTCGTAGGAGCTGTTTTAAATATCGGGAAAGATATTCCGGATTGAGAGTTTCGCTGTTAATACTGACTTCCGTATAACAGTTACTTTCATCGACCTTTTCGTAGGAGGATGATGGAAGTGAGGCAGCGAGTGCTTTGGGTAGAAGCTGCCCATCGGCTTTCAACCGGACATAGTCTTTTGGATTCGGCAGGTAATAACGCATTTTTCCGTTGGATAGAGGAATATATACTTTGATTCCGCAATCAAAAAACTGAAGATGTACCCCCAGGTTATGGATGCTGAGAGGAACGGGCAGTGATAAATCGGAGGTTCCGCATAATTCAAGTGCCTGTTGGTTAGATGAAAACGAAGTCAGGGTATAATTTGTATCCGGGATATTGCGATATTGCAGCAAATCAAAGAGCTTCGGCATATGCTCCACATCGAAGCGGTTATGATCTAAGAGCATGGAGCGCTTCAAAGGATCTTCGTCCATCATGTAGGCTTTGTAGCATGTAATCAGTTCTTTGCCTGCAATGTCATCCTTACGCTTAATCTGCAGAAATTCTTCGAGGGTACGCTGATTGTAGTGCGGGAATTGAAGAATTCTTCGAAGAGAATAAATAGCCTTTCGCAGGTCAAAACTTTCGATGTCCCTGCCGCTATACTGGACTTTCCCCTGTTCATACGAAAAGGAAATGTGGTATTGCCGGCTTCTTTTGGTAAGAAAAGGAAGATCGAAGGCTTCCCCGTGAAATGTAATGATACGGGATGCGTTCGTTAGATAAGGAAAAATGGCGTGAATAATCTCATCTTCTTCCTGTTCGTTCTCAGCAAAAAACTGCACAATCTCATAGGAACCATGGTTAAAACGACCGAGTCCGATGAGATAGATTGCGGAGTCTTTTGGGGACAATCCAAGGGTTTCAAGATCAAGGAATACATCCCCTTCCCTTATCATAGGTGGACAGGTTACAGAATTTATTGTCATTGTATATTCTTTCATGCAAGTATATTAGTTGTTTTTTTGAAAAAAAACAATGAGTATCTAAAAAAATACAACAATTCACACAAAATATTCCATCTAAAAGAGGAAAAATTATGTAAAAGTGCTACAATAATACATATAAGTCATTGGTTTTTTGTATATTTTTCAGAAGACCAGAAATAAATAGAAAGTGGGGTAGCTAGAGTATGGGCCTGAGGACGTTTAAAGGCGGTATCCATCCCTATGATGGAAAAGAACTGTCTAAGTCAAAGCCGATCAAGGAGCTTTTGCCGGAGGGAGAGCTGGTATTTCCACTGTCCCAGCACATTGGTGCACCTGCAACGCCAATTGTGTCTGTCGGTGATGGAGTGTTAAAGGGGCAAAAGATCGCAGATGCCAATGGATTTGTATCTTCTCCTGTCTTTTCATCTGTTTCCGGAACCGTGAAAGCAATTGAGCCTCGTCGCACAACAACAGGGGATATGGTCAATTCCATTATCATTGAGAGCGATGGTAATTTTATGGAGGCAGGCTTTACAGAAACAGAAGATGTTACGAAACTGAGCAAGGATGAGATCATTGGCAAGATCCGTGATGCCGGAGTTGTAGGAATGGGAGGTGCAGGTTTCCCGACCCACGTGAAGTTGTCTCCGAAGGATCCGGATAAAATCGATTATATCATTGCAAACTGTGCAGAGTGTGAGCCGTATCTTACCAGTGATTATCGTAGAATGATCGAGCAGCCGGAGAAGCTGGTTGAAGGAATGAAGATTATTCTTTTACTGTTTCCGAACGCAACCGGATGTTTTGGAATTGAAGACAATAAGCCGGATTGCATCGAGCGTCTTACAGAGTTGACGAAGGACGAACCACGTATGAAGGTGGTACCGCTTATGACCAAGTATCCGCAGGGAGGAGAGCGTCAGCTCATTCATGCGGTTACCGGTCGGGATATTAATTCGAAAATGCTTCCGGCAGATGCCGGCTGTATTGTAGATAATGTGGAAACCATTGTAGCCATCTACAATGCGGTAAAACTGGGTAAACCTCTTACCAACCGGATCTTTACTGTAACAGGTGATGCTGTCAGCGATCCGCGAAATTTCTATATCAGTATCGGAACCAACTACCGTCAGCTTCTGGATGCAGCCGGCGGACTTAAGACCGATGCCAAGAAACTGGTTGCCGGCGGACCGATGATGGGATTTGCCCTCTTTGGTCTGGATGTTCCTACAACTAAGACGACTTCGGCACTTCTTTGTATGTCGAAGGATGAGGCAAGCGCTTTTGAGCCTACGGCCTGCATCAATTGCGGACGCTGTGTGGAAGCTTGCCCGGAGAACCTGATTCCGTCCAGACTTTCCGATTTCTCCAAGAACGGACAAAAGGAAGAGTTTGAACGCTGGTATGGTCTTGAGTGTGTGGAATGCGGTAGCTGTAGCTACGGATGTCCGGCCAGAAGACCTCTTGCGCAGGCAATCAAGACGATGAAAAAACAGATACTTGCAGATAAGCGCAAGAAGAAGTAGGAAGAGGTGAATCAAGTGAGTGATTTATTTAATGTAACATCCTCTCCTCATGTCAGAGGAAGAGACGATACCCAAAGGATCATGTTGTATGTGATCATTTCATTACTTCCGGCTACGGTATTCGGTATATTCAATTTTGGAATCAAAGCGCTGATTCTTGTGCTTGTTACAGTGGCATCAGCCGTTGCGAGCGAATGGATCTATTGTAAGATCGTTAAGAAGAAAAGTACCATAGGAGATCTGTCAGCGGTTGTTACAGGCCTGCTTTTGGCATTAAATCTTCCAAGTTCCCTTCCATGGTGGGTTGCGGTTATCGGATCAGCCTTCGCCATCATCATTGTTAAAGAGCTGTATGGCGGACTTGGACAGAACTTTATGAACCCGGCACTTGGAGCAAGATGTTTTCTTCTGATTTCCTTTGCCGGCCTTATGACAGACTTTTCGGATTATCCGGGATTTGCTGATACCTTTGGTGGAGCAACACCGCTTGCAACCATTAAAAACGGTGGAAGTGTGGATACTATGCGAATGATTCTGGGTAATATTCCGGGAACCATTGGTGAGACATCCATGATTGCCCTGATCATCGGAGCCATCTTCCTTATTCTGATGGGAGTGATTGATCTTCGTATTCCTGGAACTTACATTGTAACATTTGCTGTGTTTGCACTGATTTTTGGCGGACATGGATTTGATGTGCAGTACCTGATTTCTGAGATTGCCGGAGGCGGACTTATTTTAGGTGCTTTCTTCATGGCAACAGATTATGTGACAAGTCCGATCACACCTATGGGTAAGATCGTATTTGGAATCTGTCTTGGAATTCTTACCGGTATCTTCCGAATCTTTGGTGCCGGTGCAGAGGGTGTCAGCTATGCCATCATCTTCTCTAACCTTTTGGTACCTTTGATCGAGAAGGCAACCATTCCAAGAGCCTTTGGTGTAAAAAGGGAGAAGACAAAGAAGGGGGGCGACGGTGAATGAGTAATGCAAAAGCAATCTTTAAAGATGCAATGATCCTTACAGCCATTACGCTGGTTGCCGGATTTTTGCTGGGACTTGTATTCCAGGTGACGGCCGCTCCTCGTGAGCAGGCAGCCAAGGCACAGACAGAAGCTGCATATAAGAGTGTGTTTGCCGATGCATCTTCCTTTGAAGATAAAAAGGATTTTGACGGGGATGCAGCAACCAAACTGGTGCAGAAAGCGGATGCGGATTATGCAACCGTTAAGATTACCGGAGTCAGTGAGGCAAAAGGCTCAGATGGTAAGACCCTGGGTTATGTTATTACAGTTGTCACAAAAAGCTATGGTGGAGATGCAACCCTTGCAATGGGTGTAACCAATGAGGGTGTTTTAAACGGTTATTCCATCACAGATATTTCCGACACACCGGGTCTTGGTATGAAGGCAAAAGAAGCAAAGTTTATGGATCAGTTCAAAAACCTTGCTGCCGGTACCTTAAAGGTAACAAAGTCCTCACCGGCAGGAGATGGAGAAATCGAAGCCATCAGTGGTGCGACCATCACATCGGCTGCAGTTATAAGAGCTGTGAATGCAGGCTTCGTATATTTCCAGAGTCTTGGGGGAGGTGCAAAGTAATATGAGTAAGATAGCAGAACGTTTATATAATGGAATCGTTAAGGAAAATCCTATTTTCGTCCTTCTTCTGGGAATCTGTCCGACCCTTGCGGTAACAACATCTGCCGGTAACGGACTGGGAATGGGACTTTCTTCTATGGTGGTTCTTGCTCTTTCCAATGCGCTTATTTCAGCACTTCGCCATCTGATTCCAAGTCGTGTGCGAATGCCGGCTTTTATCGTCATTGTAGCTTCCTTTGTGACGATTGTTCAGTTTTTGATTCAGGGATATCTGCCAAGTCTGTATGATCAGCTTGGAATCTACATTCCTTTGATCGTTGTAAACTGTATTATTTTAGGCCGTGCAGAATCTTTTGCGTCAAAGAACCCTGTTGTTCTTTCCTTCTTCGATGGAATCGGAATGGGACTCGGTTTTACCTTATCCCTTGTATTTATCGGAGCTGTTCGTGAAATTCTTGGAAGCGGAGCTGTGTTTGGCGTACAGATTCTGCCATTGGCAGACGCTGCTTCCGGTAAGGCCGGCTATACACCGATTTCGATCTTTGTGCTGGCACCTGGCGCCTTTTTGATCCTTGCGCTGTTGGTTGTGATCATGAATGTAGTGCGTGAGAAGCAGGAAGCAAAGGGCAAGCCTCTTGCAAAAGGAAACGGCTGCCTGTCCGGTGAATGTTCCAGCTGCTCTTTATCTTCTACCTGCGGAGGAAAGACCCTGTCATCTGAGACAGAGGATCCTCTTGTGAAAAAGGCAGTGGAGAACTTAAAGGCAAAGCAGAATACGACTGAGGAGGTGAAGGCATAATGACAAAGCTGATACTTATTTTTATTGCGGCATCCATCGTTAATAACGTGGTATTAAGTCAGTTCTTAGGTCTTTGCTCCTTCCTTGGAGTATCCAAAAAGATCAAGACGGCAGTCGGAATGGGCGGAGCGGTTATTTTCGTAATTACCATTTCGTCCCTTGTGGCAGGACTGCTTTATAAGTTTATTCTGGTGCCGACGGGATTTGAATATCTGCAGACCATTGTATTTATTCTTGTAATTGCCGCTCTGGTACAGGTTGTGGAAATGTTCCTTAAAAAATATGTCACATCCCTTTACAAGGCACTTGGTGTGTTCTTGCCATTGATTACAACAAACTGTGCCGTGCTTGGTGTGGCACTTAAAAATGTAACCAATGATTACAGCATTTTGCAGGGTGTGATCTATGGATTGGGTACAGGTGTCGGATTTATGGTGGCTATCGTGATCTTAGCCGGTATTCGTGAAAAATGCGAATATAATGACTACCCGAAATATTTCAGGGGTTCGGCTATGACACTGATCACTTCCGCACTGATGTCAATTGCATTCTTCGGTTTTGCCGGAGTGATTTAAGGGGGCATGAACATGTTAGTGAATATTTTGATCGCGGCTGTCATCATTGGTGTGACAGGCTGCCTGATTGGATTTCTTCTCTGTCTTGCTTCTGAAAAGTTTAAGGTCGAGGTGGATCCGAGAGAAGAGAAGATCTTAGGGGTACTTCCGGGTAATAACTGTGGAGGTTGCGGTTATCCGGGCTGTTCCGGTCTTGCAGCAGCCATTGCAAAGGGCGAGGCGCCGGTGAACCAGTGTCCTGTTGGAGGAGCTCCGGTTGCGGCACAGGTCGGTGAAATTATGGGTGTTGATGCCGGTGACCAGGTTAGAATGATGGCATACGTTCGCTGTAGCGGTAACTGTGAAAAGGCCAAGAATAACTACAGCTATGCCGGTGTTGAGGATTGTAATGCCATGGCCTTTGTTCCCGGCGGTGGTCCTAAGGCCTGTAAGTATGGATGTCTTGGCTTTGGAAGCTGTGTAAAGGCCTGTCCGTTTGATGCGATCCATGTTGTAGATGGCATCGCTGTCGTGGACAAGGAGGCCTGCAAAGCCTGTGGTAAGTGTGTGGCCACCTGTCCAAAGCATCTGATCGAATTGATCCCTTATGAAGCAACCGAGGTTGTTTCCTGCCGCAATGAGGATAAGGGTAAGGATGTTATGGCTGTATGTTCCACCGGTTGTATCGCCTGTCATTTGTGCGAGAAGCAGTGTGAATCGGATGCGATACATGTAGAGAACAATATTGCATATATTGATCAGAGTAAGTGTACCCACTGTGGTAAATGCGCTGAGAAATGTCCGAAGAAGATTATTAAAATGTTAGGTTAAGTTATAAGGGGCTGTGAAAGGCAAATGCCTTTTGCAGTCTTTTTTACTGGAGATTTTGGCGTGAGAGGTGTATGCTAAAAAAGATTGAAGTAAATATAAGCAAGGGAGGTTGATGAAATGTACTATGTTCGTTTATCAAATCTTAACTGGGGCTTAATGAGAGCATGTAATGGAAGAGGAGACTTATACGATTAATTATGAAGATACTACAACTACACCTGAAACTTCTGATTAGAACAAAATGGTGCTGGCTGTTCTTCCCTCTTTTTTGTTTCTTCTCATATGGTGCAATTTATGATTCCATGTATAACCTGTCTTTGTCAGGGTATGTGACACAAACGTTGATTTTTTTTGGCGCAATGTTTGCCTATTATAATCATATACGTAAAAAGAAAGAGGTGGGAGAATACGTAAGTGTTCTCCCATATTTTCGCACATCGCAAATGTGGATGATTCTTGCCGAGAGTATATACATTGTATTGCTTTTGCTGCTTATGACAGGTTTTGTGTTCGTATATGGGGTATATTTAGGAGCAGAAGGCTGGCTGTTAAAAGAGGCAATGATATATTGCTTCATATACTTCTGGCTTCCATGCTTTGTGTCACTTTCTTATGGATATATCATGGGGAGTGGTACACCAAGAAAGTTTCATGTTCTTCTTATTATTGGAGTGGGACTTTTGGTAGGCCCTGTTATGCGGCATTTTTGGTATTGTATACTGGTGGTATTGTGCGGTACAAAAATAGCGGACAAAATAATTGGAGCAATTTCAATAGGACAAGCAAGTATTTGTACAACGGCTGATTCATTCTACGGATTCCAGATCGAACAGGGGCGTATTTACTATTTGCTTTTTATTATTGGATGTTTATGGTCCATCTATTTCTTGAAAAAAAGAAGAAGAGGGTGGCAATCAGCAGTGGCTATTATTGTGACTGCGCTTATGGCTATCCTTTACCTGAATAGTGGACGATATGTAATCTATGATCAAATGAGTGAGGAGTTATCGGCGAGAGAAAACTATGACTTATATTATTATATGGAACATGAGTCATTTTATCATGCTGGAAATTCGGTAATAGAAGGGATAGAAGGAAATGTTAAACTTAGAAAGAATCTGTTTTTCGAAGGAAGGCTAAAGCTAAGATCGAAAGAAAACATAAAAGATACTTCCTTTATTCTTTACCATGATTTAGAAGTTAAGAATATTGAAGGGGAAAATGTAAAAGGATTTGAACAAAAAGCAGATTCGGTAAGAGTCTATTTTGATAAAGAGATACAAAAGGATGAAGTATACTTTATCAAAATAAAATATGAAGGATATTCGTCTCCGTATTTTTATTCGAATGAGAAAGGATGTTTCCTGCCGGGATATTTTGCCTGGCTTCCATCTGAGGGAGAAGGAAGTTGTTTTAAGGTTAAAGGATGGGCTCTGAAATTACGTAATATTGTGAATGAAAATCAAAATTATGATATTAAGGTAGATAGCAGGTATCCTTATTACTTTAAACAAGGAACGTTAATTTCAAATAATCATATGAAGCGATACAGGGAGAATGAAGTGGAAGTTATTTCTCCGGTTAAACTTGATCAAGATCGAAGAAAAAAACTAATTCAAATGAATAGGTGCATATCGAAAGGTAGAATAAAAGAAATCATATTGGTTCCTAATGAGGGGGGAACTAATAGGATTTATTCCACCGTATATGGAAGGACATATTTTGCTGACAGTTTCTTTTGGTTATACAGAGATACAAATCTGTCAAAAAAATATTTAAAAGAAGAGTGGGAGGAGGCAGTACAGTGTGCAAAGGAAGCACCGTAATTGAAATTAAGAATGTTACGAAGGACTATAAAGGAGTAAAAGCCCTTAAGGATATTAATCTGAATCTCACCTGCGGGATTATTGGTATATTAGGACCGAATGGAGCAGGAAAGACGACGTTATTTCGGTGCATTCTCGGATTGGAGACATATAAGGGACAGATTCATTGCCCCGATACCCTGATTGGATATTTGCCACAGGATTTTTCATTCTTTAAAGGATTGACGGTAAGAGAGTCTTTGGAGTACCTTTCCCGTCTTAAGAATATCCGGCTCAAGGACAACGAAGCATTGATTGAAGAAACGGGATTGCAGGATATTCAAAAAAGGAAAGTGGGAAAGTTGTCCGGTGGAATGCTTCGAAGATTGGGAATCTGCCAGGCACTTCTAGGCAATCCGAAGGTTGTGATTTTAGATGAACCAACGGTGGGGTTAGATCCGGAATCACGGATGTATATTCGTAATCTGCTTGCCAGAATCAGTACAGATAAGATTGTTCTGATATCTTCACATATTGCATCCGATCTGGACTATCTGTGTGATCAGGTGCTGATCCTAAACAAGGGGCATGTATCTGTGTTTGATACAAAGGATCATCTTCTGGATGCTTTAAGAGGTAAGGTGTACGAAGTAGAAGTATCTCCGGAGGATGTTGGCAAGCGGGAGTACGTCTCTTTGCGTCGGGATACAGGTCATGTGATTGCCAGAGTGATTTCTGAGGATGCATTGTCGGATCAATGTGTTGATCCAACATTAGAAGATGCATTTTTCTACTACAAGGAAGGAAAGAATGTTTGATTTTAAGATTATTGGCAGTATGAAATATGTCCCGTTTGGAATGTTGGTGATAGTGTGCGCTTTTTGCTATCTGTTCCAAAGGGATATACATGTCTATGGTATTGTCCTTGAGATGATGGTGCCGTGTCTTGGAATCTGGTGGAGTGGTTATTTTCTGTCAGAACACACAGAAGATGCGGCAATTCGCGGCGTCATCTATTCTGTTAATAAACGTATGAAAAGATACCTGATTCGAAAGTACTTTTTATATACACTGTTTTGGCTGATTTTAGGTACAGCTTTGACCGGTGTGATTCTTTACCGAAATGAGGGGAGAATTATGTGGGAACCTCTTAGAGTTATTTTTCTGAAGGGGATTTTTTTAGCAGCTGTTGTATTTGTTACAGTTGCTTGGATCAGGGATGCATCCTGGGCTATTATTATAGTGGTTTCACTTTTATGTGTTGATTATTGCCTGGATGGAGCAGTTTTAGGGAAGCTACGAATTTCGTTGAACTGGTACCATATAGAATCGGTTGTGCCGACAGTAGATTATTATGTAATACCATTACTTGTGAGTATGGCTTTGATAGGAATTGGGAGTGTGAAAATCTTGAAGAGAGGGGAATAAATGTAAATCTGTCATTTCACCAAAGTAAAAGGAATCTTTGTCCCAATTCCGCTGGTTTTTAATATGTTACCGGAGTCTAATACAAAGATGGCTTCGGTATTTTTTAGTTTCTCAATATAGGCAAGTCCATCCTTTGCGCCCATGCAGAATGCTGTGGTGGACAGAGCGTCTCCATCCGTCGAACGGTTGCTGATGATGGTAACAGAAGTTAGATGGTTTTGTACCGGCAGGCCTGTTTTGGTGTTTAGAATATGATGATAAAGCTTCCCGTTTTTTCGAAAATATCTCTGGTAGGTTCCGCTGGTCACCACAGAAAGATCCTTAATCTTTAAGGTAAAGAGAGGAGTTCCGTCCTCTGTGAAAGGCTTTTGAATGCCTACGGTGAATGGAACATTCTTCTCCTTTTCTCCAATGCATAAAACATTTCCTCCCAGATTGATAATTCCTTTTGTTACACCCTGCTTTTTAAGATAGGTCTTCATGGAATCGGCAATATATCCTTTTGCAATACCCCCAAGATCCAGTCTGGCATTAGGATTACGAAGAGAAACAGTATCATCTGAGATCTGGATGTTTGTATAATCAATGGTCTTTACCGCCTGCTGCAGTGTGTTCTGTGATGGGATATGTCCGGTATTGGACTTGAAATCCCAGGCATCAGAAAGTCTTCCGATGGTCACATCGAAGGCACCGTTGCTTTTTTGACCATAGGAAATCGCGTCCTTAAGGATATTAACTGTGTCACTGGATACGGAAACAGGCTTTCCGGCAGCCTCATTGATCCGGGAAATCTCACTGGTGGATCTGGTGTTGGAGAAACGTTTTTCAAACCGGTCTGCCAATTGAAAGCAGCCTTTTAAGAGGGGGGCGGTCTCTTCTTTGGAACCGTATAGTGTTACCGTAATAACGGTATCAAAATAAAGCCCGGTCTTGCTCTGGGCCTGTGTTGTTTTAGAAAATGGTATATTACATCCGGTAAAAAGAAGGGATGAAACTGTGATGAGGGCGATCAGCCAGGTGACCTTGATATTCTTACGTTTCTTCATATTAATTATTGTAGGCAAACCCCTGAAAAATTGCAAGACAGCTGAAAATATGATAGAGTAGTATGCGTTGAATTTTAGCAAAATTTGGGAATGGAAGGGCAAGGTATGGATTTATCCGGTAAAAAACGTGTCGTTATTAAAATTGGTTCCAACTCTTTGACCCATGAGGCTACGGGACGAATTGATTATATCAAGATTGAACGTCTTGCCATGGAACTTAGTAATTTAAGGAACATGGGACTTGATGTCTGTCTGGTATCCTCCGGAGCGATTGCTGTGGGAAGACAGACCATGGGAATCAAGAACCGCCCCACACATATGCCGGAACGACAGGCCCTTGCAGCGGTGGGACAGACAAGGTTGATGGGAATCTATCAGCAGTTCTTTTCTCAGTATAATCAGACGGCCGGTCAGGTTTTGATGACAAAGAATACGATTCTTGACAATGTATCCCGTAAGAATGCACAGAATACATTTGAGCAGTTGTTTGAAATGGGAATCATTCCGATTGTAAATGCGAATGACACGGTTTCCACCTACGAAATTCAGTTTGGTGATAACGATACCCTTTCTGCTATTGTGTCCTCTCTGATCGGAGCGGATCTTCTGATTCTGTTGTCGGATATTGACGGATTGTTTACAGATGATCCTAAGAAGAATCCGGATGCAGCACTGGTTCCGGTGGTGGACAGAATCGATGAGGAGCTTTTAGCCATGGGAACGGGTGATCCGGGAAGTGATGTGGGAACCGGTGGTATGGCAACCAAGCTTTCTGCAGCGCAGATTGCAACAGCCTCCGGCGCGGATATGATCATTGCCAATGCAAATGATTTGACCATGCTCCATCGGATCTTCGAGGGAGATCAGGTTGGAACGCTTTTTAAGGCAAGCTATAATCCATATTTTGATGTGGTGGATATGATCCAGGAGAGCCTATGACGATAAGGCAGCTCCGGCAGGATTATAAGAAGCGACGGAATGAGATTCCCAAGGAAAAGCGTGAGATTCTTTCCCTGCAACTTTGCAGGCGATTGCACCGGATCTTAACGGAACAGCTTCCGTATAAGACGGTTCTGATGTTTTATCCTCTGGGATCTGAGGTAAATCTTTTGCCTCTGGCAGAAGAGCTTTTAAAAGAGCAATATGAACTATATTTTCCTGTCACAGAGAAAGACGGTATCTTTTTTTATAAAGTCTCTTCTTTGGAAGACTTTCAGGAGGGCGCTTTTCATGTGATGGAACCGGTTACAAGACAAAAGCTTTACGAAACAGGAGCAGCGGTGTCACTGACACCGGGTCTTTTGTTTACTATGAGCGGAAGCAGGATCGGATATGGCGGCGGATATTATGACAGGTTTTTGACAGACCATCCAAAGGTGTATTCCATCGGTGTCTGCTTCGATCAGCAAATACAGACAGCTATCCCCCAGGAGAACTGGGATATTTCTATGAATGCAATATGTACCCCGAGTCAATACAAGAAAGCATAAAGGAGAACGGAATGGATCTGTTAACAATTTGTCAAAAAGCCAGTGATAACCGATATTTTACTGCAAAGCTATCCACAGATGTAAAGAATGGCCTGCTGCTTAAGGCTGCGGATCTTATTGTAAAAGAAGCGGATTATATCTGTAGTGAAAATGCAAAGGATATGGAGCGGGGAAAAGCCAATGGTCTTCCAAAGGGACTGTTGGATCGCCTGTTTTTGGATCCTGCAAGACTTGAGGGAATTGCAGAGGGAATGCGCCAGGTGGCAGCTCTTCCGGATCCTATCGGTGAAGTCCTAGGAATGCAGAAGCGTCCGAACGGTCTTTTGATCGGTCAGAAGAAGGTTCCGATTGGTGTCATCGGTGTGATTTACGAGGCTCGTCCCAATGTAACAGCGGATGTGTTTGCTCTGTGTTTTAAGACAGGAAATACCGTAATTCTCCGCGGTGGCAGTGATGCGGCAAACAGCAATAAGGCCATTACAACAGTGATTCAAAAGGCATTGGCGGAGGAAGGATTGAAGACCGAATGTATCAGCCTGATCGAGGATACATCCCATGAGGTGGTCGGCCGCTTTATGAAGATGAATCAGTATGTGGATCTTCTGATTCCACGCGGAGGAGCAGGTCTGATTCGTAACGTGGTGGAGAATGCCACCATTCCGGTGATTGAAACCGGTACCGGGAACTGTCATATCTTTGTGGATGAAAGTGCCAACTATGATATGGCGCTGGATATTATTGAAAATGCCAAGACCCAGAGAATCGGTGTCTGCAATGCCGCAGAATCTCTGGTGGTTCACGAGAAAATAGCAGAAGACTTCCTTCCTCTCGTATATGAGAGGCTTTCTGCTCACCAGGTGGAACTTCATACAGATGAAACATCCACCAACATACTTAAGGATACCATCCCGGCTACGGAAGAGGATTTTGGAAAAGAATATTTGGATTACAAGATGTCTGTTAAGGTGGTAAAAGACATTGATGAGGCCATCGCTCACATCAACCATTACAACACAGGTCACTCTGAGGCGATTGTTACAGAAAACTATGAGAATGCAAATCGCTTTTTGGATGAGATCGATGCAGCCTGTGTTTATGTCAATGCATCCACCCGGTTTACCGATGGCTTTGAATTCGGATTCGGAGCTGAAATCGGAATCAGTACCCAGAAATTACATGCCAGAGGTCCAATGGGACTCGAGGCACTAACAAGCAGGAAATATATTATTTATGGAAATGGACAGATACGAAATTAACGAATCAGATTACAGAGCAAACGGAAGTGCACCGGAGCAGGAGCCGGAGAGACAGTACTACTACATGGCCCTTGTGAAAGAGCTTGTGCAGAAACAGGAAAAAGAGCTGGGACGTCCGCTCACCTTTTGCGTGACGACGTTTGGCTGTCAGATGAATGCCAAGGATTCTGAGAAGCTTGCCGGTGTCTTATTATCCTGTGGTTATCAGGAAAAGGAAGACGAGGAGGCAGATCTTGTCCTCTACAATACCTGTACTGTTCGAGAGAATGCGGACAATAAGGTATATGGAAGACTTGGCTACCTTGGAAGTTATAAGAAGAAACATCCACATATGCTCATCGGTCTCTGCGGCTGTATGATGCAGGAGGAGCCGGTTGTGGAGAAGATCAAGCAGAGCTACTCCTTTGTAGACTTTATCTTTGGAACACATAATATCTATAAGTTTGCAGAGATTCTTTATAAGCGTCTGATCACACAGAAGCGTGTCATCGACGTGGTTAAGGAGGCGGATAAGATCGTAGAAGAGCTTCCGTCCTCCAGAAAGTATTCCTTTAAGTCCGGTGTCAATATTATGTTCGGCTGCAACAATTTCTGCAGTTATTGTATTGTTCCTTATGTCAGAGGAAGAGAGCGAAGCAGAAATCCAAAGGATATTATCCGTGAGATTGAAAAGCTTTCTGCAGATGGTGTGAAGGAGATTATGCTCCTTGGACAGAATGTTAATTCCTACGGTAAGAATCTTGAGGACCCGATGACATTTGCAGAGCTTTTGCGCGAGGTCAACAAGGTAGAGGGGATTCAGAGAATCCGTTTTATGACAAGTCATCCAAAGGATCTTTCCGATGATTTGATCCAGGCAATGGCAGAGTGCGACAAGGTTTGTCATCATCTGCATCTGCCGCTTCAGACCGGAAGCAGCCGTCTTTTGAAGGATATGAACCGCCACTACGATAAGGAGCAGTATCTTGCCCTGGTGGAGAAGATCAAAAAGGCAATTCCGGATATTTCTCTTACCACGGATATCATTGTTGGATATCCGGGTGAGACAGAAGAGGATTTCCTTGATACCTTGGATGTGGTGGAAAAGGTTGGCTATGACTCTGCCTATACCTTTATCTATTCCAAGAGAAGCGGAACGCCTGCTGCAAAGCGGGAGGATCAGATTCCGGAGGATGTGGTTCACGACAGATTTGACCGTCTGTTAAAGACAGTACAGACTCTGGGAGCAAAGAAGGCGGAGCAGCTGACAGGACAGAGACTTCCTGTTTTGGTTGAAAGCTTAAATGATCACGAAGAAGGACTGGTAACAGGTCGTCTGGCCAATAATTCTGTGGTGCATTTCGCGGCAGATCCTTCTGTTATCGGACAGATCGTAGATGTCACCCTGAAAGAATGCAAGGGCTTCTATTACTTGGGAGAGATGTAAGTGATAGCATATATTGATGGAACAGTGGAACAGATTACAGGAAGTACGCTGATTTTAGATCACGACGGCATGGGATATGAGATTCATATGCCGGTGGGTGATCTGACTCAGGTAGGCGGCAGGGGAGATTCGGTTCGCATCTACACGAATCTTCAGTTTTCGGAAAATACCGGAGTTCTTCTCTATGGCTTTATGACCATGGAAGAAAAGGAGATGTATCTTCTTTTGACAACGGTAAGCGGTGTGGGTCCTAAGGCGGCCCTTGCGATTCTTTCTGTTCTGACGCCAAGGAACTTAAAGTTTGCCATTGTGGGAGAGGATGAAAAGTCCATTACTCTGGCAAACGGAGTCGGACCGAAAATGGCCCGCAGGGTTATTCTTGAACTCAAAGATAAGATCGATCTTGAGGCGGCAGATGAGGAAACAAATGTCGCAATGTCTTCCGATCCTATGCAGGTGGATGCTTCGGTTCGGGAGGATGTCCTTTTGGGACTTACTGCCATGGGCTTTTCCGGGGCAGAGGCAATGTCAGCCATTGCCGCGGTTGCAGATGCATCGGAACTGGATTCGGGTGATCTGTTAAAAGCTGCTCTTAAAAAGCTGGCAAAATAAGCTGTAAGGAGCCAACATGGAAAAACGTGTTATAACAACAGAACGCGTGGTGGAGGATGTAAAAAATGAGAACTCCCTCCGCCCACAGCGTTTATCAGAATACGTTGGACAGGCGAAAGCAAAAAGCAGTCTGGCGATTTATATTCAGGCGGCAAAGGAGAGAGGGGAATCCCTTGATCATGTGCTGTTCTACGGACCTCCGGGACTTGGTAAGACGACACTTTCCGGTATTATTGCCAATGAGATGGGGGTTCATGTGAAGATCACTTCCGGTCCTGCAATTGCAAAACCGGGAGAGATGGCAGCCATTTTAAGCGGACTGTCTGACGGAGATATTCTTTTTATTGACGAGATTCATCGACTGAACCGGCAGGTGGAAGAGGTTTTGTATCCTGCAATGGAGGATTTTGCCATCGATATTATGATCGGAAAAGGTTCCCAGGCCAGATCCCTTCGACTGGATCTGCCAAGGTTCACCCTGGTGGGGGCGACGACGAGAGCAGGTATGCTTTCCGCACCTCTTCGGGATCGTTTTGGAGTCTTGTATCATCTGGAATTTTATACACCGGAGGAACTGATGCAGATTGTAACGGCATCAGCCAAAAAGCTGGATGTTTCCATTGATCCGGACGGGGCGTATGAGATTGCAAGACGTTCAAGAGGAACGCCTCGACTTGCCAACCGTCTGCTGCGTAGAGTCAGAGATTTTGCGTTGGTAAAATTTGATGGTAAAATAACAAAAGAGGTCGCAGACGAGAGCCTGACACTTTTAGAAGTGGATGATATGGGGCTTGACATGTCAGACCGCAATATATTGCTGACCATTATGGATCAGTTTCATGGGGGACCGGTAGGGCTTGATACACTGGCAGCATCAATTGGAGAGGATGCTGGAACCATTGAAGACGTCATTGAGCCTTATCTGGTAAAGTCTAATCTGGTGCTTCGAACACCGAAGGGACGGATGGCAACAGAGGAATGCTACCGGCACTTTGGAAGAGAAAAATCCGATTAAAAGGATTGTTTTTATACACGCATCCTTTTATAATAGACTTGAATAAGCTTACGAGAAGGAGAGACATATGTCTGCCAAGAAATCAGTCGCAGTGCTCATAGGGGGCAAGGTATACAACCTGAGCGGATATGAAGAAGAAGAGTATATGCAGAAGGTTGCAGCTTACATCAACGGTAAGATTGAGGAGTTTTCCAAACTGGAAGGCTATCGTAAGCAAAGCGCTGATATGAAAGCGACGCTGTTGGAGCTGAATATTGCTGATGATTATTTTAAGGCGAAAGAGCAGATTGAGAAATACGAGCTTGATGCTCAGCAGAAGGAGAGAGACTTATATAATCTGAAGCATGAATTGATTACAGATCAGGTTAAGTCAGAAGATAATAGCAGTCGTATCAGGGAGTTGGAGAAGGAGAATGCGGAGCTTCGTCAGATCAAAGCGAAGCTGGAGGCATCATTGGAAGATGCCCTTCTTGGACCTTTGTCCGGCAAGCCTAGGAATGATTTAGATACTTAGTGTTTTACAGGGGATAGGAATATCCCCTGTATATTTTTGGGAGTTTTTGTATGTCAAGAAGACCAGATAACCGGATGGAAGTGTTATCACCGGCCGGTGACCTTTCTATTTTTAAAACAGTTGTAGATGCCGGAGCAGATGCTGTCTACTTTGGCGGTGATCTATTCGGAGCCAGAGCGTACGCTCATAATTTCACAAGGGAAGATGCAAAAGAAGGAATATCTTATGCGCATAACCGGGGCGCCAAGGCTTATCTGACGGTTAACACCCTCCTTAAGAACCTGGAAATTGAAAAAAAGCTGTATGATTATCTGAAGGATTACTATGAGATGGGACTGGATGCTGTCCTGGTGCAGGATTTTGGTGTCATGGAGCTGGTACATAACTGTTTTCCGGATATGGAACTTCATATCAGTACGCAGGCCAATATTACAACCTCCTATGGAGCGGAATTTCTAAAAGATGCCGGCGCGAAGCGAATTGTCTGTGCAAGAGAGTTGTCGATACCGGAAATCGCATCCATTTACGATAAGACGCAGCTGGATCTGGAGTGTTTTGTTCATGGTGCCCTGTGTGTCTGCTACTCCGGGCAGTGCCTGATGAGTTCTATGATCGGCGGACGAAGCGGTAACCGTGGAAGATGTGCTCAGCCGTGCCGGTTGGAGTATGATCTTTTGGATGCATCGAAAAATGTTCGCAATATGCCGGGACCATATCTTTTAAGTCCGAAGGACATGAACGGAATTGCCGATCTGCCAAGGCTCTATGAGGCAGGCGTTTATTCTCTTAAGATTGAGGGACGAATGAAAAAGGCTGCATACGCTGAGGGTGTTGTAGCAATGTATCGGAAATATACAGATCTTCTGTTGTCAGAAGGTGTGGAAAATTATGCGGTCGATCCAAAGGATATGCAGCGTCTGTATGACTATGGCAATCGATGCGGTTTTACAAATTCATATTTTGACATGCGAAATGACAAAAATATGATTACTTATGTATCCCCGTCCCATTCGCATAAGAAAACCTCACCTGCTGACACGCCAAAAAAGAAGGAAGCCTCCTCGTATGTGACAGGACATTTTTATGCAAAGGTGGGAGAGCCGATTGTTTTCACCTTATGTTCGGATGAACAGGTTATAACGGTAAACGGACCGGTTGCTTTAGAGGCAAAGAATGCCCCTATGACAAAGGAGGCCATTGAAAAGCCTCTTCGTATGATGGGTGGCAGCGGATATGAATTGACAGATCTTGTGCTTGAACTGTCCGGTTCGCTGTTTATTCCGGCCAAAGAGTTAAAGGCGATTCGAAGAGAGGCACTAGCTCAACTCGGTCAAAAGAAGACGGTTGTAAAAGAACCTGTGGTCATTGGGGAGAGAACTTCGTACGCCCTTCCTTCCATCGCTTTTTCTAAGAAATCAAAGGGAGAATCCCTTCCTGTTTTGATTATGACGGAGACGAAGATGCAGGAGAAACTTGCGGTTTCATTTCTTCAGAAGAATCATCAGGATGGAATTCTTGCTATTTCCTTTGATGCTTTCTTAAAAAAAGAGGAAGAGGAACTGACAGAGATCCTGGATCGCCTGCATGCAGCAAAGGGAAAGCTGTATCTTCGTCTGCCTCTGGTACTTCGGAAGCGAAACCTTAAAGCTTTGGAACAGCAGGTGGAACGTATGGAGCGGATTGACGGTGTTATGGTATCATCGTATGACAGCGTAGGGTTTGTCAGAGAACATTTACCGAAGATGGATATCATTGCAGATCACAGGCTTTATGTATGGAGTGATCGCACGCAGCAGGCCTATGAAACAAAGGGAATTTCTGTTTTCAGTGCGCCGGTGGAACTGAACCGTAAAGAACTGTCGCATCGGGATCTACAGAGCTGCTACCTTACAGTGTATGGACGGCTTCCGCTTATGTATACGGCAAATTGTCAGCATAAGAATTCGGTTGGTTGTGATGAAAGAAGCGAAACGCTTTATTTGAAGGATCGTTATCAGAAGGAATTTCCGGTCAGAAATATCTGCTCAAGCTGTGTCAATGTTATATATAACAGTCTTCCGACATCACTTTTCGGCAAAGCGGGTGAGGTGAAGGATTTATCACCGGGAGGCCTTCGGGTGGACTTTACCTTTGAACGTGAGGCAGAGGTAACAGAGGTGTTACAGCGGCTTGAGGACTTGTGTCATGGAATTGATACGACAGAGATATCGTTTACAGATATTACAAGAGGGCATTTTAACAGAGGGGTTGAATAGTGATTCATTTAGTTACAGAAATTGTTCGTCTGCTTTTGATTGTAATGATTGCAATCTACACATATGACAGCTTTAAAGCCCTTCGGTCGAATACATCGCCGGAGGAGGCAAATTTATTATATTTCAAGCAGACAATACTGCTGTATATGACGATTTTTTGTTCGAGTCTGGTCTTGTATCTTCACACGAACGATCAAAGAGTCATTATTATTACAGCGGCGGAAAGTGTTTTGTTTGCATTGGCGATGTTGATTTATAAGAATGTTTATCAATATGCCAATAAGCCACTGGTCAACAATATGTGTATGCTTTTGGCCATCAGCATTATGATTCTGACAAGACTTCGGATCGAACATGCCATCCGGCAGCTGTTTATGACAGCTGCAGCGCTTCTTGTCACCTGTATCATTCCTCTTATGATTGAAAAGCTTAGGCTTTGGAAAAAACTGACCTTTCTGTATGCGGCCGTTGGAATTGTAGCCTTGGCAGCGGTGGCAGTTCTGGGACGGGAGACTTACGGAGCCAAAATCAATATCAAAGTCGGCCCGGTTCTCTTGCAGCCGTCGGAGTTCGTCAAGATTCTTCTGGTATTCTTTATTGCCAGTATGCTTTACGCTCGAACCGATTTCCGGCAGGTTGTAATCACAGGAATCATTACAGCTCTTATGGTCTTGATTCTTGTGGCATCAAAAGACCTGGGATCTGCTTTTATCTTTTTCATAACGTATCTTGTTATGGTTTATGTATCGACACAGCGTCCGGTATATCTTCTGGCGGGGGTCGGAATGATGGTTCTGGCGGCTGTCGCCGGATATTTTATGTTCGCCCACGTCAGGGTTCGTGTGCTGGCATGGCAGGATCCATTGTCGGTTGTCAACGATCAGGGATACCAGATCTGTCAGTCTCTTTTTGCGATTGGAACAGGTGGCTGGTTCGGAAGCGGCCTTTATCAGGGAATGCCGGAAAAGATTCCGGTTGTTACGACGGATTTCGTATTTTCTGCTATTTCTGAAGAGCTTGGTGCGTTGTTTGCATTAAGCATGATTTTTATATGTATCAGCAATTTCTTGATGTTTTTCAATATTGCCATGCAGATTCGAGACCAATTTTATAAGCTGATTGCCCTTGGGCTTGGTACGGTATACGGCATTCAGGTATTTACAACCCTTGGCGGAGTAACGAAATTTATTCCATCCACGGGTGTGACCCTGCCTCTGGTCAGTTACGGAGGAAGTTCGATCCTGTCGACAATGATGCTGTTTGCCATTATCCAGGGACTGTATAAGAGAGCATTTTCAGAAGGAGACCTTCATGAGAAGAAGCAAAAGAAACGGAAAAGAGCCTGATATCATTGATTTGGATACGGGGAATGATTTAAACAGCAGAAAAGGGGCAAGGCGAGGCCGCCGTCATGCGAGAAATGTTGAATTTGCCGTTGTGACCTATGCTTTTTTGTTTTTGTTTATAGGACTTTGCGCATATTTTGTGTATTTTGTCTCATTCAAAAGCGAAGATTTTATTAATCACGCATCCAATGCCAGACTGTCGAAGCTTTCCGATACGGTAAGAAGAGGAAATATCACGACAAAAGACGGAGTGATCCTTGCCAAAAGCCGGCAAAAGGGCAAAACGGAGATTAGAATCTACCCGAAAGGGAACATGTATGCTCATGTTGTCGGTTATAATTCCAATGGAATGGCAGGGGTGGAACAGGAGAGTAATTTCCAGCTGCTTCGGTCCCATTCCTTTTTTCTGACACGGATTGCGAATGATTTAGCCAATAAAAAAAGTCAGGGTGATACCGTTGTTACGACACTGGATTCGAAATTACAAGAGGTGGCATATAACGGAATCGGCTCCTATAAAGGGGCGGCGGTGGCAATCGATCCTGCAACAGGGGCTGTTCTTGCCATGGTGTCAAAGCCGGATTTTGATCCCAATACCGTTGCGTCCTCCTGGAAGAGCCTTTCATCTTCTGAAAACGGGTCTTCTGTTCTGTTAAACCGGGCAACACAGGGGCTGTATCCTCCGGGATCAACCTTTAAGATTGTAACCTCCTTGTCCTATCTGGAAAACGGGGGAAAGACCTCGGATATCTTCCAGTGTAACGGTGGACTGACCAACCAGGGCTATACGATGCATTGCTATGGCGGAGAGGTGCATGGAAGACAGGATTTGTTCCAGGCCTTTGGAAATTCCTGTAACATTGCTTATGCAACGGCTGGTCTGTCTCTTGAAAAAGGAGAACTGATGGATACGGCGCAACGACTTTTGTTTAATAAAGACCTGCCGACCACGCTTTCCAATGTAAAGAAGAGCCGTTTTACGATGGAGGAGGTTGATCATAAGCCGCTTGTGATGCAGACATCCATCGGACAGGGAAATACACTGGTTACACCGTTGCACATGGCGATGCTTGCTTCTGCCATTGCCAATGACGGCAAGATGGTGCAGACACATGATATCGACCATATTGAGAATGATAACGGCAGTCTGGTTAAATCCTTTGACCATAAGAATGAAACAACCATTATGAAGAAGGAAGAGGCAAAGATGCTTCGTCGCCTGATGCGATATGTGGTGACAAACGGTACAGGAAGGAAGCTGAGCGGTGCGTCCTATAAAGCCTATGGAAAAACAGGTACAGCAGAATATTCTTCGAACAAGAGGGAATCCCATTCCTGGTTTGTTGGATTTGCTAAAAAAGGAAAAAAGAAGATTGCTGTCGCTGTTGTCATGGAGGGAGCCGGTGCAGGTTCTGCCTATGCGTTGCCGTTGGCTGGAAGGATATTTGACACCTACCTGGGAGAATAATATACTTCATATATGAGAAAATGGGATTTGAGACAAACACTGCTTTTTTACGAAGATATGCCGGTTTGCAGTCATAGAATGAAAGCGTCGAAGCTTATTTCCCATATTGTTCGTGGGGATCATATTCCGCGTGTCTATCTTTTGATTCTCTCGAATCATCCGGGAGACTTTATGGAGATTGTCGAATGCGGCCATGGGCTGGGATGGTATCCTTTGACCCATCAGGTGGCGAGGGTGATCGGAATCACAGAAGGAAAAGAAAAGGCCTATCGCCTGATGGAGGAAATTGTAACGGATGTCTTTTCTCCGGGAAAGGATCTGAAAGCGGGGTATCAGGATAAAGTGTTCTTAACTTCAAAAGAATATAAAAGGAGGTTAAGACATGGTTATACTGTGTAGGATCCTGCTGGGGATATTGCTTTTTGTTCTGTTGCTTTTGTGTTATCTTTTGTTTTCGCCGGTCTGTTATCGCATATATGCGAACCTTGACGAAGGTGAGGCAGAGGCAAAGGTATATGATCTGCTTAGACTTCTCCATCTCTCGTTTCAGTATCGGGATGGACGGGGTGTACTTTTCGGAAAAGTCTTGTATGGGATTCTTAAAATAGACGAGGAAATCATATCTCAGACAAAGGAAGAACCAAAGGAAAAGAAAACACCCCAAAAAACAAAGAAAAAGCCAAAAAAGGAAAAGACAAAGGAAAAAAAGGAAGAGAAGAGCAATACCGGCGGTGGATTAAAAGCGATGGTGACAGATGGATCATTAAGAGATGCCTTGCCGGTTGTCCTTTCTTTTATCCGCAAACTTATTCTTGTGTTAAAGCCAAAGAAAATGGTGCTGCAGCTTCGCTATTCACTGGGAGAACCGGATCTTACCGGGTATTTGACCGGCGCGGCAAGCGTTTTGCCGCTGGCCTACCGGAAAGATGTGAGGTTGGAAGCTGACTTTTCATCCGATGTGTGTTATGCCAAAGGCTATGTGAAATTAAAAGGTCACGTATGCCTTATAAGCCTTATGATACTGGCAATTCGTTTGTTCTTTAAAAAAGAGATACAACAATGTATGGATTCTTATAAGGGAGTTAAGAAAAAAGGAGTAAAACATGGCAAGAGATAATACGAATTTTGAAAATACGGTTTCATCCCTGTTTCAGGGTATGGACAGTTTTTTGACCTCAAGAACGGTTGTGGGAGAGCCGATTACCTTTGGTGATACCACCATTGTACCGCTGGTTAACGTATCCTTTGGCGTGGGAGCCGGTGCTTTTTCCAATGAAAAGTCCAATAACGGCGGCGGCGGAATGGGAGGAAAAATGTCCCCTTCCGCTGTTCTGGTAATTCATAACGGTACCACCAGACTGATTAATATTGCGACAAATTCCGGTATGGATAAGCTTTTGGATCTGGTTCCGGATTTTGTAGACTCCATTAAGAGTAAGAAGGCCGGAGCGAAGAGAAGTGGTTCGGAAGAGGCGGCCAGGGAAGAGGCAGCGGATATTATCCGGGACGAAGTCAATACGGTGACAGAAGGAATGCTCGAAGATTAGAAAATTAGAAAACACCTGTGGTTTGATGAGAACCACAGGTGTTTTTATCTTCACATTTTTTTGTTCCATAATTCTTCGGCTAAAGAAGGGTAACAAAAAAGCAACCAGCAGAACTGGTTGCTTTCATTGTTCTTACTTATGCTCTCTCAACAGCGCCGGAACGTAAGCAGGAAGTGCAAACATATAATCTCTTTGGAGTACCGTTAACGATACATTTAACTGATTTTACATTTGATTTCCAGATACGATTTGATCTTCTATGAGAATGGCTCACATTGTTACCGAAATGAGCACCCTTACCGCATACTGCACATTTTGCCATCGTAGCACCTCCTTGGCCTCAAATTTTGAGTCGCTCTCACGACACAACAAATGTAGTTTAGCAAAAGATTGCAAAAATTGCAAGAAGTTTTTTTACATTGCACTTTCTTTTAAATCGTATATAATATTCCATAGTGATAGAGTCGCTAATTTTATCGAATTCATCGACTAAATTAACAATAATAGAATTGGAGGTACGTCTAATGCAAGGTCAGGGACAGATGGAGAATGATCTGGGTAAGATCATTATTGATACCGACGTAATTGCAACGTATGCAGGTTCCGTAGCCGTAGAGTGCTTTGGCATCGTAGGTATGGCTGCTGTTAACATGAAGGATGGGCTGGTTAAGCTTTTGAAGAAAGAGTATTTAGGCCATGGCATCGATGTAACTGTAAATGATCATAATGTAATTTCTTTGGATTTCCACTGCATCATTTCTTATGGTGTAAGCATTGCCGCAGTGTCAGACAATCTGAAAGAAACCGTTAAATACAAAGTGGAAGAATTCACCGGTATGACGGTTGATTCCATTAATGTCTATGTTGAAGGCATTCGCGTGATTGATTAAGGAGGATAGAACGTGGAAATCAATACAATCGATGCCCAGCAGCTTGCTGGGATGTTCTTAGCGGGTGCTAAGTATCTTGAAGCTAAGAAAGACCATATTAATGAACTGAATGTTTTCCCGGTTCCGGATGGTGATACCGGTACGAACATGACCATGACCATTATGTCTGCTGCAATGGCAGTACATGAATTAAAGGATCCGGATATGAAGTCTGTATGTAAGGCTATTTCTTCCGGTTCTTTACGTGGAGCAAGAGGTAACTCCGGCGTTATTCTTTCACAGCTGTTTCGTGGCTTTACAAAGGTCATAAAGACAGAGCAGCAGCTGACGGTTTCAATCCTGAACGAGGCTTGTCAGAAGTCCTGTGAGACAGCATATCGTGCTGTTATGAAGCCAAAGGAAGGAACCATTCTTACGGTAGCAAAGGGTGTGGCTGACAAGGCAGCTGAGCTTACAGGTACTACCGATGATATTGTGGCTTTCCTTGGACAGATTGTTGAGCATGCACAGGCTGTTCTGGAGCAGACTCCGGAAATGCTTCCGGTACTGAAGCAGGCAGGCGTGGTAGACTCCGGCGGAGCAGGTCTCCTTGAGGTTTTAACCGGTGCTTATGATTATCTTTGCGGTAAGACCATTGACTTAAGCTTTGGTGAGGCAGCGCCGGCAGAGGAAGAGGAGCAGGAAGCTCCGGTTCTTTTATACAAGACCGGTTATTCTCTGGTTACCACCGATGCCTTTGCAGCAGGAATCGATGCTGAACTTCGTTCCTACCTGGAGGGAATTGGCGGTAATGTCAAGGTAAGTGCATCCACACATGTAATCAAGGTTTCTCTTGATACCAATGAGCCTGGTAAGGCTGTGACACGTGCCCTGAAATATGGAGCGATTACCGATGTTTCTATCGTGAACCAGTCCGCTCCAAAGGTTGCAATGGAAGATGAGAAGACAGAGACGCCTGTTGCAGAGGCAGTGGCAGTGGAAGATACTCCTGCCAAGGCAATCGGATTTGTTGCTGTATCCATCGGTGATGGATTGAACGAAATCTTCAAGGGACTTGGAGCAGACTACATCATTGAAGGTGGTCAGACAATGAATCCAAGTACAGCCGATATCATCGATGCGATTCATAAAGTCAATGCCAAGACAGTGTTTGTTCTTCCGAACAATAAGAACATCGTCATGGCTGCAAAGCAGGCGGTGGATCTTGTAGAGGACAAACAGGTGATTGTTCTTCCTACAAAGACACTTCCACAGGGAATTACCGCATTGATTAATTTCATTCCGGATCAGAGTGCGGAGGAGAATAAGGAGCGCATGGAGGAGGAAATCACAAAGGTTAAGACCGGTGAGATTACCTATGCCGTCCGCGATACGATGATCGACGATAAGGAGATCCACGAAGGTGATTACATGGGAATTACCGATAATGGAATTTCTGCTGTCGGCGCAGATATTGAGAAGACATTTATCGATATGTTACATACCATGGTAGATGAGGAATCCTCTCTTCTGTCAATCTATACCGGTTCCGATGCAACCGATGAAGTGACAGCGGCACTTCAGAAGGCTGTGGCAGAAGAGTTTGACGGGCTTGAAGTTGAACTGCAGACAGGCGGACAGCCGGTTTACTATTATGTGGTATCGGTAGAGTAATGATGCGATTAGAAGATTCCATTACGAAATTAAAAGGTATTGGTGAGAAAACGGCTGCTCTCTTCGGGAGAGTAGGCGTTTTCTCTTGTTATGACCTGATCACATTTTATCCGAGAACCTATTTTGCTTACCCGGATCCTTTGGAGGAGGAACCGTCTTCCGAGATGCTAGGTAAGCCTTTTTGCATTGCTGCAACCATTACGAATCCGGTGGGATCCCGCGGTGGTAAAATTCCTGTAACAACCACGCGAATCAAAAGTTTTGGATGTGAAATCGATTGTGTGTGGTACAGGACGCCTTATATCAGGCATCAGCTTGTGCCCGGGATACATCGCCTCTTTTACGGAATTCTTGAAAAACAGGGAAATCATTATAAGCTGCAGCAGGCGAAGGTTTATACACCGCAGGAATATACGAAGCTGCAGAACAGGCTGCAACCGGTGTATTCTCTGACGAAAGGTCTCAGTAATCAGACAGTGTGTAAGGCTGTTGACCTGGCTCTTACGATGTTAGACCAACAGCCGCAGGAATATATACCGGAGGCGTTTCGGAAGAAACGAAGGCTCATGTCATACCGTATGGCGCTTCGCCATCTTCATTTTCCGGATGATTTCGAAGATCTGAAAGAGGCAAGACGAAGGATCTGCTACAATGAATTCTTTGATTTTGCATTCGAAATGCGAAGAGAAAAAGAGGGGGAAGACGTTATACAAAATCCTTTCGTTTTTCAGAGTCTGAAGGAAAAAGATCGGGTTATGGAACAGCTTCCATATCAGCTGACAAGGGGACAACAGGATGCTTTAGACGATATTTTGAAAGATTTTCAGTCGGAGCATGTGACCCAGCGTCTGATTCAAGGGGATGTTGGAAGCGGCAAAACCATACTGGCATTTTTGGCTATGATCAGCTGTGCGGAAAATGGTTATCAGACGGTTATGATGGCGCCGACGGAAGTTTTGGCCAGGCAGCACTATGAGACATTTGAGGAGCTGCTTAAAGCATACCATCTTCCGTACCGGGCTGTTTTACTGACCGGATCGGTGAAGGGGAAGAAGCGAAATGAGGTTCTTTCCAAAATTGCCTCCGGAGAAGCGGATTTTGTTCTGGGAACCCATGCGCTGTTTCAGGAGAAGGTAGCCTATCACCGGCTGGCACTTGCAATTACAGATGAACAGCACCGGTTCGGGGTAAAACAACGAAAGATGCTATCGGAGAAAGGGGAGTGTCCCTTCTCGATTGTGATGAGTGCCACACCGATCCCACGAACCCTGGCAATGATTCTGTATCAGAATATGAATATTTCTGTGATTTCAGATGTTCCGGCCAGACGTAAGCCAATCAAAAATGCTTTGATTACACCTGCGATGCGAACAAAGGCCTACCAGATGATTTTAAAAGAGATACAGGAGGGACATCAGGCAATGGTGATCTGTCCTCTGGTGGAGGAAAGTGAGAAAATGGACGGAGAAAATGTTACGGACTATGCCGAAAAACTCCGGGGGATGTTTCATGAACGTGCGACGGTGGGACTTTTGTATGGCCCGATGAAGCCGGAAGAAAAAGAAAAGGTGATGGAACAGTTTGCAAGCGGTCGGATCGATGTCCTTGTCTCTACAACGGTAATCGAAGTCGGTGTCAATGTACCGAATGCGACGGTGATTATGATCGAAGATGCGCAACGGTTTGGTCTGGCACAGTTGCATCAGCTCAGAGGCCGGGTGGGCAGAGGGGATGCACAGTCCTATTGTATGTTTGTAGATACCTCGGGCGGAGCAAAGGCTCCGGAACGGCTTAAGGTTATGACCTCCAGTAATGACGGATTTTTCCTGGCAGAGAAGGATCTGAAGATGCGAGGCCCGGGAGATTTCTATGGGATTCGGCAAAGCGGTGATTTTGCATTTGCTCTTGCGGATCTGTATCAGGATGGAGACCTGCTAAAAGAAGTGGGAGAAGATATGCAGGAATTCTTCTCTTCAGAGGAAAAAAGAAAGGACACGGAGCTTGATGCCATTAACAGGCATCTAAACTTCATGTCCAATGTAACCTATCACAATCTATGATGATTCATCGATTCTTTTCACACCGCGGATCTGAGGGTGGATCATCATGGAATAGTTGGTGTAGTAAACAACAAATCCCGGTGCGGCGCCGGAAGGTTTCTTTACATTTTTCTTTTGCAAGTAGTCGATTTCCAGTTTTTCGGAAATACGACCACTGGAGTAGTAACCGGCAAGCTCGGCGGCAATCATAAATACATCATCCGGAAGTTCCTCGCCTTCGGTCTTTACGATGACATGAGAGCCCGGAATCTTCTTGGCGTGGAACCACCAGTCATTTCCGGTTGCCTTTTTAAAGGTCAGCATATCATTCTGATAATTGTTTTTACCAACGTAAATATGGAAGCCATCCTCAGTGACAAAGTGCAGAGGGTGGCTTTTTCCGGCTTTTTCCTTTTTGTTTCTGGAATGTTTATGAATATAGCCGAATTCTTCCAGTTCCGCCCGGATTTCATCCAGGTCATTGGAACTTTCTGCAATCTCAAGGCTGCTCATGATGGCAGAAAGGTGTTCCACAGTTTTTTGCGTCTCTTCAATCTGCTCTGTCAGGGCGACCTTTGTTCGCTTGCATTTTGTATATTTGTCAAAATAGCGCTGCGCGTTTTCCATTGGTGTTTTTGTGTTATCCAAAGGAATGGTGATCTCGGTGTTATCATAGTAATTGGTGACAGTGGCCGAGGACTGCCCAGGAGCGATTTGGTAGCCGTATGTATGCAGCAGTTCTCCGTAGATCCGGTACTGGTCCATCTTTTCGGTATCCTTCATTTGGTGGAGCTGAAGGTCAAGCTTTTTGCTTTCGCGTTCGAGTAAGGTTTTAACGGAACGCCGAAGGTCGGAGGAACGCTGTTTCATATTGGAGTAGAGCGCTTTCTTGGCGTAATACTGCTCTAAAACCTCTGAGACGGTTGTGTAGGTGTTCTTTGCACAGTGTCCTTCGTATGCATTTAATGGAAAAGCGCTGAATTCAACGGGATGCTGATCCTGCGGATCCAGATAGATTGTCGGTGTGCTTTCCTGTTCCATGGCATGCAGCATACGGCAGAAGGCATCATACAGTGCCTTCTTTTCCTCTGTGGACAGTGAGGCAGTTGGTGCATCGGAATCCACCTGTACCATGGAACACAGCTGGTGAACCGATGTGGATGAAAATCCGATGACAGAGGAAAGGATTGCTTTGTAGATGGAAAGCGGACGCGAGAGAATCTCATTTACAAAGTGATCTTCATCAATGTCTGTCGGCTGGTATTTGTTTTCCTGGGACGGGATGAAGTAGGATCTTCCCGGGAGCACCTCGCGGACAGAGCTCACCTGTGCAGGAATACGTTTGATGGAGTCGAGAATTTTCTGATCTTCATCACAAAAAATAATATTGGAATGTTTTCCCATAATCTCGACGTAAAGATACTTTGTCGCAGGATCACCGAGTTCGTTTAAATGGGACAATCGAAAGGACAGAACACGCTCAAATCCAATCTGTTTGATTTCGTCGATTTGAGCACTGCCGATGTACTTTCTTAAAAGCATGCAAAAGTTAGGCGCACTAAGCGGTGCCTGCTTGTTTTGGGATGTAAGATAGATCAGCGGAAGAGAAGCGTTTGCTGAAATCAAAAGAAGATACTTCTGTCCGTTGTTTTTCACTGTAATTATAAGCTCTTCCGGTTCCGGCTGCGCAATTTTAACAATGCGTCCTCCCTGCAGGGAACTTTGTAATTCCTTTGAAAGAGCGTGAAGTGTAATTCCGTTAAATGCCATGTATTTCTCCTCATTTATTAATGCGTATAGATTATATTATAGCCTAGGTGTCAATAACGAAGGATTGTATACACATTTGACGGAAAAGATAAGTTGGACTATAATAAATTGGATTGTCTTCTAAAGGGAGGTAATGTTATGGCATATAGTATGACAGGTTTTGGTCACTATGAATATCAGGAAGGGAACGAGAAGATGACAGCTGTCATTCACAGTGTGAATCACCGCTATCTTGACGTAAGTGTCAAGCTTTCCCGGAAACTTTCTTCACATGAGATGGAGATTCGGAATCTGATAAAGCAAAAGATCAGCAGGGGAAAGGTTGATGTTACCATTTCCTATGAGTCCACCGGAAGTGCAAAGGAAGAGATTTGCTATAATCCGGAGCGGGCGAAGAGTTATATCGACAGTCTGCGTTCCATGGCTTCCGAGTTTGATATCGTGGATGATATTACCGTGACAAAAATAGCAAGGCTTCCGGATGTTTTTGAAGTCATTGCTGCTGCGGAAGACGAAGAACATCTGATGCAGATGGTTCAAAAGGTGACAGATGGTGCTTTGGACGTTTTTCTTGATAACAGGAGTCAGGAAGGCAAACGCCTGGTAGATGATCTGAATGAGAAGATCGATGAGATGGAGCGGGTCGTTTCTGCTGTTGAGGAGAGAGAACCGGCGATCATTGAAGAATATAAGGAGCGATTGAAGACAAAGATTGCATCCTTATTGGAAGACTCTCAGATCGATGAAAACCGCCTTGCAATGGAAGTTACCATCATGGCAGATAAATTGTGCGTAGATGAGGAAATGGTTCGGTTAAAGAGCCATATACAGGAGGCCAGAGAGACTTTAAACAGTGAAGGCGATATCGGCCGTAAGATGGATTTTTTGGCTCAGGAGATGAACCGTGAGGCAAATACCATTCTTTCCAAATCGACGGATGTAACCGTGGCGGATCTTGGAATCACGTTGAAGACTCTGATCGAAAAGATAAGAGAACAGATTCAAAATCTTGAATAGAGGATTCTATGCAGTTTATACATATTGGTTATGGCAATCTGGTGAGTTCCGATAAAATTCTTTGCATGGTTTCACCGGACTCTGCTCCAATCAAACGTCTGGTGATGCGGGCTAAAGAGGAGAATATGCTAATCGATGCCAGCCAGGGACGTAAAACAAAGGGTGTTATCATCCTTTCAGACGGAAGAGTGATCCTTACGGCGCTTTTGCCGGAGACGATCGCATCCCGTATGTCTGTGAAAGAACAGGATGATTAAATTAAATAAAGGAAGTAAAATTATGAATCAGGATCGAGGACTTGTGGTGGTTCTTTCCGGATTTTCCGGAGCAGGAAAGGGAACCATTATGAAACATCTTTTGTCAAAGTATCCGGATTGTTATCATCTTTCCATTTCTGCTACAACAAGAGGAAAGCGAACAGGAGAAGAGGACGGCCGGGAATACTTCTTTAAGACAAGAGAAGAATTTGATGAAATGGTCAAAAACAATGAGTTTTTGGAGCATGCTACCTTTAACGGTAACTCCTATGGAACTCCGAAAGCGTATGTCGAGAAACTTGTGAATGAGGGTAAGGATGTTATCCTTGAGATCGAGGTTCAGGGAGCGCTACAGGTAAAAGAGATTTTCCCGGAAGCACTCCTTTTGTTTGTTACTCCTCCGTCAGCAGAGGCATTAAAGTCCCGCCTGGTGGGAAGAGGAACGGAGACAGCGGAAGTTGTGGCTCAGCGCCTTGCCATTTCCAGCAAAGAATCTAAGCTCATGTCAAAATACGACTATCTGATCATCAATGATGTGATTGATGATGCGGTTGAGCGGGTTCATAACATTATTAGAAGCCAGCATTATGCTACAAAATATAACAAAGCTGCCATTTCAGATTTACAGCAGCAGCTCATGGTATTTGCGAAAGGAGAATAGTATGATCCATCCATCTTATGTTGAACTTATGAAGGTTGTTAATGAAGGTGCCGATGTAGGTGAGGAGCCGGTTGTTAACAGTCGTTACAGTATTGTTTGCGCTACTGCAAAGCGTGCCCGCCAGATCATCGATGGAAAAGAGCCGATGGTTAATTATCATTTAGGTGATAAGCCTCTTTCTGTTGCAGTTGAGGAGTTAAACGACAGCTCTCTTCGTATTCTGACTGATGAGGAGGCAGAAGAGAAGCAGGCGGAGGTTGATCACGCAAAAGAGATTCTTCGTCAGCGCCGTGCTGAGGCAGAGCGTATTGCAGCTGAGAAGGCTGCAGCTGAGGCTGAAGCAAAAGAGAAAGAAAACGAGGAAGAGGCTGAGGCTGAGGAACAGGAAGAAGTCGGAGAAGAGTAATATATGATGAAGTTATACTTTGTGTCCCTTGGCTGCGATAAGAACCTGGTAGACGCGGAACACATGTTATCTCTTCTTTCAGCAGATGGTTATGAAATAACAGAGGATGAGGCAGAGGCTGATGTGATTGTTGTCAACAGCTGCTGCTTCATTTCTGATGCTGCAGAAGAGAGTGTAAATACAATCATCGACCTTGCAAGATATAAGACCGAGGGTCATCTTAAGGCATTGATTGTAACAGGATGTCTTTCACAGCGCTTTACCGAAGAGATGAAAGTGGAGATTCCTGAGGTTGATGGCATCATTGGTACAAGCTCCTACGATGAGATTACTGCTGTGTTACGCCGTGTTCTTAAAGGAGAAAAGCAGGTGACGGCAGTATCGAATCTTGCCCGTATTCCGGAAGACAAGGGCCGTATTGTTACAACCGGCGGTCATTATGCATATCTTAAGATTGCAGAGGGATGTGACAAGAATTGTTCCTACTGTATTATTCCTAAGATTCGCGGACCGTATCGAAGCATTCCGATGGAGCGCATTTTAGACGAAGCGAAAAAGCTTGTGGCAGACGGTGTTCGTGAGCTGATTTTAGTTGCGCAGGAGACGACAATTTACGGTAGTGATCTTTACGGTAAGAAGTCTCTGCCGCTCCTTTTGAAAAAACTCGGAGAACTGAAGGGTCTTGCCTGGATTCGTATTTTATACGCTTATCCGGAAGAAATTGATGATGAATTGATTGAAGAAATTGCTACCAATCCAAAGGTTTGTCATTATATCGATATGCCGATTCAGCATGCCAATGACTATATTCTCGGCCGTATGGGACGTAGAACCAATCAGCAGGATATTATCCATGTTGTCAAGAAGCTTCGTGAGAGAATTCCTGATATGTGTATCCGAACCACATTGATCTGTGGTTTCCCGGGTGAAACAGAGCAGATGCATCAGGAACAGATTTCTTTTATGAAAGAGATGGAATTTGACCGTCTCGGTTCTTTCCCGTTTTCACCGGAAGATGGTACGGTTGCTTTCGAAATGCCGGATCAGGTCCCGGATGTGACCAAGAACATATGGTATGACGAAATCATGAGAGTACAGCAGGAGATTACGTTCCGTAAGAACGAATCTCTTGTGGGAAAAGAGTTTGAAGTATTCATTGAGGGTGAAATTCCAAAGGACCGGGTATATGTCGGTCGTACCTACCGTGATGCACCTGGGGTAGACGGTCTTGTGTTTATGGATCGTGATATCCAAAGAATGTCAGGTGATCTGGTTCGGGTTAAAATCACCAAAACCCATGAGTACGATTTAATAGGAGAAATTATCGATGAAAATGAATCTACCGAATAAGCTTACTTGTCTTCGAATGATTTTGGTGCCTGTTTTTGTGGCAATCCTTTTGATTTTTCCGAATCGTTTTGAGATGAGACTTCTTGCGGATGCAGTATTTATTTTGGCATCTCTTACAGATTTACTGGACGGTAAGATTGCACGTAAATATAATCTGGTAACGAATTTTGGTAAATTTATGGATCCTCTGGCAGATAAACTTCTGGTTTGCTCTGCTCTGATTTGTCTCGTGGCACTTCATCAGTTGCCGGCGTGGATCTGTATTATTATCATCGGACGTGAATTTATTATCAGTGGATTCAGACTGGTAGCCGCAAATAATGGAATTGTTATTGCCGCAAGTTACTGGGGCAAGTTCAAGACAACCTTCCAGATGCTTATGGTTATTGTAATGGTGGCAAATATTACGGTTGAGCCTTTTGATAAAATGTTTAGCGTTTTATCCATGCTTCTCATGTGGACAGCACTTATCCTGACCGTTGTATCCCTTGTGGATTATCTTGCCAAGAATATTGATGTTTTAAAGGAGCAGTCATAATGAGAGTTATTGCCGGAACATGCCGCAGTATTCCTCTTAAGACAGTAGAAGGATCTGCAACACGTCCGACTACCGATCGAATCAAGGAAACATTATTTAATATAATACAAAATGATATTGTGGACTGTCGCTTTCTTGACCTTTATGCAGGAAGCGGTCAGATTGCCATCGAGGCGCTTAGCCGAGGTGCTAAACATGCCATCATGGTAGAACATGATAAGAAATGTGCACAGGCGATTCGTGACAATCTGCATAAGACGAAACTGGAGGAAAAGGCAACCCTCATGGAGAGAGAGTTGCCGGCAGCACTGAAGCTTTTAACTTCCGAAGGACCGTTTGATCTTGTATTTATGGATCCTCCGTACGATTTGCATCCGGAAGAAGAGGTTTTAAAAGAATTAAAAGAAAACAATCTGCTGACTCCGGAAAGCCTTGTTATCATTGAGGCAGCGAAAGACAGAGACTGCGATTTTATTGAAGGCAGTGGATTTGAACTGGTCCGGACAAAGGTTTATAAAAACAACATGCATCTTTTCCTTCGTCCTGTGGTAGAGGGGAGTGCTTCATGAGAAGAGCGATCTATCCCGGAAGCTTTGATCCGGTGACCTTCGGTCATTTGGATATCATTCGAAGATCTGCCTGTATGTTTGATGAAATCATTGTCGGAGTGTTGAGTAACAGCGCTAAAAATTCATTGTTTTCCGTTTCTGAACGTGTTAGTATGATTAGTGAGTTAACGCGTGATCTGGATAATGTGAAGGTCGGTTCCTTTGATGGATTATTGATTGACTATGCGAAGAAGATGGATGCAAATGTGATTGTCCGTGGTCTTCGTGCAGTTACCGATTTTGAATATGAATTGCAGATTGCTCAGACGAATCGTGTGGAGAGTCCGGAACTTGATACTGTTTTTTTGACAACTTCTTTGGAATATTCCTATTTAAGTTCTACCATTGTTCGTGAATTTGCTTCTTATGGAGGAGATATTTCCAGATTTGTTCCGCAGGAGATTATTCCACAGATTATGGCGAAATATAACAAATAAGGAGAGTATACTATGGCAAGTCCAATCGAAGACATCATTGATGATATTGAAAGCTATATCGATGGCTGCAAACCCGTTGCTTTTTCCAGTTCCAAGGTTGCTGTTAATCGGGAGACATTAGAGAACCTGTTAGAGGAGCTTCGCTCAAGAACACCGGTTGAGATTCGTCAATACCAGAAGGTGATCAGTAATCAGGAATCCATTCTTGCAGACGCTCGTCGTAAGGCGGATGCTATTATTGCGCAGGCTGAGATCAAGACCAATGAACTGTTGTCTGAGAATCAGATTATGCAGCAGGCGTATGCACAGGCGAACGAAGTTGTTATGATTGCTTCCAAGAATGCAGAGGAAGTTTTATCCAAAGCAACCAATGATGCGAATAATATCCGCAGTTCTGCGATTGAGTATACCGATTCATTACTTAAGAATGTTCAGGACGTGATCTATGGATCAATGGATACGACAAGAAGCCGCATGGAAAGCTATTTGAGCACGATGCAGGGATATCTTGATACTGTTGTCAGCAACCGTATGGAGCTTGCACCTAAGACGGAAGAGCCACAGAAGGCTGAGACCAAAGAGCAGCAGAATGTTGCACAGAATCATCCAAAGGTAGACGATAAGAATCATACTTCATCTGAGGATGCAAAAGAAGGAACGGGAGAGAAGCCGGAAGAGGTGGATGTTCCGGAGAAGTTCTTTCACAAGGAATAGATATTCAAGTCTCGCTCGCGAGACTTGGCGCGAGATTTGCGTCAGCGTAGCTGACATATTTCATATGCAAATCTCTGCGCATCCTCGCGGAGCGTTTATCTCAGTCGGAGATTGTAACCCCGACTGAGACCAGTTTGTTATAACCCCTACCTTCGCTTCGCTTAGAGGAAGGGGTCTTATCCGACTGAGATAAACCGGCTCCTTTGTGAGCCGGCTTTTTTCGTAATTAGGAGGTTTACATGCGACTTGATAAATGGATTACAACGCAGGTGTTCATCAGCCGTAAGGACCTTAAGAAGAAGCTTAGGACAACGCCGGCTATTGTAAACGGTGTTCCGGTTCATGATCCGGGCTTTCAGATCCAGCAGACCGATGAGATTATCTTTGAGGGAAAACGTCTCGGGGGCAGTCAGGAGGTCTATTACCTGTTTCATAAGCCGAAGGGTGTAGTCTGTGCGACAACGGACAATGTTTCAGATACTGTATTTTCCATTGTGCCGCAGACTCCGAAAAAGGACTTGTTCACCATTGGCCGATTGGATAAGGATACCGAAGGACTGCTTTTAATTACGAATGACGGATCTTTCAGTCATGCCATGCTTTCCCCGAAGCGGCATGTGGCAAAGACCTATTATCTTAAGACCAAAAAGGAGATTCCGGCGGAAGCAGTCGAGCAGTTTTCCAAGGGAGTGGATATCGGGGATGAGAAAGACACCCTGCCGGCGAAACTTGAAATATTAGAGGATGGACACAGCGCGCTTTTGACCATTACCGAAGGACGGTTTCACCAGGTGAAGAGAATGATGGAGAAGGCAGGAGCACCGCTGTTTTATTTAAAGCGTATATCTATGGGAGACTTTGTATTAGAGGACGAACTTCCTATAGGTGAATATCGAACATTACGGGAGGATGAACTTGAACTTGTTAAGAAATATAAAGGCGATACTCTTTGATCTGGACGGAACACTTGTTGATTCCATGGGAATCTGGGGTGATATTGATCGGGAGTTTATGAGTGAGAGGGGGCTTGCGGTTCCTGAAAATCTGCAACAGCAGATTGAAGGGTTGTCTATGAATGAGACAGCTCAATTTTTCAAAGAAACCTTCCATCTGAAAGAAAGTGAAGAGGAGTTGATGCAGATATGGAATCAAATGGCACTTGAGCATTACAAGCATGCGATTTCTTTAAAACCCGGTGCATTGGCGTTCCTTGAAGATTTGAAGCGTCGGGGGATTTTATGTGCCATTGCGTCGAGTAACAGTCCCTTTTTGGTGGAAGCCTGCTTAAAAGCCCATGGAATCAAAAAGTATATAAGAACCTTTGTGACGGCAGGTGAGGTCGGCAGCGGAAAGCCGAATCCGGATGTATATTTAGAGGCGGCAAAGCGCCTCGGAGTGGCTCCGCAGGACTGTCTTGTCTTTGAAGATATCCTTCCCGGGATTATGGCCGGAATCAACGCCGGTATGAAGACCTGTGCTGTATGGGATGATTATTCAAGTGATGTATGGGAAGAAAAGAAGGAGTTGGCGGATTACTGGATCCTGGACTATAACGAACTTCTTGGAAAGACTGAGGCAGTACTATGAAAGAATTAAAAATTGATAAGGCTTCTGCCGGACAGCGAATGAACAAGTACCTTTTAAAGTACTTTAAAAATGCCACCAGCAGCTTTATCTATAAAATGCTACGAAAAAAGAATATTGTGTTAAACGGGAAAAAAGCCAGTGGCAATGAAATTTTAAAAGAAGAGGATCAGATTAAGGTCTTCTTCTCGGATGAAACCTTCGAAAAAATGAGAGGAAGTCAACAGGTGAAGGCAGATGGCAACCGGCTTGCAAAGCTCGAGCGTAAGCCTTTACGCATCGTTTATGAAGACGAGGACATTCTGGTCATCGACAAACCGGCGGGGCTTTTAAGCCAGGGAGCAAAGCCGGATGATGACAGTGTGAACAGCCGCATCCTGGCATACCTTTGGCATGAAAAGAAAATTGATGAGAAAACTTTTGCCATGTTTCATCCGTCTGTCGTTAACCGCCTGGACCGAAACACCACGGGGCTTGTACTGGCAGGCAAAACACTTTTGGGAACACAGCAATTGACGGAAGAGATACGGACACATTCCTCTCAAAAGATCTATCATTGCTTTGTTGTTGGAAGAATTGAACAGGAATTAAAGCTTCGGGATTATCTGATCAAAGACCCGGCGCAAAACAGGGTTCATGTCAGAAAGGACCCGGTTCCGGGCGCCCTTGAGATCAAGACGGATGTAACTCCGCTCTATACAACAGGAGACTACACCTATGTGGAAGTGAAGCTACTGACAGGAAGGACACACCAGATTCGAGCCCATCTGTCCTTTATTGGTCACCCGGTGATCGGAGATCCGAAATATGGAGATCGGGAGAAGAATGCGATGTTTCGCCGGCAATATCATGTGTCTCGGCAGCTCTTACATGCAGCAGAATATATTATGGGAGATGGGAGAAGCTTTCGGGCAGAGGATCCGGCTGATTTTAAGCAATTGCTTCCAAAGGAAGGGTAAGTATGGCTACATGGAATTCAAGAGGTCTGAGAGGATCTGGGCTGGAAGAATGCGTTAATCAGACCAACGAATATTATCGTACAAACGGGCTTGGACTGATTCAAAAAATTCCGACGCCGATTACTCCTATTGAGATTGATAAGAATACCCGTCATATTACACTGGCCTATTTTGATCAGAGAAGTACCGTTGACTACATTGGAGCGGTTCAGGGGATTCCGGTCTGTTTCGATGCAAAAGAATGTGTTACGACAACATTTCCGCTGCAGAATATTCATGCGCATCAGATGCAGTTTATGGAGGATTTTGAAGCCCAGGATGGAATTGCCTTCTTCCTGATTTATTTTTCCGAGGAGGATCGGTATTACTATCTAAGGTTTGAAGAGGCCCTGGTCTATTGGAACCGTTCTATGACAGGCGGAAGAAAGAGTTTTCGGATGGACGAACTGGATCCTGCCTACTTTTTTCAGGGGAAAAAGGGGTATCTTATACCGTATTTGCCAATGATCGCAAAGGATCTGGAGGAAAGAAGCAAGAGCAGTTGACAATGTAACCATGCCGCTTTATAATACTAGCAATCTAACATGATAACACACTACTATGTTAAAGTGATAAAGGAGCTGCTATGAATGATTTACTTCACACACCGGAAGGTGTAAGGGATATGATCGGAGATGAATGCAAGCGAAAGTTATATTTGAATCATAAGTTGACCTGCCTGCTTTCATCCTATGGCTATGAACCGATTCAGACTCCTGCGTTTGAATTTTTAAAGAATTTCGGACCGGAGATGGGAACAACATCGGACCGGGATGTCTATAAGTTTTTTGACCGCGAGGGCAATACATTAGCGCTTCGTCCGGATTTCACCCCGTCGGTTGCCAGAGCTTCTGCCAAGTATTTTTCAACAGAGCGGGCACCTCTTCGTCTTTTTTACCGGGGCAATGTATTTACCAATACAAAAAGTTTAAGGGGTAAATTAAAAGAGAGCACGCAGATCGGTGGAGAGTTGATTGGCGATTCTTCCATTGAAGCGGATGCGGAGATTATAGCTTTGGTTGTCAATGCATTTAAGACAGCCGGACTTGACCGGTTCCAGATCAGCATTGGTCATGCGGGGCTGTTCTCCGGATTGACGAAGGCGGCTGGATTTTCTGATGAAGAAATATCCGAAATCAGCAGCATTGTATACAATAAGAATTTCTTTGGCCTGGAGGAATATCTCAGCGGGAAAGAGATAGATACAGAGATTAAAAGTTTGTTTGGGCTTTTGTCCAAGACCTATCTTTCTCCGGATGACTGGAAGGAATATTTTAAAAAGGCAAAGGAATATCCGGGCATTTGTGCGGCACTGACGCATCTGTATGAGATGAACGATCTGCTAGCATCTTATGGCGTGGAGGACTATGTCACCTTCGATCTGGGTCTGATTCGATCCTATCAGTATTATACGGGAATCATTTTTTCAGGCTATACCTTCGGATCAGGCGAGCCGATTGTATCGGGTGGTCGATACGATGATCTGCTTGGACATTTTGGAGAGGGAAAGCCTGCTATTGGATTTGCCATTTTACTGGATCAGCTGCTATTGGCCCTTGAACGGCAGCATATCCTGCTTCCGGTGGAGCATGAGAGAACCGTGATGCTTTATCATGTGTCAAGGAGCAAGGAGGCCATCCGACAGGCCCGTGACCTTCGGGAGGATGGCAATCATGTCGTGCTTTGGCGTTACAGCGACGAGAAGGAGTATCTGGTTTTGAAGGAACAGCTAAAGGCAACCGATACCCTCGTGATGTTAGAGGAGGAATAAGCGTGCAGAATAACGATGAAAAGAGATATCTTACGGTTGCTTTAGGTAAGGGTCGTCTTGCAAAGAAAGCGATGGAGCTTTTTGAACAGATCGGTATGGGACAGCCGGAGATGAAAGATAAGGATACCCGTAAGCTTATCTTTGAAAATGAGGAGGCGAAGATCCGGTTCTTTCTTGCAAAGGGACCGGATGTGCCAACCTATGTGGAATACGGTGCGGCAGACATTGGAATTGTCGGTGCCGATACCATCTTAGAAGAGCATCGGAACATCTATGAAGTGCTTGATCTCGGATTTGGTAAATGTCGTATGTGCGTCTGCGGACCGGAGAGTGCAAGAGAACTTTTGACTTATCAGAAGCAGATCCGTGTCGCTACAAAATATCCGAATATCGCGAAGGATTATTTTTATAACCAGAAGCATCAGACGGTTGAAATAATTAAGCTAAATGGTTCCATCGAACTTGCACCGATTGTTGGACTTTCGGAGGTCATCTGTGATATTGTAGAGACAGGTTCTACCTTAAAAGAAAATGGACTGGTTGTATTAGAGGAGGTATGTCCTCTGTCCGCCAGAGTTGTAGTGAACCAGGTGTCCATGAAGATGGAGAATGAGCGTATTACAGAGCTGATTCGACGTTTACAGGAAGTTAAGGCAGAATAAAGGAAGAAGGAAAATGAAAACACTCAAATTGACAAATGAAACCACAAAGACACTCCTTGATAAGCTTTTGAAGCGAAGCCCAATCAGCTACGGAAGCTATGAAAAAAGTGTCAATGATATTATTACACAGGTACGTGAAAATGGTGATCAGGCTGTTTTTGAACTGGAAAAGAAGTTTGATCATGTAGAGCTTTCAGAAAAGAATATCAAAGTAACAGAAGAAGAAATCAAAGAGGCTTATGATTTGGTGGATCAGGAGTTGCTTACGGTCATTCGTAAATCTCTTGTGAACATCCGGGATTATCATGCAAGGCAGCGTCAGAACAGCTGGTTTGAGACGAAAGATACAGGAATTATTTTAGGACAGAAGGTTACACCGCTTAACAGAGCCGGTGTCTATGTACCGGGAGGAAAGGCTGTGTATCCGTCCTCTGTTCTTATGAATGTGGTTCCGGCGAAGGTTGCAGGTGTACCTGAAATCATTATGTGTACGCCACCGGGACCGGACGGTAAGGTATATCCTTCGACTCTTGTGGCTGCATGCGAGGCAGGTGTTGATACCATCTATAAGGTGGGTGGAGCACAGGCCGTTGCCGCCATGGCATTTGGAACCGAATCCGTTCCTAAGGTCGATAAGATCGTAGGCCCGGGAAATATCTATGTTGCCCTGGCGAAGAAGGCGGTTTTCGGTTATGTCAGCATCGACAGCATTGCCGGACCGAGTGAAATTCTCGTCCTTGCAGATGAGACGGCAAATCCTCGTTTCGTTGTAGCAGACCTGCTTTCACAGGCGGAACATGACGAGATGGCATCCTCCATTCTGATTACGACGAGTGAAACACTTGCGGAAGAAGTAAAGCGTGAAATTGACGGATTCCTTAAGGTGTTATCAAGAGCTGACATCATAGAGAAGTCTCTGGATCAATACGGTTATATCCTGATTGCACAGGACAAGGCACAGGCTTTGGATGCTGTGAATGAGATTGCTTCGGAACACCTTGAGATCGTTACGGCAAATCCGTTCGAAGATATGACACGGGTGAAAAATGCCGGTGCTATTTTCCTTGGAACCTATGCTTCCGAGCCTTTGGGAGATTACTTTGCAGGCCCGAATCATGTACTTCCAACGAATGGAACAGCGAAATTCTTCTCAGCATTGTGCGTAGATGATTTCATCAAGAAATCCAGCATTATTTCTTATTCGAAGGAAGCATTGGAACAGGTTCATAAGGACATTGAAACATTTGCAAACTGCGAGAAGCTGACAGCACATGCCAACTCGATTGCAGTTAGGTTTGAGGACAAGGAGTCTTAATCTGTCATGGCACGTATCAGTGAAATAGTAAGGACAACAAAAGAGACCGACATCATCTGCAGGTTGAACCTTGATGGTAGCGGCGAATCACAGATTCAGACGGGCATCGGTTTTTTTGACCATATGTTAAGCGGATTTGCCCGGCATGGTTTCTTTGATCTGGAATTACGTTGTAACGGTGATCTCTTTGTGGATTGCCATCATACCATCGAAGATTGTGGTATTGTTCTTGGGGAGGCCATTAAGGTGGCTTTGGGCGATAAGGCTCAAATCACTCGGTTTGGCAGTTGTATTTTACCTATGGATGAAACGTTGATTCAATGTGCAATTGATTTGTCAGGGCGGCCGTATCTTGGTTTCCATGAAACCTTTCAGGTGGAACGGGTTGGAACCTTTGATACAGAAATGGTAAAGGAATTTTTCTATGCTGTTTCCTATTCGGCTGCGATGAATCTTCATATCGATCAGATACATGGGGAAAATGCACATCACATTATTGAGGGAACGTTTAAGGCTTTTGGGCGAGCACTTAGCGAAGCAGTTAGTATGGACCCGAGAGTCCATGGAGTATTATCAACGAAAGGCAGCTTGTAATGGAGCATAAGAATATTGTAGCTACGATCTATATCAAGAACGGACAGGCCGTAGGGGACCCGAAGAAAGAACAGACGGGTGAGGTGAGCAATGTGCTTGAACTGGCCAAGATGTATAATGATAGTGGTGTAGATAAGATTATTTGTTTTGATTTGTCGGATGATGAAGAAGAACATGAGATGAATCTTCTTGCAATACGTGAAATCAATCGTAACATCGATATCAAGACATGTGGAGGCGGCAACATTCGCCGTATCGATGATGTCAAGCGTTTATTGTATGCCGGCTGTGTGGAGGTCGTTTTAAACGGAGCCAAGCCGGAGACCATTGACTTGTTGAAGGAGGCATCGGAGCGTTTTGGTGCGGAAAAGATTTTAGTTTCGTTAACCAACGTGGACTTTATCTTTAAGACCAAAAGCTTTTTATCTGACAATGTTCATGAATTGCTTTTAATGCAGGCTGATTTGGTACCGGGAATTGAGAATGTGACAGATATTCCTTATATTCTTGTTCAGGATGAATATAATCTTGATCAGATTGTGGATCGGTTACGTTCTCCTATGATTCGTGGTATTTACGGTGATTTTATCAATCATGAGTCTGCCGATATCATGCAGCTGAAGGCAACTTTATCCGAGCGCGGTATTATCATGGATAACTTCGAGCCAAAGCTTTCATGGAACGATCTGAAGGTGAATTCCGACGGATTGATTCCGGTTGTGGTTCAGGATTATCAGACCAATCAGGTGCTTATGGTTGCTTATATGAATGAAGAGGCATTTGAGACCACGATTCGTATCGGTAAAATGACCTATTGGAGCCGAAGCAGACAGGAGTTATGGATCAAAGGACTGACAAGCGGTCATATTCAGTATGTCAAGTCATTGACAGCAGACTGTGACTTTGATACGATTCTTGCCAAGGTTTCACAAGTGGGTGGAGTTGCCTGCCATACAGGTTCTCCGTCATGCTTTTTTAATGAAATCATTAAGAAGGAGTATGTAGAGCGTTCTCCTCTTAAAATATTTGAAAATACCTATGCTGACATTACAAAAGAAAAGCAGGAAGATAAAGAATCCTACGTTAAGCAGTTAATTGATAGAGGTTTAGACGGTATTCTACGCAAAATCGGAGAAGAGTCTGCCGAAATGATTATTGCAAGTAAGAACACGGATGAGCGGGAGCTGATTCATGAATCCGCAGACCTTTTATATCATCTTATGATTCTTATGGTGGAGAAGAATGTCAGCTGGGAAGAAGTAACAAGAGAGTTAGCCCAGAGATAAACTATGAGAAAATTAGCACTTAAGGACAATGTCCTGATGCAGATTGATAAGTCTGCACGTTACATCGGAAACGAGATTAATAGCATTATGAAGAAGGCAGAAGACGTAGATATCCGCTACGCCTTCTGCTTTCCTGATGTCTACGAGATTGGTATGTCACATCTTGGAATTCAGATTCTTTACGAGATGTTCAACCGGAGGGAGGACGTATGGTGTGAGCGCGTCTACTCACCATGGCCGGATCTTTCCAAGATTATGAAGGATGAGAAAATACCGTTATTCACATTGGAGTCACAGGATCCGGTGAAGTTATTTGATTTCTTGGGTATCACACTCCAGTATGAGATGTGTTACACCAATATCCTGCAGATACTGGAATTATCCGAGATTCCGTTCTTTGCAAAGGATCGGACAGAGGAACATCCTATTGTCATGGGAGGAGGTCCGTGTACCTATAATCCGGAGCCGATTGCGGACTTCTTCGATATTTTCTATATCGGAGAAGGTGAGATGCAGTTCGATGCCATTTTTGATCTATATAAGGAGATGAAAAACTCCGGTCATTACCGTCGGGATGAGTTTTTGCATGAGGTTGCAAAAATTCCGGGCATCTATGTACCGTCTCTTTATACCGTTTCCTATGATGAACAGGGCTTTATTACAGAATTTAAGCCGATATATGACGATATTCCAAAGACGGTTAAGCGACAGGTGGATATGGACATGGATCATGCACCTTATCCGAAGAAGCCATTGATTCCTTATGTCCGTGCAACACAGGATCGTGTTGTTCTTGAGATTATGAGGGGTTGCATTCGAGGCTGTCGTTTCTGTCAGGCGGGAATGGTCTACCGGCCAAATCGTGAAAAGAGCCTTAGTACGTTGAAAGAATACGCGGCAGAGATGCTGGATAACACAGGTTATGAAGAAATATCCCTCAGCTCCTTAAGCTCTAGTGACTACAGTCACCTGCCGGAGTTTATCGATTATTTGATTGAAGAATGCGAAAAGCGTCATGTCAATATTTCATTGCCGTCCCTTCGTATTGATTCGTTCTCACTGGATGTCATGTCCAAGGTTCAGGATATTAAAAAGAGTTCCTTAACCTTTGCGCCGGAGGCAGGTTCTCAGAGAATGCGTAATGTCATTAATAAGGGACTTACCAAGGATGTGATTCTGCATGGTGCGCAGCAGGCCTTCATCGGCGGTTGGAACAAGGTGAAATTATATTTTATGCTAGGCCTTCCGACAGAGCAGGAGGAAGATATCAAGGCGATTCCGGATCTGGCAGAAGAGATGGCAGAGCTTTACTACGATACCGTTCCAAAGGAGCAGCGACACGGAAAATGTAATATCAATATTTCCACATCCTTCTTTGTCCCAAAGCCTTTTACGCCGCTGCAGTGGGCAAGTATGCTTCCGGCAGAGGAGTATCTTAGAAGAGCCGGTATCCTGAAAGACCATATGCGCACCAAGCTGAACCAGAAGAGTATCTCCTATCAGTACCATGAAGCATATACAACAGTACTGGAAGGTGTATTAGCAAGAGGTGACCGGAAGATTTCCCGTGTGATCTTAAAGGCATACGAAAAGGGATGCTATTTTGATGCATGGACGGAATTTTTTGTTCCGCAGAAGTGGGATGAGGCATTTGAAGAATGTGAGATCGATCCTGATTTCTATACAACAAGGGAACGAACACTAGATGAGATTCTTCCATGGGATTTTATTGATGTTGGAATAACACGTTCCTTCTTTGAAAGAGAATGGGATCGTGCCATTCATCAGCAGGTTATTACCCCGAATTGCCGCCAGCAGTGTAGTGGATGTGGATGTAGAGCGCTTGAGGGAGGTGTCTGCTATGAAAGTTAGAGTACGTTTTGCAAAATATGGCAGTATCCGGTATCTCGGACATTTGGATATGATGCGTTTTTTCCAGAAGGCGATCCGGAGGGCACAGCTTCCGATTGCATATTCCGAGGGATTTCATCCGCATCAGATTATGTCCTTTGCTTCTCCGTTAGGAGTTGGAATCACAAGTGACGGCGAGTATATGGATTTGACGCTGGTAGAGGACATGGATTGCGACGAGATTGCAAATCGCCTGCAGGAGCAGATGACGGAAGAGGTACGAATTGTATCGGTTCATCATTTAAAAGATGATTGTCATAAGGCGATGGCCATTCTCGAAGCGGCATCCTACCTTGTGTTCTTCCGTACCTATGAAGGGAAGCAGGAACTGTCAGCATCCCTCCTGTCCGATGCCATCCGGCAGTATATTACCGAGGCAGAGCAGGTATTGGTTGAGAAAGCGACGAAAAAGTCCACAAGGGAAGTCGATTTAAAGCCATTGATCTATGAAATTGATGCACATGAAGGATTTGATCCGACACTGGCTGATACCATTGTACCGGACTGGAGAGAAAACGAATTTCTGTTAAATGAAAAAGATCCGTATTTCACCATGACGCTTTGCGCAAGAAGCTCTGATAATGTGAAACCGAAGCTTCTGCTGGATTATCTGTTAGGTAAGATCGGCATCAAAGAGGACGAGTTTTCCGTTGGAATTCACCGCATCGATATGCTGGCAGGTGAAACGAATCGGGTATCTTTGGAGGCATTTGAGACGATTTCATGAAAGAAGTAACATTGGTTGCGACAAACCAGATGATTGCCGGCAAAACAATCGAATTTTTTTGTTGTTTTGACGAGGAAAGAAAACTTCTGTTTCTTGAGGCAAATGATCTGACCCATCCATCCGTGGTGGGTCAGATTCACGTTGCGCGTCTGCAGAAGTATGTTAAAAATGTAGGCTGCTTTCTTGAAATTGCAGCCGGTGAAAAAGTGTTCCTTCCGGAGAAGGAAGTGAAAAAGGCCATCTGCGTCAAACGAATGTCAATGAAGAAGACCTTATGTCAGGGGGATCTTTTCCTTCTTGGAATTAAAAAGGATCCGTTAAAGTCAAAGGATGCCGTTGCAACTGCATCGATTGAACTTACCGATTCCAAAGTGTCTCTAACCTATCCGGGAACCGGAATCAGTGTTAGCAAAAAGGCTTTGGATTCAGAGAAAGATGCGATGCTTTTGGCCTTCTCTGATGAGCCGCTTTTCTCTGGGTACCATCTTTTGATCCGGACTGAGGGAGCAAAGGAAGATGTTACGCAGTTAAAAGAACATGTAAGGACAAAGGTCTCTCTGATGGAAGAGCTTCTTACAAGTGCAAAGGTATCCCAGAAGCCGGTGTGTCTGTATCATGGGAAACGTAAGGCGCTTCGTCTTTTGGATGCATTTCCGATGAAAGCCTTTGATTTGAAGGTGAAAAAGATTTTAACAGACGATGTGACCCTACATGAAGAGATGCAACAGACACCGTATGCGGATGTGTTACAGCCGCTTTATACCGATGAAGATTTTTCTCTTGCAGATTTGTATCGGCTTAAGCATCATCTGAAAGAGCTCACCGGTAAAACCGTATGGATGAAAAGTGGCGGAAATATTGTAATTGAGCCGACGGAAGCACTTACGGTAATTGATGTGAATACAGCAAAAGCTTCCGAAAAAAAAGATTTGTATTCGGTAAATCAGGAGGCAGCAAAAATAATCATGGAGCAGCTTCGTCTTCGTAATCTTTCAGGAATCATTCTGGTGGATTTTATGAAGCTAAAACGTTCCCGGGAACGGCAGGATGTTTTGGATGTGCTGCGAAAAGAAGCTCAAAAGGATCCGGTAAAAGTCCAGATTTTAGGATATACCCAGACAGGACTCGTGGAGATTACAAGGGAAAAAATACACCCGAGCCTCAATCAGGTGTTGACGGGTAGAATCTATTGTGTTAATATACCATAGTATGCCGCACAGCGAGGTTAGAAGTCTGCTTATAGCAAGCAGCGCCGAAGCTGGCGAGTAATGATAAATAGGAGGTGCCATATGTACGCAATTATTGCAACAGGTGGTAAGCAGTACAAAGTATCCGAAGGCGATATCATTACCATTGAGAAGCTTGGAGTAGAGGCTGGTCAGAAGGTAACATTCGATCAGGTTTTAGCCGTAAGCGATAAGGAACTCAGTGTTGGTGACCCAACTGTCGCTGGAGCAACAGTAGAGGCTTCCGTTGTTAAGGAAGGCCGCGCTAAGAAGGTTATTGTTTACAAGTATAAGCGTAAGTCCGGATATCACAAGAAGAACGGACATCGTCAGTCTTATACACAGGTTAAGATCGAAAAGATCAACGCATAAGTTTAGCTTATGATTCGTGTTACGGTTACAAAGCATCATGGAACATACACGCAGCTTGTGTGTGATGGACATGCCGGATTTGCTGAGTATGGCAGCGATATTGTATGCGCGGCCTGCAGTATGTTGATTCTCAATACCATTAATGGTCTTGATGCAATCACACATACAAAGATGGATGTTCAATCAGAGGAGAGCGGTCATATTGAGGTTACGTTTCGAGAGGAACTTAACGATCGGGAGATGGTTCTTTTAGATGCCATGATCTTGGGCCTGACACAGGTCCGTAAGGAGTATGGTAATTCATACCTTAAGTTTTACATCAAGGAGGTGTAAGGATGTTACAGTTAAACCTTCAGTTCTTCGCTCACAAAAAGGGAGTAGGATCCACCAAGAATGGTCGTGATTCCGAGTCTAAGAGATTAGGTGCGAAGCGCGCAGACGGTCAGTTCGTTAAGGCTGGTAATATTATTTTCAGACAGCGTGGAACAAAGATTCACCCAGGTACTAACGTAGGTATCGGTGGAGATGACACACTGTTCGCTACAGCTGACGGAATCCTTCGTTTCGAGCGTAAGGGCAGAGATAAAAAGGTTGCTAACGTTTACCCAGTAGCTGAGTAATTTCTGTTAGATATGTCTTTAGGACCTGACCATGGACAATTGTCTTTGGTCAGGTCTTTTGCGTACCGGCATTGAATGATTATAATATAAATCCAGAAAGAGAAGGTAGAATATGTTTGCAGATCGTGCCAGAATCGTGATCCGTTCCGGTAAAGGCGGAAATGGTCATGTAAGTTTCAGAAGAGAAAAATATGTACCTGCCGGAGGTCCGGATGGCGGTGATGGTGGCCGTGGAGGAGATATTATCTTCCAGGTGGATCCTCGCGTGAATAATTTGTCGGATTACCGGATGAAGCATAAGTTCGTTGCAACTTCCGGTGAAGAGGGCGGTAAGAAAAAGTGTCATGGTAAGGATGGTCAGGACCTGGTTCTGTCTGTCCCGAAGGGAACTGTAATCCATGAGGCAGAGAGCGGAAAGGTAATCTGTGATCTTTCCGAAGATAATCAACGTGTCGTTCTCCTGAAGGGAGGACGTGGAGGTCAGGGTAACTCCCATTATGCGACCCCAACGATGCAGGCTCCGAAGTATGCACAGCCGGGAGAGGATGCACAGGAACTGGAAGTAATTCTGGAGCTGAAGGTCCTGGCAGACGTTGGACTGGTTGGTTTTCCGAATGTAGGTAAGTCCACCCTTTTATCCCGTCTGTCCAATGCGAAGCCGCAGGTGGCAAATTATCATTTCACTACCTTGAATCCGATTCTGGGCGTTGTGGATCTTCCGGACGGTAACGGGTTTGTTATGGCGGATATTCCGGGACTGATTGAAGGTGCATCCGAGGGTGTCGGCTTAGGACACGAATTCCTTCGTCATATTCAAAGGACGAAGGTGCTGGTTCACATGGTGGACGGTGCATCGGTTGAAGGAAGAGATCCAATCGAGGATATTAAAGCGATTAATCTGGAACTTGAAAAGTATGACGCTGGATTATTACAGAAGCCACAAATCATTGTCGCCAACAAAATGGATGCAAATCCACAGGAGAAGGAAGAACTGAAAAAGAAGATTGAGGATATCTTCCACGCAAAGGTTTTCTGTATTTCAGCTGTTTCCGGCGAGGGTGTCAAGGAACTGGTATATGAGATTGCAAAAGAACTTGAAGAATTAAAGGATGAACAGGTCATCTATGAGAGTGAATTCGATCTGGAGAATCATTTTAAGGGTGATCAGCTTTCCTACACCGTTGAGATAAATGAAGATGGAGAATATGTGGTAGAGGGATCTAAGATTGAGAAGATGCTTGGATATACCAATATCGAGTCCGAAAAGGGATTTTTATTCTTCCAGAACTTCCTGAAGGAACAGGGTATCCTTGAAGCATTGGAAGAAAAGGGAATCACAGACGGTGACACCGTACGTATGTATGGTCTGACCTTTGATTACTATAAATAAGGAGAATCATTATGACAAATAAACAAAGAGCATATCTTTCTTCATTGGCAAATGATCTGAATGCAATTTTTCAGATTGGAAAATCTTCCCTCACACCGGAGGTGATCAGTGCTGTCGATGAGGCATTGGCCAAGAGAGAGCTTGTAAAAATTTCTGTTTTAAAGAACTGCATGGATGACCCGAAGGAAATTGCACGTGTTATGGCAGAGCGTACCCGTTCTGAGGTTGTCCGCGTCATCGGTAAGAAGATTATTTTATATCGTCCTGCCAAGAAACCGGTCATTGTATTACCGGAATAAGAAAGCTGGGATATTGTGAAGAAAATCGGAATCTTAGGTGGAACATTTTCCCCTGTTCATAATGGACACCTTTATATCGCAAAGGAAGCATATCAGCAGTTGGGGCTGGATGAACTCTGGTTTATGCCGGTCGGGATACCACCCCATAAGCAACAGGAAGCGGCTGTGACCCGTTATGACCGCCTGGCTATGTGCAGGCAGGCAATCAAAGAATTTCCTTTTGCAAAGGTTCGGGAAGATGAAATTCATTCAGACGGGGCCAACTATACCTATCAGACAATGGAATATCTGACAAAGGAGTACCCTGAGGATTCCTTTTATTTTATCCTGGGAGAAGATTCCCTTCGCATGTTTCGCTCCTGGATGTATCCGGAGCGCATTGCAGCCAGGGCAACCATTGTGGCTGCTGTGCGTTCTGTGCGGCAGGAAGATCGGATGGAGGAGTTAAAGAAGCTGACAGAAGAGTATGCGGCCGTTTATCACGGCAGATTTATGCTACTGGATACTTCTTTTAAGGATATTTCCTCCACACAGATCCGCAAACTTCTTGATCGGGATGAGCTGACGGAAGAAGAGAGAGAATACCTTCTTCAGGCTTTACCGGAGGAGGTGTTGTCCTATATTAGAGAGCACCGTCTGTATGAGACTTCCTATATGGATGGGATATATGAGGCAGTCGATGACAAGGAGGAGATTTTGCCGGGAAAACGGTATAAGCAACTGCAAAAAAAGCTGCAGAAGGATCTGAAACCTTCAAGATATCAGCATACCTTAGGGGTTGCCTATACAGCAGCATCCCTTGCCATGCGCTACGGGTATCCCATGGAGAGTGCCTATGTTGCAGGACTGCTTCATGACTGTGCCAAGTATATGACTCCGCAGGAGCTGATCAAGTACTGTAAAAAGCATGATCTTCCTATTAGCGAATCCGAATACGAATCACCACAGTTGTTACATGCCAAGGTGGGGGCCCGCAAAGCGAAGGAAGACTATGGCGTAACCGATCCGGAGATTTTACATGCCATTACGTATCACACGACGGGATGTCCGGGAATGAATCTTTTGGATAAGATTATATTTACAGCCGATTATATTGAACCCAACCGTTGTGAGGCACCCAGACTTACAGAAATTCGACGGACAGCTTTTACAAAGCTTGATCAGGCTGTATCCATGATTCTGTTTGATACACTTCATTATCTCAAAGAAACAGGAAAAAGCATGGATGAGACCACACAAAGAACCTACGAATATTATAAGAAGGAGGTAACGTTATAATGGATTCTAAGGAAATGGTAAAAGTTATATGTAAAGCCATTGATGATAAAAAGGGTGAAGATATCGAAATCCTTGATATTGCCGGAATTTCAGTTGTTTCTGATTATTTTGTTGTAGCCAGTGCATCCAACCAGAATCAGTTGAATGCTATGAAGGACGCAATTGAAGAGGAAATGTATAAAGCCGGTAAAATTAACGCCAGACAGGTGGAAGGTAACAGAAGTTCTACCTGGATTCTCATTGATTATGAAGATGTCATTGTTCATCTTTTTACCAGAGAAGACCGTCTGTTCTACAATCTGGAGAGAATCTGGAAAGACGGTAAGCAGGTTTCCATAGAAGAGCTGTAAGATATGATCAAACAGGAAGTGACGGATCTTACGATTCCGGAATTGGCGATTTATCAGGAGGCTCGTGAAACACAGCTTTATCATATCAACGAACCGGGACCCGGAATCTTTATTGCAGAAAGTCCTAATGTTATTGTAAGAGCCTTAGATGCGGGATATGAGCCCTTATCTTTTTTCATGGATACCGGACAATGGGAGAAGGCAGAACATCTTTTACAGGATCAGGTGAAGGATGATTGTATCTGTTATGTAGCTGAAAAAGAGGTTATGCAACAGATTACAGGATTTCCTATGACGAGGGGAATGCTCTGTGCCATGCAAAGGAAAGAGCTTCCTTCTTTTGAAGAGATCTGCAAGGATGCCAGACGGATTGTTGTACTTGAAAATGTGATGAATCCAACCAATGTGGGAGCCATTATGCGGTCGGCTGCAGCCATGGGAATGGATGCCGTGGTATTGACCCATGGGTGTTCGGACCCGCTTTATCGGCGGACCATACGTGTCAGCATGGGGACGGTCTTTCAGATTCCCTGGACGGTTTTGCCAAAAGAGAAGGAGAAAGAGATTCCAACAGATTTGCAGCGAATTCAGTCTCTGGGATTTAAAACCGCAGCTATGGCGCTTTGCGAGGATACAAAGCCGATTAATGATCCGACTTTAAAAAGGGAAGATAAAATAGCGATTCTTATGGGATCAGAGTCCGAAGGATTGAAACCTCATACCATAGAACATAGTGATTACCGGATAAAAATTCCTATGGCACATGGTGTGGATTCCTTGAATGTTGCCGCAGCATGTGCTGTTGCATGCTGGGAGTTACAATAGAAGACAGATGAAATGAAAAGATTCATTGTACCTGCGGGAACAATGGATCTTTTTTTTAACTCAGTCGGGGTACATCCTTTACTGCTTTTTATGTGGAAATATAGAAAATTTTTGATCAGATCAATGAGAAGTGTTCATATCTAACAAAGTATCACAACTGACATTTAATACTTGGGCAATTACTTTGAGTTCAATATCTGTTACAAAGCGTGCACCGGATTCAATTCTTTGAATAGCGTTCTTATCAACATCGAGTCCTTGGATCTGGAGCATATCAGCAAATTTGCGTTGAGAGGTCTTTTCTGGAAGTTGTAATCGTAGTTCTTTGATCTTGTGACCACAAATATTATTAGAACCATTAACTGACTTATTTTTGTACATAGAATAGCTCCTTTTAAAAGCTCCTTTTGAAATGACATCAAGTGATTGTCATTTTAAAAAGTGTATGATAAAATGAAGGGAAGAATGACATCTAGTAGATGTCAAAAATAAAGAGCATTTTGTAGGGAGTGGTGATGAAAAAATAAGTTAATGTAGTTACAGTGGTTCAAGCAAAGAGAGGATAAAAGGAATGAACAAAAAAATGAAATCTATTAAAAAAGGGATAGCATTGGTTATGGCTATTGCTGTTGCATTCTGTGCAGTTCCTGCAATCAATGCAAACGCAGCTGTAAAGCTTAACAAAACCAAGGTGAGCATTGGTGTGGGAGAGACTTTTCAGCTGAAGCTTAATGGTGCTAAAAGCGTCAAGTGGTCTACTTCTGATAAGAAGGTAGCTTCTGTATCCGCTAAGGGTAAAGTAAAAGGAATAAAGGCAGGAAAAGCTACTATAACTGCATTGAATTCTACAACCAAGAAAACATACAAATGTAAAATTACAGTATTAAAAACTTTTGGTTATGACAAAAAGAAGTTCCTTACAGGACATGATTTTTTTTCATATAATGGAACATTAGTTGCTGGTTCAACATACTATATGGATGGTATTAAGCTTACCGGAGAAGTATGGGATAATGGCGAAGGATATCAAGGCGTAGCGTTAGATAATAAACTCGATGATGGTAAGCATACTCTTACAATCAAAAAATCCGGATACAAAACATTTACACTTACATTTACTCTTGAAACTGTAGTCTATGATACTATAGTCATTGATGAGCCTATGGTCCATGAGGGAACTTTATATCTCTTCATGAATCCAGCAGTTGAAGATAAGGTTACTGCATATGTACTGGATGGCACAAGCGTAACACCCAAGTTAGATGGCATGAATGGCGATGGTTATTATTGTGCTGATATTGATGTATCAAAACTGTCAAAAGGTGAACATACCATTAAAATTTCTGCTGAAGGATTTGATGATGAGACAGTTACATTCACTATAGAATAACATAAAAGGGATATATCTTCAGTCAACAATAAATGGTATAGGAAACCCTAGAAGAATTATAGCCGGGATAAGTCTGATATCGGACTTATCCCGGCTATTTGATATGTTTTACGGTTTTTCATGATATCTCCTTTGCACTATAGTATCTGCTGGAAAGGAGGTGATCTAAATGGCTAATAGAGAAGAGTTGGATGATCTCTTGTGGAACATCTTTAATGCATCAGAAAAAAGTACGCAATTAAATTGAGTAAAATGTCCGTTTTCTGCTGAAAAATGTCCGTTTTCTGCTGAGGATATTGTATAAAAAAATAGGTGTGGTATAACGGACGCAAGCGCCCGTTATCGTCGGCCGTCGTCAAATGCAAATAAATTTGCATTTTCCTCGTGGCTTTATGGTATAGTAAAACCGTTGACGAAAGGGACAGAGAACGATGATTGAGAAACGGTTACACATGATATAAACGTTGCAAAGCGTTTTGATAAAGTTATCAATCTAAAGGAGGCTTAGAATGGGCTTTTGGATCATGATTTTTTCTTTTATTTTTGGCATAATGCTTGTTTCTGTAGGCATTAGATATAGAAAGAAGAAAATGTGTTCGATTGTTTCTTCTGTTATAGGGATACTTTTCATCATATTTTCTATTTATTTAGCTTTACCAAAATAAAAGAGTGATGCTGATGAAGACAGGTCTAAAGAAATATTCTGCAAGGAAAAGGAAGGAACCGATACAGGTTGCATCATGACCTATACCTGGAAACAGCCGTTAATCATTATTGATTAACGGCTGTTTCAGTCTCATCATTGAATTGAAGTGAACTACTCCGACTTATAGAAGTCGGAGCTTCCTGCTTCAACCACTACTGCGTTGGCTACGATGATACGCAACTCAATGTCTTACACAATGTCCACAGGCGTATGAGTTCGGGCTATTCCATCCCTACTGTAATATTTGGTTAATGCTGTGTTATTCGCAATTTATTCCACCACCTACAGCGGTGGGGGATTTCTTGCTCACGGCGTGTTAAAAGAAACGTAATACACCAAATACCTTACCAAGGATTTGACAATCCGGCAAAAGGATTGGATCCATCTGATCATTCTCCGGCTGTAGACGGATATGATCATCTTCCCTGTAGAATGTCTTAACAGTGGCAGAATCATCTACAAGAGCAACAACCATATCACCGTTCTTGGCATCACGACACTGTTCAACCATAATCATGTCACCATCTAAAATTCCGGCATTAATCATACTTTCACCCTTTACACGGAGCATAAAGGTCTGTTCCTTCGGAACATATTCTGATGGAATCGGGAAATAGTTGTCGATGTTAGAAACAGCCAATAAAGGTTGACCGGCTGCAACTGTACCGACAAGCGGCATATTGACAACCTCACGACGTACTAAATTGAAATTATCATCAATAATTTCTATCGCTCTAGGCTTTGTTGGATCACGATGAATATATCCATTCTTCTCGAGTGTATTTAAGTGTGAAAACACAGAAGAAGTAGATTTTAAATTAACTGCCTCACCAATTTCACGAACAGATGGTGGGTATCCCTTGTTCAAAATCTCTTGCTTAAGAAAGTCAAGGATTTCCTGCTGTTTTGGTGAAATTTTACCGTAACTCATAGAATTTCCTCCTTGCTTAGATGTGTATCCCTAGCAAATTATCAAATATAGTCTATCATAAAAGAACACACATTTCAAACAGAGATTCCAAAAATTCGTTCGTGGAAAGCGGTTGACAAACTATTGTTCGCTCAATATAATAAGAACAAAGGTTCACGAACGAAAGTTTTGTATATCAGGTACAAGGAGTGTGATTCGTATGAATAGAAAAGCAAAGACTTATCCGGTTTGTGTTAAGGTTGCCAGACGCCGTAGAATCGTATTATTAGGGGCTCTTTCCCTTTTATGGTTATTTGTATTACTAAGAGGAGCAGCAGGGATGTTATCCTATGCTAATGCGCCGACACAACCTTCTTCCTATGTGCAGCTTGAGATAGCAAGCGGAGATACATTGGATTCGATTGTAACAGACTATTGTAACGACAAGCTGGATTACCGTTCCTTTAAGCGGGAAGTCGTTCAATTGAATCATCTGATGGATGAGGACAATATTCATACCGGATCCTATCTTTTGATTCCCGTCTATGAATGATCCGTATTCGTATATTATTGTATGTTGGACATTCTTATTTCTTTATAGTTGCGTCTATCATCCAATATGGGTATAATTTAAGTTATGTTACGATTCATTTATGTTATTATTGCAAATTTATTTCGAGCTCCATGGATTATACCGAAGATGAGAAGAATGGCTTCTCATCCGGATTCGTATTCCTTCTCCGAGCGATATGCTCTGGCACAGCAGATGATTCGCTATATGGCAGCTTCCGGACGAATTACAACAGAAGTTGAAGGAGTAGAGAATCTCCCTTCCGAAGGTGGCTATATTATGTTTCCGAATCATCAGGGGAAGTATGATGCGTTAGGAATCATTCTTTCACATCCATCGCCATGTTCTTTTGTTATGGATAAAATGAAATCGCGTAGATTCCTGATTAACGAACTTGTACGTTTGTTATATGCCAAGCGTCTTAAGATTAAAGATCCAAGGGATGGCTTTAAGATTATGAATCAGATTGCACGGGATGTATCAAACGGGTCAAAATACATTCTTTTCTCGGAAGGTGGTTATCATCATAATCATAACCATGTATGCGATTTTCATCCCGGAAGCTTTAAATGCGCTATATGGTCGAAGTCGCCCATTGTACCGGTTGTATTGATCGATTCCTATAAGGTATTCAACAGTCTTAGCTTTGGACCTGTTTCTACTAAGGTTATTTTCTTAAAGCCGATTACATTTCAGGAATATCATCATATGAAGACACCGGAACTTGCCCGTATGGTTCGTGGGCGCATTATTGAATGTATGGCACAGCACGGTGTGGATGGATCGTCATCACGTTGATTTTAACTCAGTCGGGGTACAAGCTCCGACTGAGTTAAACGCTCCGCGAGGATGCGCACGGATTCGGACAGGAATTTGTCTGCTGAAGCAGACCCGAATCCGGCGCGCAAGACTCGCGAGCGAGTCTTGACTATGAATCTTTGGTAGAAAGTGGAATATGACAGAGTAAGGGAGTTGTATGGTTACAACTCCTTTCATTGATTTTGTCAGCATAGGTTTCCGTGGTAGTAGAACAAGAGATATAACTTCGTGTAGGAGTACATTTCTATCTAGCGGTTAAATATCAGTTTATCCGCTAGATAGTATATAAAAGAAGAGAAAAACGGACAAGTCGGCCATTTCATGCCTCTTTCTTGCCTTTCGTCTCAGGGATAAGCTATAGTATGTATGTTGTAATAGAAAGAATGATTGGAGAACCATTATGGGGAAAGACTCAGAGTTTTATAAATCAAAAAGGAATCATCAATTGCTTCGGTTAAGGGAATTGATTCAACGTCTTCCGGGTTTTGCTTCGGATTATATTCATAGTAAGGAAATTTCAGCTCAGCCCAGTACATTGATTTCATATTGTTATGATCTAATCACGTTTTTTGAATATATAAAAGAAAGGAATCCGATCTATCGGAACATGGAAATAAAAGACTTCAAGCTTACAATACTTGAACAGATTCTACCTCCGGATATTGAGGAATATCAGAGATATCTGGAACTGGACGTGTCTGCCGATCAGAAAACGATTCATGAAAACGGAAAGAAAGCAATTGCAAGGAAAATGGCTCCTCTGCGAGGACTCTATCAGTATCATTGTAAGCATAAGAATATCAAGGAAGATCCAACCTCCATTGTAGATCTTCCGAAATTAAAAAAAGATAAGAATATTATTCGTATGAATAACTACGAAGTACAGGCAATTCTAAATGCGGTCGAATACGGGAATCAGCAAATGTCGAAACGCCAACTGGCTTATTGTCAGAGAACCAAAGCCAGGGATCTTGCGATTCTTACCCTGATGCTTGGAACCGGAATCCGTGTTTCTGAGTGTAACGGGTTGGACTTGTCGGATATTGACCTTGTCGTTAATACATTAACCATTGTTCGCAAAGGTGGCGGTCAGGACGTCCTTTATTTTGGAGATGATGTTCACAAGGTATTACAGGATTATATTGATACAGAACGTAAGAACATTTCTCCGGTTTCGGGGCATGAAAAAGCTTTGTTTTTCTCATTACAGGGAAAAAGAATCAGTGTGGATGCCATTGAAAAGCTGGTAAAAAAATATGCCGGCATTGCGGTTCCGAATAAAAAGATTACGCCGCACAAGCTTCGCAGTACCTACGGTACTGCCCTATATCGTGAAACCGGCGATATTCGTCTTGTAGCGGATGTGCTAGGCCATGAAAATGTTAATACAACCATTGATTATTATGCTGCAATAGAGGATGAACATAAAAAAATGGCCGCTAATGCTGTTGATTTTAAGCGGCCGGATCAATAAATTCTTATAGCAGTCTATTCCGGTAATATTTCCAGTAAATGCTGGAAATATGCAGGAAGAGGTGCTGTAAATTCGACATATTCTTTATTTTTAGGGTGAATAAATCCAATGGTCATGGCATGAAGGGTCTGCCCCTGCAGCCGGTAAGGACACTTGGATGGTCCGTAAATCTGGTCTCCTAACAACGGATGGCCGATGCTTGCCATATGAACGCGTATCTGATGCGTCCGACCGGTTTCCAGCTTAAATTCCATATAAGTATAGCCTTTATAACGTCGTAGCACTTTATAATGTGTTACGGCGTCTTTGCTGTGTTTGGCATGGACAGCCATTTTCTTCCGGTCTTTTTCGCTTCGACCGATAGGTGCGTCAATACAACCCTCATCTTCTTTTACCGTTCCCACGACGATACCGCGATAGATACGATGGACAGAGTGCTCTTTGATCTGGGCAGCTATATCATTATGTGCATCATCATTTTTACAAATGATAAGAGAGCCGGTTGTATCCTGATCGATCCGGTGAACAATACCGGGGCGAATGACACCATTGATCGTGGAAAGGCGGTCTTTGCAATGAAACATGATGGCATTGACCAGTGTTCCGTTTGGATGCCCCGGAGCCGGATGTACCACCATTCCCTTCGGTTTGTTTACGATAATAACATCGTCATCTTCATATAAAATGTCGATAGGAATGTCTTCTGCTTCTGCTGACAGGGTTATTGTCGGCATGGATGTAATGGATATAAGATCAGATGCAGAAATCTTGTAGTTGGCCTTGGCCGGCTTATGATTTACTTTGATATATCCCTCGGCAATCATTTTCTGATAATGACTTCTGGTATGAGAAGGATCATATTCACATAGAGCTTTATCCAGACGAAGTCCGATCAGTGGCTGAAGGGATACTTCATCAAGTGTTACTTCATTTTTTACTTCTTCAGCCATAAATCAAAGTCCTCATCCTTATAGTAAAAGAATACCAAAAGTATCAGCGCGAAAACAGCAAGCGTTACATAGATATCCGCAACATTAAAGACCGGAAAATCAATCAATGAAAAATAGATAAAGTCTGTGACTTTATGATATAAAATCCGATCGATGTAGTTTCCGACGGCACCGGCCATTAAGGAAGCCAAAATTATGCCGATGGGAATAAAGCGTCTTTCCGCAGGAAGCTTCTTGTATAACACGGCAATGATGACGCACAGAATTGGAGTAATGATATAAAAGAATAACATTCTTCCGTTGAGTAAAGAAAAGGCTGCGCCTTGATTCTCCAAATAATGTAGCTGCAGGACACCCGGAATCAGAATCTTATCTTCTTTTCCCATTAAAAGACCACGGGCCAGAATTTTGGTAAACTGGTCTACAAATAACAGAATAAAGATTGCAACCATTGTGATGAAATTTGTCAGATGCGATTTTTGTTTCTTCATATAAACTCCTTACTCAAACCATCGAATGAGTACTTTGATTTTTCCTTTTTTCGTTTCCCCTAAAAAGGAGGCAATTTCAAATTTGCCGATGCCTCGAATGGATAAAAGATCATTTTCTTTTAGTTGATGGTTGTGTCCATAACATTCCTTTGCATTTACAAAGACCTTACCCTGGTCAAGTAGCGTATTTACGTCCTTTCTGGAGCGATGGACAGCAGCCGAAAGCAAGGCATCGATACGGTTGGAGGCAAGTTGAAGCATAACTTCACGAAACTTCGGTTCATAATCAATATGACTCAGGGACGTTTCTTCCACTATGACCTCTGTATGGCGAATGCGGTGTATGCCTGATAGGATATCAACCGCACGATTGATACAAAAAACAACTGCACTCCCATCCTCCTGTATCAGAATATCCCCGATCAACTCCCGCTCGATGCCAAGATTCATCAGAGCACCAAGGTAGTCACGGTGGGATAAGTTCTCTGCGAAACGTGGATTCTTTGGCTTTAGTGTCAAGGCAGAAATTGGATAGGTACTGTCATTAATCTCAAAAAAAGCATCAGACTGCAGAAAAACTGCAACCTGACGCTGTGCATATCCAAATCCACCATAGAATTCGACGGAAACATGGAGGGAAGGAAGTAAGGATTGTAATATTCCCTGCTCATGTAGATCCAAAAAATCGGTATAGATAGGAATTCCTCGCTCATACGATCGCATAGCCACATCCATAAAGTGACGTTTTAAAAACAGATCGTCTTTATCTTTCATAATTAAAATCCTGTCTTGATACCTGATAAATCGATTGCATCCATGATACCTTGTAAATCACCGGATATATCAACGGAAGCCGGAGTAATTACAAAGATAAAGTTAGAAATCTTCTGTAAGTTACCTCTTAATGCATAGGTTGTACCTGACATGAAGTCGATGATTCTCTGAGCGACACCCATGTCCAGACCTTCCATATTAAGAATAACGGTACGACCGGATAATAAGGTGTCTCCGATTTCTCTGGCATCATCATAGGAAGATGGCTTGATGACACATACTTCCATGCCGGCGGAAGCGGTTGACCCTTTGGTACGACCACTTCGCATCGGTGTAATCTTATTATTCTTCGTTGCACTGGAATTCTTTATTTCCGGCTCCTGATTTTCTTTCTTGCGATGAAAAGAAGGACGGCTTTCTAACTCTTCCTCCTCGTCGAACTCATCGTCATAGTAGTCATCGTCGCCTAAGTTCATGGCATTTAACATCTTATCAAAAAGACTCATGCTTATCTCCTACTCATTGTTTGTTATAGTTACGTTCTCCAAAGATACCTGTACCAACACGAACCAGAGTTGCGCCCTCTTCGATTGCAACCTGATAATCATTGGTCATTCCCATTGACAGTACGTCCATAGTGACATTATCCTTGTTTTTGGCAGCAATGTCAACTGACAGATTCTTAAGTGCCTGAAATAACGGACGATTTTCTTCTGGATCCTCTACATAAGGGGCAATGGTCATTAATCCCTTTACTGTAATTCCATCCAAAGATGCAACCTCATCAATCAACTGCTCGGCATGATCGAGGGAGACACCGAATTTGCTCTCTTCACCGGCTACGTTGACCTCAATAAGTACCGGGATAACGATACCGCGCTTCTTGGCCTGGATATTGATTTCTTCTGCCAAACGGTAGCTGTCAACGGAATGAATCAGCTCTGTTTTACCTGCGATATATTTGACTTTATTGCGCTGGAGATGTCCAATCATATGCCACTTTATATCGGTTGGCATTTCTTCAATCTTGCCGGTTAATTCCTGCACCTTGTTTTCACCAAAATTACGAATACCCTGGTCATAGGCCTCCTTGAGACATTCGATTGGTTTTGTCTTGCTTACAGCGATTAATGTGACATCGTTTCTGTCACGGCCGGCTCTATCACATGCTTCCTGAATCTTCTGTTCAACTATTTTAAGATTTTCTGTAATCATTGGAGTTCTCCTTCTTCTTATGTTCCATTTATAATTTCATTCTCTTTGACATCATACGCCTCTAATGCGATATGATCATATAATGTCAACTGGGTTGAATGAACCGGTTGAATGATACTATACTGCTCGTTATGGAAAAGAATCTGAACAAGTGCAAACTGGGCATAGCCCTTATTTACATTGAAAACACCATAGGCCTTTTTTACTTCCAGGCTTTGGATCTTCTTTTTTTGCATTGTTTTCGGATTCAGTATCACATCCGACTGCTGAATATTGTCATAGGTTCCCCACCAGGTGTGATCCGTTGTATCTTCCTGATATAGGGATAAGCGGGTGAGTGTCTGTCCGTCTTCTGTCTTTTTCAATACGTATGGCTCCCGGTTATCGCCGCCAAAGGTAATATAGTTGTCCGGTATTTCGTATAAAATATGTTGCTTCAGGGAAGAATTCGGTACCTTTAAACCATTTTTCTTCTCAAGGGAAAGATCAATGCTTATAAAGCGTTCCGCTGCATACCGGTCCACTGAATCATCCAGAGACAGAATCAAATAATAACGGTCTTCGCGCCGCGTCACGTGACTTGTGCACCATGTTTTGGCACCGTCTTCCAGGAAGGTGATTTCGATGCCTGATGTGTCACGCAGTTCTTTTGCCTTTTCATCGGAAATCGGCATAACAAGGTTCCAGTTGTCGCTTGTGACAAGACGATATACCGGATCCCCCTCTTTCACCTGAACAACGGACGATAAATTCTTTTCATTCACACGACTGATATCAAAGTCATCCCCTTTGAAATCCTTCAATGTAATATGTTCCATCCCATCATGATTTAAGACGATAAGGCCCGGAGCGTCGGTTGTATAGCTTCTAAAGGTTTCGTCGGCTGCTGCCTGTTGCAGTTCGTCTTTTAACGTGGTTCTGGCGCTTGATGCCAGAGATTCTTCCAGAGAGGACTGTGCCTGTGCATAGAAATTGTACAGACTGCCATAATCGGAAGTGTTAAATCCCTCAGAAAAACCAAGCAGCTTTTCCGCCAGCTGTTTCTTTTGTGTGTCGGATAAGGATGCATCATTCTGGCGGTATTTTTTTAATTTCTCAACCATATCTCCGTCGGAATCAATGCTGTAGGCATACTGTCCGGCTCCGATCCGGCTCATGGATGATAAATAATAGTACAGGTAACCGGATGAAGCTGCCTTCACTACTTTCTCTTCTCGGATTGCAAGCGCCTCGTAATGATCATCAGATACAATACTTCCCTGCCGAACTTCCGTTATCGCAACATGCTTTCTCGTGAAGTAGGAAAACATATGGAAAATCACATAGACCATTATGATTAATACAAGGACCAGACTAATCCGGATCCTCGGCATCTTATGAAATTGAACAATGTTTCTGTTTCTTGAACTCATTCTTCACTCCATGGGATCCTAAGAAAAAAACCTCATGAATACAAAACCATGAGAGGTCTTATATCATGAGGTTTAGCATCTACTTAAGTATTAAGCAACCTTGCTCTTAGCAAGCTCAGCTAACTTAGCAAAGCCCTCTGCATCTGAAACAGCCAGATCAGCCAGCATCTTACGGTTCATCTCAACACCTGCAAGCTTGAGGCCGTACATGAACTTGCTGTAAGAAAGACCGTTCATACGTGCAGCTGCATTGATACGAGCGATCCAAAGCTGACGGTACTGTCTCTTCTTCTGCTTACGTCCAGCGTATGCAGTAGCTAATGCTCTCATTACAGACTGCTTAGCAACACGATACTGCTTAGAACGAGCTCCTCTGTAACCCTTAGCAGCCTTTAATACTCTGTTATGTTTCTTTCTTGCGTTTAATCCGCCTTTAACTCTTGCCATTTTGTATTCCTCCTAACAAACTGTCTACCGTAACTTATATGAATCCGAATCTTATAAGTATGGTAAGATCTTCTTCATGTTCTTCTCATTGGTAGCATCTGTCATAGCTGCCTTACGAAGATTTCTCTTACGCTTTGTAGTCTTCTTTGTTAAGATATGGCTCTTGTAAGCCTTATTTCTCTTTAACTTTCCTGTTCCAGTTGCCTTAAAGCGCTTAGCTGCTGCACTCTTAGTTTTCATCTTTGGCATGATAGATTCCTCCTTAATTACGTTTCTCTGCCAGTACCATACTGATACTACGACCTTCCTGCTTGGAAGGCTTCTCCACTGTCGCCACATCTTCAAGGCTCTTAGCAATATCATCCAAGATATGCTTGCTCTGTGTGATATGTGCCATTTCACGTCCACGGAAACGAAGTGTAATCTTAACCTTATTACCCTTCGCTAAGAATTTACGTGCATTGTTCATCTTGGTATTCAGGTCGTTACCCTCGATATTCGGGGAAAGACGAATTTCCTTTACCTCGACAACCTTCTGCTTCTTCTTAGCTTCCTTCTCTTTGCGGGCCAGCTCATAGCGATATTTACCATAATCAATGATCTTACAAACTGGTGGCTTAGCATTCGGGGAAACCATAACCAAGTCAAGGTCTGCCTCTCTTGCCATCATCTGAGCTTCCTTCGCTGACATAATGCCAACCTGCTCTCCATGCTCTCCAATTAAACGAACTTCGCGGGCACGGATCTTTTCATTCACTAATAAATCGCTAATGGTTACACCTCCATTGGACATAAAAAAAGTGGATAGGCAGACTATCCACAATCAAAAGCAAAACAATCATCAATACGAATCATGTAATAAAACACTAAGTCACGCAATGAAGGTGCTTAGGTGAGAGTGGATACTCTACTTCTTACAACTCGTATAGGATATCACAAATGCAAAATAGCGTCAAGAACTTTCGTGATATCTTTTCGTTCTTTTCTTTCATTATTAACCCGGTCACAAGCTTCATGGAAAAAGAGTCCAAAATCAGCCCCTGAATTCCTGGAATCCTTCTTCTTGTCATAGAAGGCAGATCCACCGAAACCTCCACTGTTATTTGCTATTTCAATAATTGAACTTATTTTATAGATTGCTTCCATGGCCTTCACCCCTTCCCTGGTGCTACCTTGTGGTTAGCCATACAAAACATCCTTGTTCTTTTTTAAATACTATCATCTTATACCGCAAATGTCAAGAAGTCCCACAATATAATGTGGGACTTCAAATTGCAAATACAATTTTGACTAAGTTAAATCCTATGGTTCATCTGCTGCATATACCGGGGTGAACTGGCGACTGACAGATTTGTTTTTTTCTTTCTGCCGTGCCAGGCGTGTCTTGGCCAGTGCCTCCTCACAGAAGATGTTCTGGCTGGCAATGGTTTTAATTCCTCTCCTGTCCTTCTTGACATAGGTGCCATCGTTTTGCATGTAGTATGCCTTTAAATTGTCCTGCAATTCTATATCAAGAATATGTTTGACTTCTTCCTTGACCTTTTTATCCTCAATCGGGAAGACAACCTCTACACGGCGATCGAGGTTTCTCGGCATCCAGTCTGCAGATCCCATGTAGATCTCTTCCTCTCCATTGTTATAGAAATAAAAAATTCGGCTGTGCTCCAGGAAGGTTCCGACAATGGACGATACCTGTATGTTTTCGCTGATGCCCTTGATTCCGGTTCTTAGGCAGCAGATTCCGCGGATGATCAGTTGTATTTCCACGCCGGCTGCAGAGGCCTCGTAGAGAAGTGCTATGATTTCCTGATCACACAGGGAATTCATCTTGGCAACAATTCTGGCCTTTTTCCCGGCTTTTGCGTAGCGGATCTCCCGCTTGATCAACCGGTACATTCCATCCCTTAACCAGATCGGTGAAACAAGCAGCCGGTTCCAGAACGGTGGCTCGGAATATCCGGATAACATATTAAAGACAGCGGTTGCATCTTCTCCCATCATTTCGGAACAGGTCAGGATGCCGCAATCGGTATACAACTTGGCCGTATTATCGTTATAGTTTCCGGTTCCCAGATGAACATAGCGTTTGATTCCGTCTTCTTCCATACGTACAACAAGTGAAATCTTACTGTGGGTTTTAAGTCCCACCAGACCGTAGATTACATGACATCCGGCCTTTTCAAGCATTTTGGCCCATCCGATGTTGTTCTCCTCATCAAATCGTGCCTTAAGCTCTACCAGAACAGTTACCTGCTTACCGTTTTCTGCTGCTTTTGCCAGTGCTGCAATAATAGGAGAATTACCGCTGACACGGTACAGCGTCTGCTTGATTGCCAGTACGTTCGGATCGTTTGCTGCCTGCCTAATAAAGTCAACGATTGGTGTGAAGGAGTCATACGGATGCTGGAAGAAAATATCCCCTTTCCGGATTTCCGAAAAAATATCCTTAACGTCTCTCAGTCTTGGAGTCAGCTGTGGTTCAAATGTCTTCTGGCGCAGTTCATCTCTGCCCTCGATTCCGTACAGTTTCATCAGAACCGTAAGATCAATCGGTCCGTGAATGGAATAGATTGCGACCTTGTCCACTTGAAAGTTCTTTTTGAGAATTTTAAGTAACCGCGCATCCATTCCTTCTTCTACATCCAGTCGGATGACTTCTCCCCATTGACGTTTCTTTAACTGCTTTTCCATTTCTTTTAACAGGTCAGCCGTTTCCTCTTCGTCCAGTTCGAAGTCGGCGTTTCGCATGACACGATATGGATAAGCACATTCCACGCGATAATTCAGGAAGAGTTTTTGAATATTGCGTTCAATCACCTGCTCCAGGAAGATATAGATGTCCTCGCCATCATGATTTGGAATGGAAATTAACCGTGGAATGCCGGAAGGTACTGCTACGGTTGCAAATTCCATCTTCTTTTCTGTGCCGCCATGGTCCTTTAATAATCTTGACCCCTTATCTGATGGTGTAATAAGCGCGGCTATGTTTAGGGTTTTATTGGACACCAGCGGGAACGGTCTGGAAGCATCCACTGCCATGGGGGTAAGTACCGGAAAAACGTTTTCCATGAAATAATGATCAACGTATTCTTTTTGCGAAGCGGTAAGCTCTTCATGGGCTAGAATCAGATGGATTCCCTGTTTTTCGAGAATTGGTAAAAGGGATCTTCCAAAACACTGATACTGTGAAAGAATGAATTCATGCGTCTTTTTTCTGACAGCTTTCAACTGTTCTTCGGCTGTCATTCCACACAAATCTCTTTTTTTGTAATTGGCATGCACCATGTCTACGAGAGACGCTACACGCACCATGAAAAATTCATCCAGGTTGGATGCGGTAATACTTAAAAACTTTAACCGGTCTAACAGCGGAATCTTTGCATCTTTTGCTTCGTTGAGAATTCGTTCATTAAATTTGAGCCAGGATAATTCCCGGTTTTCGTAGTACTTTGGATCGTTAAAGTTCGTAACCATATGCCCCTCCTTATAAATTTTTCTTTTCTCGTATAATCGGCCGGAATCCAAAGACTTCAGTGAAGAATTTGGCTTTGCTTTTAAAATATCCTTTCTCCAGGTTCAAAGAGGTCTCGGATGATACGGTGATAAACAGCTCTTCCTCTTTCAGACGGAAGGATAAATTGGAAACCTTTTGCCGGTGACTACTGTCAAGAGCATTACAGATGCGCAGCATCGCTAAAAGTTTAAGAAGCTTCATGTATTCATCCAGTGATAAACTCTCAGAAAACAGGTCGTACTGTACTTCTTTAATATGATGATACTGTGCAGCAAGTGCAACAATCTTTCTTTCTTTATGTGTCAATCCAAGAATTTCGGAATTCATTATGATAGCGTGGGAACACTTTGCCGCATCGGATAAGGAAATATATTTTCCGCAATCATGTAAAATAGCGACCACACGTGCCATGGTTAAATCCCGCGGTGTTAATCCGGCTTTTTTGCGAATGGCGGAGTATAGTTGTTTCGTCATCTGGTCCATCATCTTAACATGGGGATCATAACTTCCGTACCGCTTGGCAATTGCCCAGGCCGCATCAATAACATCCTCAGTAAAATCATGGCTGGAAGGAAAGGTGTGGCTTCGATATACGGCATCGTATGTCATTCCTGTATGCACAGAGATTCCCGGAATGCTGATATATTCGCACTTAGTCTGGAAAACAAACGCATTATACAATAATAAAAACGGCAATGCCATTTCATCTCGCAAATCGTTCTCAAACCAGTTGAATGTATTGCTAAAGTAAGTGTCCGAGCCAATCTCTTTTAAAAAGGAAACCACATTTTCCCGAGGGGTTGCGTTTTTTAATATATCTTTTTCATCAAAGTAGTGCATTAGGTTCGAGATACTGTCATTTAACAAAATCAGATATTTCGGATTGGCATTTGGCAGATACACATGGAAAAATGTCTCGATTTCTTTGGTGATCATATCCATAACTTCAGCTCGTCCGTTCACTTTCTGGGATAAAGCCAGAAGATTTTCCCTTACGGCAGCTGCTCCCAGCAAGATGTGCTGTGTTGTAACGATCTTGCCCTTTGAAAACAGGGTGAGCTGAATTGAGGAACCTCCAATATCAGCCAGAAGGGCTGAGGTTTCAATCATATCCGAAAAGTCCTCAAGGGAAGCCAGGGCTTCGTAACTGAAAAAACGCTGCTCTGAATTGGAAAGTAATCTTATGTGCAGTCCGGTTTTCTGTCGGATCTGATCCAGAAGGAACGGGTAATTATCAGCGGCTTTGACCGCATAGCCTCCAAATACTTCATATACGTCGGTTCCGTACTCTATTAAGGCTCTTTTCATATCCTTCAGTGCATGAATCAAATCGTCAACTGTTTCGATGGAAATATTGTTTCCATCGAACAGGTCATGGGCAATATGAACCGGACGTCTAAGGTCCGTCAGAAGATGGATCGAACGACTTTTCTGGCGGATTTCATAGATCCTTAAGGACACTTCATATGTACCGATGTAGATAGAACCATATGACTTTAATTTCATAGTACCCCCTTTACATGTATTTAATAATTACCAAGTATACGCAGATTTCTTGTCTCCTCAGCTAAACCGATCAATGCATTTGTAACGCCGTCATCCTGAAGATTTCCCTCGAAATCCACAAAGAATCTGTATTCCCATGGACGTCCTTCCAGAGGTCTTGACTCAATGCGGTTCATGTTAATGCTGTTAAACGTAAAATGTGAAAGAATCCGATAAAGACTTCCCTCTTCGTTTGGAAGTTCAAAGCAGATACTAATCTGTTTCGCGTTATTTCGGAAGGTCCGGTTTCTGGATACGACGAAAAATCTTGTTTCGTTGCTTTCTTCATCCTGGATGGAGGATTGCAGAATTTCCAGGTTATAGATGCGGGCGTTGATTGCGCCTGCAATGGCTGCCTGATCCTTCTTACCCTCATCGTGGATCTTTTGTGCTGACAGAGCCGTATTCAGCACACTGTGAGCCTCCACCTCCGGCAGCGTCTCCTGCAGGAAGTGATCACACTGCATAAGGGCCTGTGGATGGGAATATACGCGTTTTATATCGGAAAGCCTTGTTCCGGGTAAGGCAAGCAAAGCATGCTCAATCTTTATAATCTCCTCGCCAATGATAGAAACATCATAGGAGGATAACAGATCATAAATCTGAGTCACGGCTCCGGCCGTTGAATTTTCGATTGGTAAAACCGCGTAGTCCGCCTTTTTCTCCTTTAATGCCTCCATTGCATCTTTCCATGTTGCAACGTGTGTGCTATGGACCCCGTGACCGAAGAATTTCTCCATAGCCACCTGGGAATAAGCTCCTTCCACACCCTGATATACAATATGTGCATCCGAAAAGTCGAAGGCTTCAACGGGCTTATAATTGTGATTGACTGTTACACCGTGCTCCCGCATCATCTGGTACTGTCTTTTACGGCTTGTGGACATAATAAGCTCAAACAGTTCCCGGATACCTTCTTTTTCAAAGGAATTTGACACCTTTGCGGTCAGTACTTCAAGCTTTTCTTCCTCTCTTTTTTTATCCAGGACAGGACGGTGATTTGCAATTTTATATTCTGCTACATTATGAGCCAGCAACAACCGTTGATGATACAACGTAAGGAGCTGGTCATCAATGGCATCAATTTCAACGCGGATATCCTTTAAATCTCTCATGATCTCTCTTTTCTTTTTCCAAAACAGCCGGTTACGTAAGCAATGATTTCATTGTTTATTTTTTATCATACCACAACACTTTAACATCTTAAAGTGTTGCTATACAAAAAACGCTGACAAATCTGCCAGCGTTTTGAACCGTAACCATAAATGGAAGGGTTAAATCTCAAACATAGCAACCTCTTTTGCAAGTTCCTGTGCCGTTTCGGCCAGCTTCTCAGAAGCTGTAGCAATCTCCTGCATAGAAGCGGACTGCTCTTCGGATGCTGCTGATACAGTCGATGTTTCATCTATAACAGACTTACTCTGATCATTGATCTGCTCAAATCCGTTTCGAATGTCATCGGTTCCATTGGACAGCTGTCCAATGATGTTTTGCATTTCGATGGAGTCGGATGCAATGCTGTCGACCATATCTGCAATTTCTGCAAATGCTTCACCGGACTGTTCTACCGTCCTGGTACCACTCTTAACGCTTTCAAGACCACGTCCCATTGCTTCAAGAGCCTGATCGGATCTAGCTTGAATCTGCTGAATCTTCTCACCGATTTCAAGAGCTGACTGATTGGATTGATCTGCGAGCTTTGAAATCTCATCAGCTACGACAGCGAATCCTCTTCCTGCTTCTCCGGCTCTTGCCGCCTCAATGGATGCATTCAGTGATAACAGATTCGTTTGTGATGCAATTTCAGAGATTGTATTAACAATCGTTCCGATACTGCCAATCTGTTCGCCAAGGCCGTTTACAACATCGGATGTACTTGCAACTGCATCTTCAATAATATGCATCTGACTGATTGCACCGTCGATGCTTGCCTTACCATCCCGTGCAGCCTTATTGGTATTATTAATCTGCTGGGTGGTACCTGAAATCTTGTCAGAGAAAGTTCCCATGTACCGAGTAAATGCGGTGGTATTTTCACCGGCCGCATCAATAACGCCACCCTGGTTAGCACAGGCCTGTGCAACGGTAGTGATGGACTGTGCAACAAGATCGGAGGCATCAGCGGATTGCTGGGCATTGGCTGTCAACTCTTCTGCTGCAGAAGCTAAATATTCCGTCGTCTCTGCAATCTTAACAATCAATCCCCTCAAGGTCTCGTGGAATTTCATCAATCCATTGGCCATGGTTCCGATCTCATCCCGCCGTCTCATAGCGGTTTTCTCAAAGTTCTTCTGATCCTCGAATGGTGTTAAATCCCCTTCCGCCATTCTCTTTAACCGGTGTGTAACACTGACAATCGGTGCTGCAATCTGTTTGCCAAGATACAGTGACACAATGACCATGATTACAAGTAAAAGACATAATACAAGAATCATGTTGCGAAGCGTTTTCTGGAGATGAGCAGCGTTGCTCTTCTCATAAGTCCCGGCCATTTCATCAATGGAATCCACCCATACTCCGGTTCCTAACACCCACTGATACGGTTCGTAGGCTACGGTGTAATTGATCTTTGGCTTTGGCTCTGTCTCATTTGGTTTAGGAAACATAAGGTTTGTGTAACCGCCACCCTTTTCCTGACCGTTCTTAATCATCTCCTGAATGTATTTTCTTCCACTCGGATCTGCGGCATCCCAACGGGACTGACCTTCTGTATCGCGTCCTAACAGAACTACATTTACTCCCTCAACAGTGTCAATCCAGAAGTAACCATCGCCATCATTGTAGCGCAATTCACGAATGGTGTCGGCTGCTGCATTCTTTGCTTCCTCCTCCGACATGGCGCCGGACTCCTGAAGCTTATGGAATTGTTCCAAAATAGAAACTGCAATCTGTGTCTCATTTTTAAGTTCCATTTTAATGTCTTCGGTCAACTGCGCTCTGTACGCATCAACCTGCACCTTGTTATTGGAAATGTTGCTGTACACAGAATAACCTGTTATAACAAGGGATGCTACTAGTACTGCGGTAATAACCATTACGCTAAGTTCCAGCATAATGGATTTAAAACCCTTTCTTTTCATAACGAGCTCCTTTCACACGAATTTGCGCTTAACAAAAATGCCAACAAATGTGTTATTCTATGTCATATTATCTGATAATTTTGCTAAAAAATCAATCTATTTTAAAGCTCAATCTATAAAATCGAACATAGAAAGCTGGTTACTTTCAGGAAGATTCGGCAAAATGCCCAAACGGTCCATTGTCTCACAGATGGTTGCGGATATTTTACCTCGTTCTTTTAAGTCATCCTTTGATAGAAACTCCTTTTGTGATGCTGCAATCGCTAATGTTTCTGCCGCTTTATCTCCCATTCCTTCGATGGAGGAAAACGGCGGTAACAGTTTTCCGTCAATGATCTGGAAATACCGGGCATCCGAGCGATACAGATCCATAGGAAGGAATTCAAAGCCACGGGCGTACATTTCCTGTACGATTCGCATATCTTTATAGGAACCTTTATCCTTGGCGGTGAGTTTCTCTCCTGCCTTTTCCTTGTCATCGATTTCTTTCAAATAATGTTCAAGGGTTTCCTGTCCGAGACACATCTTCTCGTAGGAGAAATCGGTTGCACGGATAGAGAAAAACGCTGCGTAATATGCGAGCGGATAATATACCTTGCAGTAAGCGACACGCCAAGCCATCATAACGTAAGCTGCAGCATGGGCTTTCGGGAACATATACTTAATCTTTTCACAGGATCCGATGTACCAGTCCGGTACCCCGTGGGATCGCATCTTCTCTTTGTACTCCGGCCATTCCTTGCATTTTCCCTTCGCCACGATTCCCTTTCTGACGCGCTCCATGATGGTAAAGCTTTCCTCCGGATCCATTCCCATATGAATCAGGTAGACCATGATGTCATCTCGACAGCAGATTGCAGTTGAAATGGTTGCAATGCCTTCATTAATTAATACTTCAGCATTTCCCTGCCATACGTCGGTTCCGTGTGAAAGACCGGAAATTCTAATCAAATCAGAAAACTCCTGTGGCTTTGCCTCTTTCAGAAGTCCCATAGCAAAGTCCGTACCGAATTCCGGTATGCCAAGAGTTCCCATCGGTGTGTTTTTCCAGAGCTGACTAGGCTCAACTCCAAGGGATGAGGTATCCTTGAACAGTTGCATAACGCCCTTGTCATCCAATGGAATTTCGGTTGCATGAAGACCGGTCAAATCTTCGAGCATCCGGATCATGGTTGGATCATCGTGTCCAAGGATATCAAGCTTTAAAAGGTTTGAATCAATACTGTGATAATCGAAATGCGTCGTTATAATATCGCTTGTCATATCATTTGCCGGATGCTGAATCGGAGTAAAGGTATTGATCTCCTCTCCCACTGGCAGAACAATGATTCCGCCCGGGTGCTGTCCGGTGGTACGTCTTACGCCGACACATCCCTGCACGATGCGATCCACTTCACAGTTTCGTTTTCGAATGCCCCGGTCTTCATAATAATGTTTTATATAACCGAAGGCTGTCTTATCCGCCAGTGTACCGATGGTTCCTGCCTTAAAGGTCTGTCCGTCACCGAAAATAACGGCGGTATAAGCATGGGCCTTACTTTGATAATCTCCGGAGAAGTTCAGGTCGATATCCGGCTCTTTATTCCCTTTGAATCCAAGGAAGGTTTCAAACGGTATATCAAACCCTTCCTTGTTCAGTTCGTGACCGCATACGGGGCAAAGTTTATCCGGCATATCACATCCGGCATTACCGGAATAGGAAAGAACTTCCTCGGAATCAAAGTCCACGTAGTGGCATTTCGGACAAAGATAGTGCGGGCTTAGGGGATTTACTTCTGTAATACCGGCCATTGTTGCAACAAAAGAAGAACCGACCGATCCTCTGGATCCGACAAGATAACCGTCTTCGTTGGATTTCCATACAAGCTTTTGGGCAATGATATACATAACGGCATAACCATTGCTGATAATGGAATTCAATTCACGGTCCAGTCTTGCTTTTACCTGTGGTGGCAGTGTTTCTCCGTACATTTCATGGGCCTTGTTGTAACAGATTTTACGAAGCATTTCATCGGAATTTTCGATGACCGGAGGACATTTGTCCGGGCGGGTCGGATGAATCTTTTCGCACATGTCTGCAATCCGTCCCGGATTTTTAATGACAACCTCCTCTGCTTTCTCACTTCCCAGATATGCAAATTCCTGCATCATTTCATCTGTGGTATGTAAGTACAGCGGTGGCTGCATGTCTGCATCGGAAAAGCCCTTTTCCACCTGGATGATACGTCGGTAGATTTCATCTTCGGGATTTAAAAAGTGAACGTCACAGGTGGCAACAACAGGTTTGTGAAATTCTTCTCCCAGCGCAACAATTTTCCGGTTGATGTTATTTAAATCTTCTTCTGTTTCGATTCCGCTCTTCTCATCGCGAAGAAGGAAGGCATTATTGCCATTCGGCTGAATCTCAAGGTAGTCGTAAAACTGTACGATTCTTGAAATCTCGGCATTGTCTTTTCCGTACAGCAGAGCCTGATACAACTCTCCTGCTTCACAGGCACTTCCGATGATCAATCCCTCTCTGTGTTTTAGGATTTCACTCTTTGGAATGCGCGGAAAACGCTGGTAGTACTTCAAATTACCCAAAGAACAAAGGCGGTAGAGATTGATTCGTCCGATGTCATTTTTGGCTAAAACAATACAGTGATGTGTTCGGCCCTTTCGAATCGCATTAACATCCATCGCACCTGCCTGATTTAATTCTTTTAAAGTATGAATACCGGATGCCTGCAACCGTTTGGATAACTTATCAAAAATATGTGCTGTACATTCTGCATCGTCAATGGCGCGATGGTGATGTTCAAGGGAAACATTTAATGCCTTTGCCACATTGTCAAGCTTTAATCTTCCAAGGCTAGGCAGCAGATATCGTGCCAGCGGCATGGTATCCACGTAAGTGAAGTCCCAGTCAATGCCCAGTCGTTTTGCTGTTGCATGGATACAACCGGTATCAAAATCGGCATTATGGGCGACAAGGACTGCACCCTCGCAAAATTCCTTGAATTTAGGCAGAATCACATCGATTCCCGGTGCATTTTTTACCTGTTCATCCGTGATACTTGTTAATTCAACAATATGGTACGGAATCGGCTTGTGGGGATTTACAAATTCAGAAAACCGTTCCGTTATTTCACCGTGTTCAAATTTCACTGCACCGATTTCGATGATGTCTACCACAGCTGCGTTCAGTCCGGTTGTCTCGATGTCAAAGACAACATAGGTATCATCAAGTGACTGATTCTTCTCATTGGTTGCAATCGTTTTGGTATCATCCACAAGATAGATTTCGCAACCGTAAATAACTTTAAAGTCATCATCCTTGTCTACCGCGTGATCGGCATCCGGAAAGGCCTGTACGACGCCGTGATCGGTAATGGCGATCGCCTTGTGTCCCCATCGTTTCGCCTGTTTGATGATCTCTTTTACGTCTGAGACTCCATCCATATCGCTCATTTTCGTATGGCAATGCAGTTCTACGCGCTTCTCGGGAGCTGTATCCATACGAGGAGTCCGAAAATCAGGAATCTTATTGATTCCTCGAACAGATCCAATACTGATTTCATGGTCAAAGGCATCTTCTGAGGCATTTCCTTTTAATTTAATGAACATGCCCTCGTGGACAGAAGATTGAAACTGTTCGACCTGATCGTTATGCAGGAACAGTTTGGCGCGAATCGAGTCAGTAAAATCTGTGACGGTAAGCATTGCAATTGTTTTTTCGTTACGGATCTCACGATATTCGCAGGCAATAATCTGGCCACGAATTACGATTTCACCAAGTTCTGTCTGGATTTCCGAAATATCAATTGCATCCTCCGATACATCTCTTCCATAAACGGTGTCAGGGTTATTGCTTCTGACAAGAGAATATGTACGTTTCTTCTCCGGCTGGGCAGGAGGTGCAGCAGGCATTGTCACTGCAGGTTCATCGGCTCTTTCATATGGATTTGGTGCGGATAGTACGGCATCATCGTTTGTTGTATCAGAAGAAGGCAGCCCGTTGGAGGCTGCCTCAATGCGTTGTACAATACTTGCAATCTGTTGATGGATTCTTTTCTCTGCCTTTTTACCGAAGTCTCCGTTCACCGGTTCTTTGTACTGACAATCAATGACCAGGTTCTGACCGCATCGCTGGCAAAAGATCTTTTCCATAACATGGATCAGTTCTTCTTCTCTTGCATGGCCAACCACATGATCCGGGATGACTAGTGTCAGATGGTTGTCTTCAAACAGAAGGTCTGTTTGAACAAATACCTGAAATAAAAGTGCAGAATATTGATGAATTTCTTCAAGAATACTATCACGATAGACATCATAAAGCTTTTGCGGTGTATATTGCTCTGAAAGCTCAAAGGATTCAATAATATGAATTTTCGTGGAACTCTGCTTGAAGTAGTATTTTTTAATGCTTTGTTCCAGCCTCCATATGACGCGTTTGGGAATCAGGGCATTTGCCTTAAGATAAATCCGCATGGAAGAACGATCTTTGGTTGTTGTCATTCGACATACTTTCGCAGCAGATAAAATCGGACTATTGACAGAACTGTCATCCTTCAAATCATGAAAAACATCAAAAAAAGCTCGTTCCATAAAAACCTCACGTTACGTATTCCATTGTAAAAGTTCCTGTCTTAAGGCAGGTAAAAGCTGATCTTCCGGAAGCTTTTTCACAACTTCTCCATGTTTGATCAGAAGGCCTTCCCCGATACCGCCGGCGATACCGATATCAGCCTCCTTAGCCTCTCCCGGTCCGTTTACGACACAGCCCATAACAGCAACTTTAATATCTAAATCAAATTCCGATACGATTTCTTCCACTTGATTTGCTAAAGAAATCAAATCGATCTGCGTCCTTCCGCAGGTCGGACAGGAAACCACTTCGATACCGCCCTTTCGAATTCCAAGGGTTCGAAGAATCTCTTTTGCCGTGTAAATTTCCTCTAACGGATCCCCTGTCAAGGATACACGAATGGTATCTCCGATTCCCTGAGACAGGATCAATCCAAGACCAACGGATGACTTGATATTACCTCTTCTGAGTGTACCGGATTCTGTGATTCCAACATGAAGAGGGTGATCGGTCTTCTGACAGATCAGTTCGTGCGCCTTAACACACATCATGACGTCGGAAGACTTAATGGAAATGACAAGGTTGTCATAACCTAAATCCTCTATGATGTGGACCTTATCTAAAGCACTTTCAACGATTCCCTCGGCTGTGACTCCCTGGTATTTTGCGACCAGTTCTTTTTCAAGGGAGCCGGAATTAACGCCGACACGGATTGGAATCTGTCGCTCTTTTGCACAGTCTACAACAGCCTTGATCCGATCGATGGAACCGATGTTCCCAGGGTTGATACGGATTTTGTCTGCCCCATTCTCCATCGCAGCAATTGCCAGCCTGTAGTCAAAATGAATATCTGCCACAAGAGGAATATCAATCTGCTTTTTGATCGCGCGAAACGCTTCTGCCGCCTCCATTGTAGGAACAGCACAGCGGATGATATCACATCCTGCTTCTGTTAACTTATGAATCTGAGCAACGGTAGCTGCGACATCCTCTGTCTTTGTATTTGTCATGGATTGAATCAGAATCGGATGATGATTTCCAATCACCCGATTTCCGATCCGCACTTCCTTTGTGTTTTTTCTGGTAATCATAAAGATCCTCCAAACAAATGATAGAGTAAGCGGATATTAATGAAGGAATAACTTACGTATATCATTTCCCATAATCACAACCATAAGTCCCATTAAAAGGACAAAACCCACCATATTAATGGTTCCTTCGACTTTTTCAGGAATCTTTCGCTTGGTAATTCCTTCAAGAAGGAAGATTAAAAGCCGTCCGCCATCCAATGCCGGGAATGGCAACAGGTTCATGACACCAAGGTTTGATGTCAGTAAGATGGTAATGCTTAGCATGTTCATAACAACGTAAAAAATACCGGATGCAACGGATTGCTGATAGGTATCACCAATGGTCTTTACTATTCCAACCGGGCCGGACATATCGTTGATGCCGACATGACCAAGAATCAGTTCTTTTAAGGACATAAATACCACATAAACCTGGTATTTGATCTCATAAAAACCGTACTTCAGGCTGGTTAACACACCGGCCTTTTCTCTGGATGCGTTTCCGGTAATTCCCATCAGATAACGCTTGGTTGACTTGTCATAAGCAGGCGTTACCGAGGTCTGTTCTCTCTTACCGTTACGGTCGTATGTGATATTAAGATCCTGTCCCGGGTGAAAGAAGGTATAAACGGTTATTTCATTGTAAAAATGCACATTATAACCATTGATTTTAACGATCTCGTCTCCGGCCATGAGTCCGGCCTCTTCTGCCGGTGAACCGGTCCTTACCTCGTGAACCAACGGCTTGTAGTAACCGGCACATGCAATCATAATGACGGACAATACAAAGGCCAGGATAAAGTTAAAGAAAGGTCCTGCAAAGACAATGAGAAATTTTTGCCAGAGCTTTTTTTTCTGAAAAGCTCTCGCATCTTCACTCTCTTCGTCCTCACCTTCCATAACACAACTTCCGCCGAATGGAAGAAGTTTCAGGCAATAGGTGGTCTCTCCTTTCGTAAAACCCCAGATAGTTGGTCCAAGACCGAGGGTAAATTCATTTACTCGAACACCACAGGCTTTTGCAACAGAGAAATGTCCAAGTTCATGAAAAATAATAACAATACTAAAGATTAAAATAGCAATAATAATTCGCACGTTTATCCCCTTTACGAAATGCAGCTTTTAACAAAAGCCTTGGTATCACGTTCTGTTGCCAGTACAACATCAAGATCCGGATTATCCTCATAGTCAATTTCCATCATCGCTGAACCGATCAACTCAGGAATCTGGGTAAAGGAAATCTTTTTATCCAGGAAAGCTGCCACAGCTGCCTCATTGGCAGAGTTGAAGACACATGGCATGTTGCCTCCGGTCAATTGTGCATCAAATGCAAGCTGAAGTCCATAGAAGGTTTCCATATCCGGATGTTCAAATGTTAATTCCTTAACAGCAAATAAATCCAAAGGTTCTCCGGAAAGTTCTCCTCGATGTGGATAGGTGAAAGCGTAATGAATCGGGATTCTCATATCGGCCGGCCCCATCTGTCCAATGATGGCTCCATCCTCAAATTCCACAGCCGAATGCAGAATACTTTGCGGATGAACCAGAACCTGGATGCGGTTCACCGGTACATCAAACAACCAGTGTGCCTCCATTACCTCAAGACCTTTATTGATCATTGTGGCAGAATCGATGGTCACTTTTTTTCCCATGGACCAGTTTGGATTCTTGAGGGCATCCTCTAATGTAACGTTTGCAAGCTGTTCCTCTGTCATGCCACGGAAAGGACCACCGGAAGCGGTTAAGAGAATCCGGCGGATCAGCGCCTGCCGGTTTCCTTTCAGACTCTGGAAAATAGCGGAATGCTCGGAATCAACCGGAAGAATCTTAACTCCTGCCTCTTTTGCCATTGGCATGATCAAATGGCCGGCTGTTACTAATGTTTCCTTATTTGCAAGGGCGATGTCTTTTCCGGCTTTAATCGCTGCGATGGTAGGCCGGATGCCCATCATTCCAACAAGGGCAGAAAGTACCATATCCGCCTTTGGATCGGCTGCCACAGCCATCAATCCCTCATCTCCGGATAAAACCTCAATCGGAAGTTCTTTCAGATTCTCCCGTAAAATTTTAGCGTCTTCTTCTCTCTCAACCGAAATCATGGCCGGCATGAATTTACGCGCCTGTTCTTCAAGCAGTTTGATGTTCCTTCCACAGGCTAAGGAAGTAACCTTTAAATCACTCATTTCAGCAATAACAGATAATGCCTGTGTTCCAATCGATCCGGTAGAGCCTAAAATTGCAATCGATTTCATAAATACTCCTATCTAACGGCAAAAGTAATCAAATAATAAATAATCGGTGCTGTGATGATTACGGAATCAAAACGATCTAAAATACCGCCGTGTCCCGGAATCAGATGACCATAATCTTTCAATTCCACATTACGTTTTATTGCGGAGGCAGCAAGATCACCGACCATGGAAATCAGGCTGCCGACGGATGCAATCGCGGAAAGAATAACAATTCTGTTGATGGAAAGCTGCATGTTCGTCCGGAACACAAGACAATAAATAAAGGTCAAAAGAAATGCTCCGGCAACGCCTCCGATGGCACCTTCAACAGACTTTTTCGGTGAAAGAACCGGGGCCATTTTATGTTTGCCAAAGAGTCTTCCCACACAGTAAGCGCAGGTATCACAACCCCAGGAACAAAGGAAAATGAGCCAGACAAGGTAGGTTCCCATCGTATATTCTCTTGTCTGGTAGATATAGCTTAACATTACAGCTACATAAAAGACACCGAAATATGTTTCGGCTACCTGCTGAATCTTATATTTCGGATATGTAAAAACGAAGATAAAAAGCAGAAGAACCATAAACACGATTCCCAGTAGGATCTGCGCCGGCAAAAAATGGAAGCGCAAATCTGCATAATAGGCCAGTGTCACAGCGTATGCCACGTAGGCAAGTGGTGTTGCCTGAAGGGACAGTGCACGGTGAAATTCAAATAAACCAATCATAGAAATGACAAGTGTTGATGCAAGCAGTACATCCCCACCGGTAATAATAAAAAGTAAAGCCAGTATCACAAGTACAATACCGCTCAATAATCGAGTCTTAAACATAAAAGTTCCTTTCTAATAGCACTTTTATACCTTTCCATACCGTCTGTTTCTCGTACGATATGCCATCACTGCTTCCGCCAGATGTTCTTCGGAAAATTCAGGCCATGGAACCGGAGTAAAATAAAATTCCGTGTATGCCATCTGCCACATAAGGTAATTGGATAAGCGCTGTTCGCCACTGGTACGGATCATAAGATCCGGGTCCGGAATATTTGCTGTATCAAGATAAGAAGAATAAAGTTCTTCTGTGATAACATCTTCATTTTGTCCGTTTTGCATCAGATCATGCATCATCTTTCGCATGGCACGAAGCATTTCATCACGACTTCCGTAATTGATACAGATAAGGATTGTCATTCCGGTATTATGTCTAGTCTTCTCTTCGAGTTCAAGGGCTTCCTTGCGAAGAGTTTCCGGAAGTCCGTCCTTGTCCCCCAGAATAATGGATCGCATATTCTCCTGCATGGACAGTTTCTGACAGATCTTCATATATTTCGCAAGAAGATTCATAAGCGCAGAAACCTCCTCTTTCGGACGATTCCAGTTTTCTGTAGAAAAGGCATACATCGACAGGTACTTGATTCCAAGCTTGTTTGCAGCTTTAATAATTGGCTCGACCCGCTTTGCACCCATCATATGTCCGTAGGTTCTTGGCATATTTTTTTCTTTTGCCCAGCGTCCGTTTCCATCCAGGATCAATGAAACATGTTCCGGAACAGGCAGAAGTTCTTCTTCCATAATTTCTCCTTGTCATAAAAAAGAGGGACACTGTAATTTACCGTGTCCCGCTCTCGTTAAAAATCATTAGACTGTCATGATTTCTTTTGTCTTATTATCGATGGCACCATCAATTTTAGCAATATAAGAATCTGTCATCTTCTGAACTTCTGTCTCAAGATTCTTGATTTCATCTTCAGAAAGATCCTCTTCCTTGCCGGCCTTCTTTAAGGTATCGTTGGCATCACGACGAATATTACGAACTGCAACTTTGGCATTCTCGCCAAGCTTCTTGATATCCTTCGCAAGCTCTTTACGACGCTCCTCGTTCAAATCAGGGAACACCAGACGAATGGTCTTACCGTCATTGGTTGGATTGATTCCAACGTCCGACATCAGAATAGCCTTCTCAATTTCTCTGACCATAGATGCTTCCCAGGGCTGAATCTGAATCATTCTTGCTTCCGGAACACTGACATTGGCAATCTGCTGAATCGGAGTCGGTGCTCCGTAGTAGTCTACCATTACCTTGTCAAGAATATGTGGATTTGCACGACCGGCACGAATTGTCACATATTCATTTAACAAAGCCTCGTAGGACTTTGTCATCTTCTCATCAAATGGAACTAATCTTGCGTCCATAAAATCTCCTTATACTGTTACGGTAGTACCATTGAAGCTACCACTCATTGCTTTTACAATACTATCTTCTTCATCTAAAGCAAAGACACGCATCGGCATCTTATTCTCCATACACATAATGGATGCGGTAAGATCCATGGCAGCAAGCTGCTTGTCAATCACTTCCTGAATAGAAACCTCATCATAACGTTTCGCATCCGGATTCTTCTTTGGATCATCGTTGTAGATTCCATCAACAGCCTTTGCCAAAAGAATCATATCTGATTCAATTTCAACAGCACGAAGAACAGTCGCTGTATCCGTAGAAAAATACGGATGCCCTGTTCCACCGGCGAAAAATACAACCATATTCTTCGCGAAATACTTATTTGCACGATCTTTTGAGTATAACTTGGTAAAGCTGCCTACTTCAAACGGTGTAAGAATGTTTGTCTGCATGCCCTGACTTCTGAAAATTTCAGAAACGTAAATGCAGTTCATAACGGTAGCAAGCATTCCAATCTGATCGGCTTTGCTACGGTCCATATTCTCGCTGCTACGGCCTCTCCAGAAATTACCACCGCCAATAACGATTCCTACCTGCACACCATCGTCAACAAGCTTTTTCACCTGCTTTGCAACACGGATACAGGTTGCTTCATCAAAGCCGGTCTTCTTATCTCCGGCTAAAGCTTCACCACTTAATTTTAATAATACGCGACTCATCTTAACTCCTAACAGGCTTATGAACCAAATACTGCAGATACATCAACATCAGCATATGCCTGAGAACAGAAGCCCTCGATAACAGCACCGTTGTTGATCTGAACACTGCGGGACTTGATATTACCCATAACAACAGCAGATGTGTCAACTACTACAGGTCCCTGTACATCGATATCACCCTTTACTGCACCTGCAATAACAGCGGAAGATGCAGAAATGTTACCTACAACAACAGAGCCTACACCAATCTTAACAGTTCCGCTAGTTGCAACTTCACCCTGGATCTTAGCCTGGTCAGCAAAGAATTCGGAAGAAGTAGAATTTCCGTTAACAGTACCTGTTACTGTAAGCTTACCATTACAACGAACGTTACCATTGATGGTACCTTCAACATTAATAGCTCCTGTTGAGTCCAAATCACCGGTAATTGTCATACCTGCTGTGATAACTGCTTCCTCATCAGAAACAGGTGCTGAAGCAACATGGTTCATAGGTGCTGTATTCATATCAGACATGGTTCTATTGTTCTCCTTAATGTTCGTATTAAATGTAAAATCTGAATTTAAGTTTAGAGGCTGAGCAGCCGGCTCCGGTGTTGGAACAACAGGAGTTGTCTCCACTTCTGTAACCTGCTCAACAGGTGCCTTAACCTCCGGTTCGGTTTCAATCACAAGCTTCTTAGGCTCATCAGCCTTGTGGACAGCCTGCTCAAATAACCCGTCAAGCTTAGAAAGTTCCTTATCCACGTCAACGTCATCATCAAGAACTGTTACATCATGGTTGCCTTCAGTTCCCGGAATACCCGCATCATTTCCACTCCCAGCAGGAATCATCTCATCAAGCGCATCTGAGAAATCATCCTTGAAATCCTTAAAAAAACCCATCATAAACCTCCATACTTTATTTTGAAGATAGACTTACATGTTGTATTAAAGTTGTATCTTCACTGATTGGTAAAAGCAGCGCACCCTTCTGCTGCAACTTTTCAATCAACGTAGGCAACGCCTCAACGGTGGCGTCCTTATCCGTTGCATCGTGCATAAGAACCACCGACGTTTTATATTTTACCACATCTTTCATCACGTTTTCAACAAGTTCATCTTTCGTATATCCGGAGGTTGTAGCATCTCCACACATTACATTCCAATCGAAATAGGTAATGTCCTGTTGATTAAGATATTTGATGAATTCTGACATATCCGAGTTGCTTACTTTATTACTGCTTCCGCCGGGGAAACGGTAGTAGGTACTTACAACTCCTGTTACATCGTACAGTAAATTTTGAATTTTTTCAAAATCCTTCTTAAACGAAGCAAGTGAGGCATAGACCTCACTGTACTTATGTGTATAGGAATGCATACCAAGGGTATGACCTTCCTTTACAATCCTTTTATACATCTTTTTGGAATGATGATCGGTTCTACCATTCACAAAAAAAGTAGCTTTCACATTATAATCATCTAATGTGTCCAAAATCCTATCCGTATTATTACTAGGTCCATCATCAAATGTAAGATAGACTTTCAGCGTATCATTCGCACCAGCCAGATTGTCTTCTGCTGAATTCTGCATCAGGAGCTCCTGATCTGTCTGATTCATTTTTGTGTTGACTTTTTCTGAAATCTTACTCCCCGAAGAACTAAGTATAACATTCTTTAAGCTGTTAACATCCTTTTCAAGTAAAACAACCTTTACGGATAAAAAAATCATTAAAAGTAAGGAAATTACAACCCAAAGAAATAAAGTGAAAACGATCATGGACTTCATACGATGAACCCGGCTGATTTTTTCCCGCCTGGCCTGTAAAGCTTCTTTCGCTTTATCGTCCATAGTCTCTCCTATCATATTTGAAAGAAAGGCACTATAGAGAACTATAGTGCCTTTCCAAAAAAACAAAATTATTTGAGCTGTGCAGCTACTTCCTCAGCGAAGTTCTCACTCTTCTTCTCAAGACCTTCACCTGTCTCGAAACGGATGAACTCCTTGATTGTAAGAGTTGTGTTGTTCTCCTTAGCAACCTGCTCTAAATACTTAGCAACGCTCTGCTTACCATCGGTAGCCTTAACGTATGGCTGATCAAGAAGACAAACTTCCTTGAGCTCCTTCTTGATACGTCCCTGGATCATACCAGCCTTAACCTTCTCAGGCTTAGCGGCTTCCTTAGGATCGTTCTCAATCTGAGCTGCGATGATCTCTTTCTCATGATCGATGAAGTCCTGATCAACATCAGCATCAGAAATGTACTTAGGAGCCAATGCAGCGATCTGCATTGCAATGTTCTTCATAGCTTCCTTAACAGCTTCAGCATCGCTGTCTGTCTCAGCATTGATAACAACACCGATTCTTCCGCCACCGTGGATGTAAGATGTAACGAAACCGTTCTCTGCTGTCATCTTCTGGAAACGACGGATAGAAAGGTTCTCACCGATAACGGCGATCTTATCTGTTAATGCATCCTTAACAGTCTTAGAAGCATCAGCATTCCACTGATCAGCCATGAATGCATCCATGTCTGTTGCGGAAGTTGTTAAAGCCTGATTAGCTACTGCTGCAACATACTCCTTGAAAGTATCATTGTTAGCAACGAAATCTGTCTCAGAGTTAACCTCAACGATAGCTGCTGTCTTATCATCTGCTGCAACTGCAACAAGACCCTCTGCTGCGATACGACCAGACTTCTTTTCAGCCTTAGCCTGACCATTCTTACGAAGGTACTCTGCAGCCTCATCCATGTTACCGTCAGTCTCGTTAAGAGCCTTCTTACAATCCATCATACCAGCGCCAGTGAGCTCACGGAGCTCCTTAACCATTGCTGCTGTAATAGCCATGTTATTCTCCTTTTATAATCAAGTGTCTGTATGTTACAAACGAACTATTAGTCCTCAGCCTTAGCTGTGTTCTCTGTTCCCTGCTTAGCCTCAACAACTGCATCAGCCATCTTAGAAACGATAAGCTTTACAGCACGGATAGCATCATCATTACCAGGAATGATGTAATCAAGCTCATCCGGATCACAGTTTGTATCAGCGATACCAAGAATTGTAAGACCTAAAGACTGTGCCTCCTGAATGCAGAGACGCTCCTTCTTAGGATCAACAACGAAGATAGCATCTGGAATACGATCCATCTCCTTGATTCCGCCAAGGTTACGCTGAAGCTTATCCTGCTCCTTCTTAAGTGCAGCAACTTCCTTCTTAGGAAGAACATCAAATGTTCCGTCCTCTTCCATCTTCTCAATCTTCTTGAGACGAGCAATACGGCTCTGGATGGTACGGAAGTTTGTAAGCATTCCACCTAACCATCTCTCATTTACGAAGTACATTCCACAACGCTCAGCCTCAGCTGCAACTGTCTCCTGAGCCTGCTTCTTAGTACCAACGAAAAGAACAGTTCCTCCCTGAGATACGATATCGAAGATAGCATTGTAAGCATCATCAACCATACCTACTGTCTTCTGAAGATCGATGATGTGGATTCCGTTACGCTCTGTGTAGATGTAAGGAGCCATCTTAGGATTCCATCTTCTTGTCTGGTGACCGAAATGTACACCTGCCTCGAGTAACTGCTTCATTGAAATTACGCTCATATTTTACCTCCATTTGGTTTTGATTTTCTTCCACAAAATTCCACCCCGACAGAACCAATACTGGCACCACTGAACGGGTCCTTTTGTGTGTTTGATTTTGAGCCTTTGGAATTATAGCATAACAAAACATTTCATGCAAGTATGTTCTTATCTGCTTCTTGTAATAATTCTGGCAATCTGCTGATAAGTACTGCCACTTGTAATCGTATATGTTCCCGGATGAATGGATGTATCGAATCCATTCTGTTCCAGATAGGTATTGAATTCAAATCCGGAATCAACAAGTCCTGCTTTGTAGAGGTTTGCTCCGACTGTTGCTGAATCTTCACCGCTATGAATCTTAAAAGTAACGGTTCCGTTATCTTCTTTTTCATAATTAGGAGAAGTATCCTCGGTATTAACCTTGTCTCCTGTCCTTGTTGTTATTGTCGTATTTCCTTTTTTTTCGGTTGTTTCGGTTCCTTTTTTCTTGTCGTCTTTAGAATCCTTTTTCTTTTCTTTTTCTTTTGTTTCTTTTGTCTCTTTTTTCTCAGAATCCTTTTTAGAACCGGAATTTTTCTTCTGTTCGTCTGATGTCTGGCTCTTTTTATCCTTATCCGGACTTTGTGCGTCCTTATTTTCTTTTTGAACCTGTGCAAGTGTTTTGGATGTACCTGCATCACCGGACGCATCGACCATTCCTAGTGCGGAGGCTCTGCGTCGAATGTCATCATCGCTCATCGGATATCCAAGGAAGGTTAAGGCAATCAGAAAAATCATACTTGTTGCAAGGATACCGACTCCGAGACCCCGCATGTAATATTTTCGCTTCATGATGATTCCTCCCCTTCATCAAACAGTTCTAAGATCAGCTGAATTTCTCCCAGTCCACGACCGGTTTTCTTGGCGATCTCAATCTGAGAATAACCCTGATGATGCATCATTAGAATCTGTTCACGCAACGCTTTGGAATCTCCCGCTGCTCTTCCGCTGTTAATATGCTGCTTTAGGGCTTCCACGGCCTGTTGCTGATTTGGAGCATCTTTTGTAACCTGTTCCTTTTCCATCATGGCATGCAGTTCAGCTTCCAGCTGCGCCTCTTCCTTTCGAGGAGATGTCATGGCGCCCTCCGTCTGCAAAGCAGATGGCTGCTTCGGAGTAATGGACGGACTGGTGGTTGGTACAGGATTTACAACCGGCATAACTTCGATCGGATTTTGTACCGGATCCTGCGGCTGTTTTGGTAATGGTGTGGCAGGAATGGTTGGAGCAGCTGCTACGGCACCGGCAGCTCCGTTTTCCGGCATGGAAGATAAAATGGCACGAATATGAGACTGTGCATTTCCAATTGCCGTCGTCATCTCGGTTAACTTTTCCTGCTTATCATTCAGCATTTGATACAGGAACATGATTTCTTCGTGTGTCTTTTTCATGGAATCAAATACGGTATCAGAAAATTCACCGATTGATAAAAGCTTATCATTGACCTCTTTATCCGTACGAACTTCCAGCTCATTGAGTTTCTCGTCCAGTTTTTCCGACAGAATCTCCTCCAGCTGCTTATTTGCCTCATTTACATTTTCTGCAAGTATGGACTGTATTTCTTTTTCACCAAGTCCTTTGATTTCGTCCATATCAGACGAAGACAGCTTCTCCTGCAAGAAGAAGCTGCCTACAAAGAACAAAGCACCAATTACCAAGAGTCCGATTGCTAATCCACTCATTTTTTACCACTCTTTCTTAAATTTTAATATCAAAAGAAGGAATATCTCCTTTTCTTAATACCTTTCCATCCCCTTCTTGATCAGCCTGTTCTTTTTTATTATGATGCTTTTTTTTACTATCTTGGAAAGAATTTCCCTTTCCGTTTGGATCAAGTTTGGAATCTTTTGCTGTCTCCTGTTTTGCACTGACCTGATGGGTCTTTTCCTGTGCCTCCTGTTGAAGATGTACGGAAAGATTCTCCTGGTTCACAATCGGCTTGTGATCCTCCGCCACTTTTTGATCCGTTACCCCTTGTGTATTTTGAATCATTCCATTGAAATCAACAGGTCGTATCGACATATTTGCCTCCTTACAAGTTTGTTGCTATAATTTCGCCATTCTTCTTTTCAAACTGACAATAAGAACGTTTTGTTTTGGTTGTAAGAGACAAATCAGAAATTGTAATTGTAACACCCGGGAAAATATCCCGGCGAATGATTATCTTTGCATGTTTACTATTGAGCAATTCCTGATGCAAACCATTAAATTCTACTCGATATTTCTGAAGTTCTTCCTTCGCCTCTGCCAGGTCATCCAAAATCTTATGCAGGTATTCTGAATGCTTCGCATCCAGTTCCTGACCGGAGCTGATATGACGATTATAGCGATCAACAATCGGTGTTAATCGATCGATTTTTTGTGTGTCTGCAACAACCAGACGGTTCAACTGATTATATCGTTCCTTTTTCTCAGGGGCAATTCCCACTTCAATTCTGGTGGCTGCTCCCATTTCCGAACCAATGATCATGGACTCCACCTTACCACCGGCACGAATAACACCACCGGCAATAAAGCCCTTTCGGTCAACTACCATAATATCATTTGCCGCATTTACTTCACTGTAAATGATGGATCCTGTCTCAACATATCCGCCGGAAAAAACCTTTGCATTTTCAATAAACGGGATAATGATATTACCCTTCGCCTGCAATACGCCTCGGTTCATTCCATGAATTCCACGCTTTACAATAATCTGTCCTCCGGCATTGATCAAGGCATCTTCTACAACACCATCGACGATGACGTCGCCCTTCGCCTCAATGGAAAAACCGCTTCGGACAGAACCTTTTACATGTACATTGCCGCTGTAGACAATATTTCCCACAGAATTGTCCACGTCTGCGACAACTTCGAACACATCCGATACAAAGACCTGATTGTTAACCAGTGAAACATGCCCTGTTACCGCAGAATAAAGTTCTGTTCTATCTTCGTTGGTCGTGATATTCTGACCATACTGCAATTCGCATCCCTTTACGGATCGTGTTGGAATATCTCTGCCGTAGATATCTTTTCCCGGCGCTCCCACATCTTCCGGAATCAACCGGGCCAAAAGGTCGCCCTTCTCCACATGACAGATGGTATTTAAGTCCCGATAATCAACAGACCCATCATCATAGTGTTTCGGACGCAATGTCGGGTTTGTATTAAAAAAGTATTGAATTCTTGCATCATGACCAATTCTAGGCGGCGTTCCCTCTGCAAAGATATACTCTTTATTGTATTGGCGTTCCTCTACAAATTTCAGGATTTCATCCTGTGAGATACCGTTTACAATGTTATGCCTGTTGAGTTCCGCAATGATATCCTTTACGTTCATTTGATTGCCATCAACGGTAGGCGGTAAAAAGCGACAAGTCGCCTTCATACGATCCAGAGAAACTTTTACATACATAGTTTCAGTGAAATCGTACCCGTTGTATGTCCCCAAATCCAAACTACAATCTTTGGTTGAAGCCAGATATTCGCGAAACTGCTGCTCGTCAAAATTTTTGATGCCATGCGAATTCAAATACTCCAAGGCCTCCGAAAAGTACATAGGCTTTCCTTCACCTTTTGGCGCATGAAAATGGCAAATAGCTGTTCCATTTTTTACTTCAATTTGGATATAGCCGTTGCTCCTTGCGTCCATGTTAACCCCCATCTTTAACATAAAAATCAAGTTGTCATGATTTCCATGTAACTTCCCATTGTTTTACGCATTTTAAGTAGTGCCTTAGTATGTAACTGTGAAACACGTGATTCTGACACTTCAAGAATTTTGCTGATCTCCTTTAATGTCATTTCCTCATAATAATACAACAAAATCACTTTTTTTTCTCTATCTGTCAGCAAAGAAAGTGATTCTTCTAATTTTTCTTTCAGTTCATCTCTGGATACTTTATCCTCAGGCTGTTCAAAATGTACGTTACTTTTTGTCTCCATCTCCGGCTCGTTACCGCCGGCTTCCATAAATTCGTTTAACGAAACCAATCCTGTTATTTTTAATTGGGATTGCATTTCAACATATTCATCTTCTGTCAGACCAAGTTCTTCCGCTATCTCAGTATCTGTTGCAGCATGACCGGTGCGTTGTTCGACAGCTTTCTGTGCCTCATCAAGCTTGCGTTGTTTTTGACGGATTGTTCTCGGGATCCAATCCATCTTACGTATCTGGTCAAGTATGGCCCCCTTTATTCGAAGAGAGGCATACGTCTCAAATTTCACGTCTTTTGTAAGATCAAACTTATCAATGGCGTCGATCAATCCGAACACACCGTACCCAACTAAATCTTCGTATTCAACATTGCTGCCCAAGTACATACTCATCTTGCCTGCTACAACTTTAACAAGAGATGCATATTCCACTATGATCTGTTCTCTCAATGCAGGAGAAGGATCTTTACGATACTTCTCCCACAGAGAGTTTCTATCGGTTCCATTCATAAGGTCACCCCATTATGACTGTCCATCCTCATCTGATTCTTCGTGGGAATGATCATGATCTATCCCTTCCGTAATCTGTACATCATCCGCATCATGCATCGATGCCTTTTTCTGCTCTTCTTCTCTTTCAAGCTTAAATCCAATCTCAAGACATATCCTGACGGCTATTCCGATGATACCAAAGACAATTACAGAAACAAGTAATCGTCGAAAGAAAATAGAAAATTCTACTCCCTGTATAACGGAAATAAGACAAGCGAGTCCAGCACCTGATAATGTGACTAAAATCGGAATTTGCTTTGTACGAATTGAATCTTTCTTCATATTTTGTAGGGCGTCTTTCCAACTGCTTTGATTAGAAAATCACCATTTTCACTGTAAATCTCAACAGTACGTCCAAAATTAAGGCCACAATCCTCTGCCACAAGAGAAATTCCGAGCTCCTTAAGTTTGGCTCTACTTGCCTCAGCATTACGCTGACCTACATTGATGGTATTGCTACCACCCATGTCAAACATCTTAGCTCCACCAGCTATTTTGGCTTTTATCCTGGTTTTGGAGGCTCCTGCCTTTATCATATCGTCCAATAATTTCTGTATGCCTGTATCTGCAAACTTCGCAATATTGGAGTTATTCCGGATCTGCGTACTGTCCGGAAGCATGATATGCGCTAAACCTGTTACCTTTGTCACCGGATCGAACATGGCGATTCCGATGCAGGAGCCCAAACCAATTGTGGTCAGATTATCTGGAGCTTTACATACCTTAAGATCTGCCATGCCAACTTTAATCATTTCACCCAAAGAAATGCCTCCTTAAATAGGAAGTCCTAAGGCCCGGAGAATCTTTTCGTAAGAATCACCTTCTGGCATCAGGATGTAATAACCATTAATACCTAAGTCATCTCCAATTTCAGTCTTAATCATGAGTGCCTTGTCTCCTACCATACCAAACTGAATGGCCGGTACTGAAAGAATGGCTGCAGCCATATCAATGGCTACGTAAGGTACCGTAGGAGTAATAGTAAGATTTGTCATGCCGGACAATGCGGTTAAGTAAGCTCCTGCAATAATATTACCGATTTCCTTAATGGCGGATAAATCCATTTCATTAAATTCACCATCAAAATCCGCATCGCGCATCATAAGCCTGTTTACTAGGCGATGGGCAGAAGGAAGGTCCATCAGGAACATCATACTTCCTTCAATATCTGCCTCAACACCAAGCATGATACCTACAATAACAGAATCTTCCGCTCCTATTGCGGTACCGATCTGCTCAACGTTTAACAATTCAACCTTTGGCACTGACATGTCCATACGAAGATTTAACATATTGGCGATGGCTGTCGTCGCATTACCGGCACCAATATTACCAATCTCCCGCAGAACATCCGGAAACATCTGATTAATTTCATCTAATGACATTTTACTCATAAGCCGCTACACCTTATCCCCTTAGGATGCACTTACATCATCAAGAATAGCTGTAACTTCAAAGATGGATACAAGTTCATTGCCATTCTTTCCGATTCCGTTAATAAATAATGCGTCACTCTTACGAGAAGCCTTAACATTGCGATCAATTTCAGACTCCCCGAGATCAATTACTTCACGAACCTCGTCAACGAGTACGCCGACAAGCCCCTGTTCTTCCATTTTAAGAATGATAATTCGTGATTTGTTGGTAATCACATCATCCCCGAGGCCCATTTTTCTTCGAATGGACATAACAGGGACAATTTCACCACGAAGATTGATAATGCCGATGTAATGGTATTGAACCTTCGGCACTCTTGTAATCTTCTGCATTCTGCCAATATTATCTACATAAGAGATATCCAGACCATACTGCTCATCACCGATCTTAACAACGATATACTGCTTCTTTTCTTCGTCTACCGGTTCGAGATCTCTACGCTTTACGTCTTTCTTCTCAAGTTCTTTCTTATCTTCAGCCATGGTAAACCCCCTTAAAACATTGCGTTAGCATCAAGGATTAATGCAACTTCACCATCTCCAAGGATGGTAGCACCGCTGATCATCTTATTATTATCAATCACCTTACCTAAGGACTTGATAACAATTTCCTGCTGTCCGATCAGATTATCAACTACAAGTCCTGCGTAATTATCGCCCTTCTTGACAATAACAACTGTCAGGTACTCAGGCTTTTCTTCCATCGGCTCACAATCAAGCACATCATCGAGATGAATCAGAGGGATTACAAGGCCTCTTAAGTAAATAACTTCCTTTGCCTGTACGTATTTAATATCACTTACAGGAATATTCTCGATATTCATGATGGAAGCCAGAGCAATGGCGTATTTCTCGTTGCGTACTTCAACCATGAGAGCCTGGATAATAGCCAGAGTAAGCGGAAGACGAATGGTAAAGGTTGAACCCTGACCAAGTGTTGACTTAACTTCAACATCTCCACCAAGAGCCTCAATATTGGATTTAACAACATCCAGACCAACGCCTCGTCCGGAAATATCGGTTACCTTCTTAGCCATGGAGAAACTTGGCATGAAGAGGAAGTCGATAATTTCCTTCTGTGTCAGATTCTCAGCATCTTCTTCTGATACAAGGCCACGCTCAACTGCTTTTGCCTTTACTCTTTCGGTATCAATTCCGCCACCGTCATCTCCTACCTGGATAATAACGTTATTGCCCTCCTGGAACGCATTAAGGAAAATCGTTCCGTTTTCAGGCTTACCGGATTTCGCACGCTTCTCCGGATCCTCAATTCCGTGGTCAGCTGAGTTACGAAGCAAATGCTGCAGAGGATCACCGATCTGATCAACTACGGTACGATCAAGTTCTGTCTCCTCACCGGTCATAACAAGTTCCATAGGCTTTTTGAGCTTACGTGACAGATCTCGAATCATTCGAGGGAATTTGTTAACCGTATTCTCGATAGGAACCATTCGAACTTTCATTACAGATTCATGAAGCGTTGTTGTGATTCTTTCGAGATATTCAATCTGTTCCTGGAAAGACTGACGGTCATAATCACCGGTACCTGAGTCAGAGGAACTGATGGATACCAGAGAGTTCTTAGCAATAATAAGCTCAGAAACCTGATTCATTAATGCATCAAGTTTTTCAATATCAACACGAACCGTCCGCGCTGTTACAGGCTTATTTGCATTCTTTTTATTATTTGCCGCTGCCGGCTTTTCTGCCTTTGCAGCCGGCTTCTCGACCTTTGCAGGAGCTGCTGCCGGTGCCTCTTCTGCTTTTGCAGGAGCTGCTGCTGGTGCTTCCTCTACAGGTGCTGCTTCAGCCTCTGTCTTCTGCTGATATGTTTCAGGTGTAACCTTTCCACATTCGATGGTCTCAATCTCAGAAACAGCTGCAACAGCCTGCTGGATTGGCTCGATTTCACTGGTTGTGCTCATGATAAAAGAGAATGTAAAGTCAAACTTCTCATCTTCCACATCCTGTGCACTCGGTGAATAGAATAAAATCTCACCAAAATCCTCTACAGCCTTGAATACAAGGAAAGCTCTTGCCGCCTTTAACAGGCAATCCTTGTTAATATGAACGGAAAATCCGTAAAGGATGGAACCGCCTTCTGCTGCGTGCTTAAGCTTACCTAAATCTTCCTCGTCAAGGGTCAGACTCGTATAGGTAGCCGAACCATCTCCTTCTGCAGGAGCTGCTGCCGGTGCGGCCTCTTCTGCAGGAGCTGCTGCCGGTGCGCTTGATACCTGTCCGCCACCTTCGAGGAAATCATTTAATCTCTGAATCAAAGCAGCGTTATCTTCTTCACCTTCATTTGAAGTCTGCTTAACGGTATCAACATAGGCTTCAATTGCATCCAAGCAATCGAATAAGATATCAATGAGGGATGAATTTACCTTAACGGTATCATTACGTACCTCAGAGAATACATTTTCCATATCATGGGTCAGATGCTGCATCTTCTTAAAGCCCATGGTACCAGCCATTCCTTTTAAAGAGTGAGCTGCACGAAAGATTTCATTGATGGTATCCTTGTTATCAGGCTCTTTCTCAAGGATCATAATATTATCGGAAAGTGCCTGAATGTGCTCATTTGATTCATCAATGAAAATATCAAGATACTGACTTACATCCATTTGCTATACCCCCAATTCTTTACTGATAGAATTTGCGATTTCACTAAGAGGAACAACCTCATCAGACAATCCCATCTGGGCCGCTGACTTCGGCATACCATAAACAACACAAGAGGCCTCATCCTGGGTAATGGTATAGACTCTCTTTGCTTGTCTAAGTCCTGCGATTCCTTTCGAACCGTCTGCCCCCATACCGGTCATAACAACACAGAGAATATTCTCCTGCATAATATCACGGAGGGAGTCATACATTACATCTGCACACGGCCGAAGATTATTTACCGGTGGACCGTCATACACATGACATTTCATAACGCCACGACTTTTTTCTTCGATTGTCAGATGTCGTCCACCGGGAGCAATATAAATCCAGTCCGGTTTTAATATTTCTCCGTCTTCTGCTTCTTTTACATGAACCTTCGCATCGCTGTCAATACGCTCTGCAAGAGAGGCTGTAAACCCCTTCGGCATGTGCTGTACAACAACAACCGGGACACCGATATGCTCCGGAAGCTTTGGAATCATTGCATGAAGCGCCTGTGGTCCGCCGGTTGAACATGCAATTGCAACCAGCTTGTACTGACCGGCCCACTGGCTCGGTCTCTTTTTAAAATTCGAAGTAAATGTAGCCACACTAACAGAATCATTCGTCCCTTTCGCTGGCTTACGAACACCGGCCGGTGCCGCTGGTTTTGCTGTCGATTTAAAACGAAGTGTCCGACTTCTATTGACAGCTGCCATCAAAGCATTTTTCAGGCTTTGCGAAAAGGTTCGCAAATCTTCATCTGTCCTAAAATGATATGGACGAACAACCAAATCAACTGCTCCGCTATCCAAGGCAGAAACTGTCACCTCCCGATCCTCTTTTATCGAAGATGAAATGGCAACAATCGGAATAAGGGAACCCTTGGCTTTCAGCTGCTTTAACACTTCAAGCCCTGTCATTCTGGAAAGATGAATGTTCATTGTAGCCGCATCATATTTCTTGCTGGCAAGCATGCGCAAGGCGGATTCGCCATCTGCACATATGTCTGCCGCACGAAATCCTTGAATTGAGTTGATTATATCACACATGTGTTTTCTCATGAGTGCAGAGTCATCGACAATTAAAATATTATACATTAGCCACCCTGTTCTTTTCTACGGATTTTCCGCTGTTCTTCAAATACAAATTGTATGATCTTCTCACGAAAACTGTTATTTCTAAAAATAAATTTCAGACGGTATGCATAATTATGCTGTTCACTGTCGTATGTTTTCTCCAGCACTTCGCATACCAACTGGGATTCTGTACCTGTCTCCTCGTCCGTTTCCTGATCCCTCTGAAAATTGACCCGTAGTAATAAATATGCGGTATCTTCCAGATCCAGTGAGGTGACAAAATGTGCTCCACCACCACTGATATTGGTTATTGTCCCATGTCCTACAGGATGTCCTTCATCCATTGTCTGTCGGGCAAACTCCTCATAATCCGTAATGGTATCAATCGGCAGGTCCTTATCACCTAAGGAAATACAAAGAGCCGGCAGGAAACATTCCAATCTGAAATATTCTCTTCTCTGAAACCGTTCCAGTGAACTTGTCAACTCTACGTCCATCAGGAAAAATCCGGCCTTTTTGTATCGTTTTATCACGTGGCCAACCGCCATTAAAAATCCGGTATTGGTAGAAAAAATAAATTCATACCGTATTTCACCGGGCAATGTGATAAGTTTACGTTCAACAATCGGAAGTTCTAATACAAGTGTTCCGTCATCTTTTATATCGTGCAGAACAGTCTGATATCGTGTAGCTTCTTTACCGGAGTTCTGTTCTCTTGATACCTCCTGAACCGGACTTATCGTAACTTTTGCTCCGGGTTTTAATTGTTCAGTTTTCATACTATACCCTCATCATTAGCATTAAGCACGGTGTAAAAAACTATCAAAGAAACGTGTGATTCCAAAACCATGAATCTGCGGCTCATCTTCTTCGACATCCATAAGCTTTGCAGCCAGATGTGAGAACGCTCTGCTGCTCTTGGCCATAGGGGAATCCAACGACACAATCTGCTGCGTTCTCACAGCTTTCTCAAGGGAATGATCCTGCGGAATCATTCCAAGATAGGAAATCTCTCCGCCAAGGAATCTGTGTACAACAGAATTAAGCTTATCGTAGACCGCCTTGCCTTCTGTCTCAGAAGTCACTTTGTTCGCTACAAGATGTACCTTTGTTTCTTCTTTGATAAATTCTGAATTCTTAAACGTTGCCTTCATTAATGAATAGGAATCTGTAATGGAGCTAGGCTCCGGTGTTGAAACCAGTAACACCTCCGGTGAAGCTAAAACAAAATCCAGTACCTGGGCCGAAATACCGGCTCCTGTATCCACGATCAACACATCGCAGAGCTGTTCTAACTTATGAAGGGATGAAACAAGGAAATGAACCTGTTCCACCGAAAGATTATTCAATCCTAAAATTCCGCTTCCCCCGGATATAAAACCGATCCCCAATGGTCCAGCCGTAATGATATCTTCGATGGATTTCCCTCCGTATATCATATCCGACAAATTATATTTCGGAACCGTTCCAAACATTACCTCAACATTGGCAAGTCCAAAATCCGCGTCAAATATAATGACACGCTTTCCCATGTTGGAAAAAGCCACAGCCAGATTTACGGCCAGATTGGATTTTCCAACACCACCCTTACCACTGGTAATGGTGATGACTCTTGCTGATTTCCCATCCTGTCGGTTCTGCATTTTGACAACATTTCTTAGTCCTTCTGCCTGATCCATCAGTCACCTCCCAACAGGTTTTTCACCAGCTTCTGAGCATCCAGAACTTCAATATCTTCCGGAACATTCTGCCCATTTGTAATATATGACAATGGAGCATCACAGTACATACGAATATTAAAAATATTGCCATAGTAGTTTGTCTCATCCAGCTTTGTAAATATCAGATTAAAATCTGTAAAGCTTCGATAGGAATCGACAATCATCTTAAGGTCCTTATACTTTGTCGTTGCGGAAAGAACCAGATATACCTGTTTGTCATATTTTTCCGGTACCGCTTCAAGCAACGCCTTAAGCGAAGCACGCTGTGTCTCATTCTTGTGTGAAAAACCAAGGGTATCGACAAGAATTAGATCACACTCCTTATATTCACCAATTTCCTTCTTTAAATCTTCCGGAGATAACAGCACCACGGAGTCCACTTCCAGGATATTGGCATAAACCGAAAGCTGTTCTGCTGCAGCGATACGAAAGGTGTCCGCTGTAAGAAAAGCAACTTTCTTGTGCTCAGATATTTTGTAGCGGCTTGCCAGCTTTGCAAGGGTTGTTGTTTTGCCAACACCGGTAGGTCCAATTAAAAATACAACAGCCGGCTTTTTCTCAAAGGAAATCTCCTTTGGTTGACCGATCTTAAGTGCCATCTTCTGATATACATTGGATATAATATAATCCATGCTGTTTCCGGCTGAGATCAAACGATCAACATCGGATAACATAAGGTTGACATATTTCTCATCCACCTCATGTTCCAGCAGGATATTGTAAACCATTTTTACGAAGCCGATATATTCCTTTGCACCTTCACCAAAGAGGGAAGCTGCCGGCTGAGACGGCATGGAATCATTATGTGTCTGATGGGTTACTTCCTGAGGTTTTACAGCTGCAACCGGCTGAGGCGATACATTTGGAATCTGTTTGGCATGAATCACCTTCTGCTCCGGATTAAAATCCTTTACATCGGAAACATCAATATTTCTTGCTCCAATCACTTCTCCGACTTCTTTAAAGGCACTTTCCAATGCCTTTGCATCCAGAGTATTCTCTGTCTCCTTAAACGCCTTATGCTCGGTTACAGGCGCGACATCCTGCTTTGTCTGCTTTGCATAAACAGAAAGAGCGGAAGGTGCCTGCTCCATATCTCCTCCGGCCGGAGGAATCACTATTTTCTCATCTGCTACAGCAGAGAAATTTGCATTGGAAGCAGCTGCCGCCTTGGCATTTTTAATCTTCTTGTCTTCCTCATCATGTCTTCTCTCATATGTATATGGCTCAGACAAATCATCTTCAATTGCACCGGTTACTTCAAAGGTGCTTTTGCGAAAAACGCCAAAGAGACCTGCAGGATGAATCTCCTTCACATTCATGATCACAACCTGTGGTCCAAGATCAGCCTTCGCCTTTTCAATTGCCTCTTCCCGGGTCTTGCCGGTATACTTATTGATTGTCATTTACGCTGCCACCATTCCTACGGACTGCAGTTCTACATCCGAATCAACTTCATTGTACGATACAACAATTAAATCTTCTAAATAATCCTCTGATAATTTCTTAAAGTACATTCTCACAATCGGGGAACATACAACAATTGGAGTTCTTCCAAGTTCTTCCATCTTAGCAACTTCTGCTTTCAGTGATTCCATAATGGAACGAATCCGTTCCGGATCAAGTGTAATATAGGCACCCTGCTCTGTCTGCTTAACAGAGGACATGATCTCCTGCTCGATCTTAGGATCCACCGTAATAACCTGATTGGCTTCATTTGGCTCAAAGTATTTACTGCTGATAGCTCTCTTAAGTCCCTGACGGACATATTCTGTCAGGACATCGGTATCTCTTGTTGCCGAAGCGTGATCTGCAAGGATTTCGAAAATAGAAAGCAGATCACGAATCGAAACACCTTCTGCAAGGAGGTTGGCCAGTACTTTCTGGATTTCTCCAAGGTTAAGTTCTGCAGGGGTAAGCTCCTCCACCAGTACAGGATTTGTCTGTTTAAGATTGTCAACAAGGTTCTGTACATCCTGACGGGTAAGAAGTTCTGCAATATGAGAACGAATGACCTCTGTCAAATGTGTTGCAATGATCGATGGAGGATCTACAACCGTATATCCCAGAGACTCGGCTCTTTCTCTCTGTCCCTCTGTAATCCATTGCGCCGGCAGATGGAAGGACGGCTCAAAGGTCGGGATACCGGTAATTTCTTCCTGAACATATCCCGGATTCATAGCCATATAGTGGTCAAATAAAATCTCACCCTCTGCAACCTGAATTCCTTTGATCTTAATCACATACTGGTTCGGATTCAGCTGGATATTGTCTCTTAGTCGTATAATCGGAACAACGGTTCCCAATTCCAGCGCAATCTGACGACGGATCATAACCACACGATCCAGTAAGTCACCACCCTGATTCACATCAGCGAGAGGGATGATTCCATAACCGAATTCCAGCTCAATCGGATCAACCGAAAGAAGGGATACCACGTTCTCAGGCTTACGGATTTCTTCTGCTTCTGTCTCCTCCTGCTCCACCTCTTCCTTGATGGATTCCTGTCCAATGGTTTTATTAAGATTATGTGCAATAATCAATAATGCAATACCAAAGGCTCCAAATAAAACGATGTTCAATGGTGTAACTACACCCAAAAGGATTAAGATTGTTCCTACAACGTTTAACACTTTCGGGAAACCAAACAACTGCTTGATCAGCTGACCTGAAAAATCTGCCTGCTTAGCACCTTTTGTAACAAGGACACCAGTTGATAGAGAAATCAATAAAGATGGAATGGAAGATGCAAGTCCATCTCCGATTGTAAGAACACCAAATTGATTTAAGGCAGATGTAACATCCATCCCCTGTCTTGTGACACCCATAATAATACCACCGACAAGGTTAATTACTGTAATAATAAGACCGGCTGTTGCATCTCCCTTTACGTATTTGGTAGCACCATCCATGGATCCGAAGAAGGATGACTCTTCCTGGAGTTTATCTCGTCTTCTCTTCGCTTCCTTCTCATCAATGGAGCCGGAGGAAACATCTGCTTCAATTGCCATCTGCTTACCAGGCATGGCATCCAGTGTAAAACGTGCTGTTACTTCTGATACACGTTCCGTACCTTTATTGATAACAATAAACTGTATCAGAATCAGGATAATGAAAACGATGGCACCCATAACCAGATCGCCGCCACCTACGAAGGAACCGAAGGTCTCAACGACGTTACCCGGCTTACCGGTTGTAAGGATCAAACGAGTGGAACCTACATTCAACGAAATTCGAAAGATGGTTGTAAGCAAAAGCAGGGTTGGATAAAAGGACATATCCAACGGTTCTTTCACAAACAGGGAATTAATCAGCACCGTCATTGCTACTCCGATATTAATAGCAAGACAAACATCCAACAGCCAAGAAGGAATAGGAACGATAAAGAAAACAACCGCAGCCAAAAGGTACCCAGCTACACCTATATCGGTGAATTTAAGACCAGTGCGTTTCTCTAAGGTCTCACCCATCTTTTTCTCCTTTCCTATAGTTAAAAATTAATGTCTCGGCTTCTTTTTATTATAAATGACGGCAAGCACCTCTGCAACTGCCTGATATAACTCAGGAGGTATTTGCTGCCCCACTTCAACCGTGGTATAGATTGCTCTTGCCAACGGTTTGTTTTCTACGATTTCAACGCCATGTTCGGTTGCCGCCTCTCGAATCTTTTGCGCTAAAAAGTCTTCTCCTTTAGCAACAACGACAGGGGCATTTGCCACTTCAGTGTCATATTTTACCGCAACAGCAATATGTGTCGGGTTTGTAATGACAACATCCGCCTGAGGAACCTGTTGCATCATGCGACGCTGTGACACTTCCCGCATTTTTTGTCTCTGCTGTCCCTTAATCTGAGGATCTCCTTCAGAATTCTTAAATTCATCTTTAACTTCCTGCTTTGTCATTTTAATATCTTTTTTGAACTTTCGTTTCTGATAAAACAGATCAACAAAGCCAATCAGAAGATAAATAGCACTGATACGAAGTCCTGTATCCACCACAAGTTGTCCAACCAATGCAATGGCCTGAAATAAATCCAATTCATACAGAATAAAGATTTCATGAATATGGGTGGAAATAACAGAATAAGCCACCACAAATATCATGGTGATCTTAGCGATGGATAAAAATAAATTAAACAGAGCCTGTTTACTAAAGATCCTCTTCATTCCATTGATTGGATTGAATTTATTCAGATTCGGTTTCAACGGTTCGGTTGAAACTTTAAACTGGAACTGTAATCCGGTACCGAACAATGCAGAAAAAAAGCCTGCAAGCATAAAAGGAAGGACCAATAGCAGCATCTGAAGATATACATCTTTGAAAAGAGCATGCATGGACACAACCGTCGGTGTCCCTTTTTCAGAAGAAATATAGTCAGGAACCACGCTAGTAAAAATCCATTTGAAAATGGAGATAAAGCGTTCTCCCATTTGAAATGCCACGAAACGAAGTGTCAAAAAGAGTACAAACAATTCTATGGCAAATCCAAGCTCCTGGCTCTTTCCGACCTGACCTTTTTTACGGGTGTCAGAAATCTTTTTCGCTGTCGGCTCCTCTGTTTTATCATCACCGAAAAACTGAAGATCCAACTCCAAAAGCGGACAATATGCAACTGATTCAAATTCCTCTTGACTTAACATATTATCCGTAAAGTCCTCCTGCAAAATTACGTAAATTAATTCTAATCTGTTCTGTGATCAAAGCAACCACTTCCGGGAAGAGGAACACACACAGATATAAAACAGCAAGACCGGTAAGAATCTTAATCTGTACTCCGACACTGAACATATTCATCTGCGGAGCAACCTTGGCCATGATTCCAAGCACAACATTCATAACAAGAATGGTTGCAAAAATCGGCAACATAATCCGGAAGCCTAAAACAAACAGATTGCGCATAAACAAAATCATGGAAGACAACATATGCTCCCGGTTAAACAATGCCCCGCCCAGTGGAATCAGAGAAAACGAATCCACCAGTGAGCGAATCAAAAACTGATGGACATTTCCGATCAGCATTAACATCAGGGTAAAATAGTAATAGATATTACCTGTAATTGTAACCTGCGTGTTCATCGTCGGATCAAATTCCGTCGCCATAGACAAGCCGATGTCCATATCGATAATATTACCCGCAAACAAAACAATGGAATTACAAATAGAGGCTGCATAACCCAGAATAAAACCGGTAAGAGCCTCTCTCGCAACCAAAACACCGTATCCGATCACGCTGACATAGCTTACTTCTTTGATATCAAGAACCGACATGAGCATGATACTTACGATACCCGAAAATCCGATTTTCGTAATTGCCGGTACTCCTCTCATACTAAAGAAAGGTGCAACAAAAACAAAACAGGATATTCGTACCAATATCAGTAAAAAATATTCTATTTGGTATAAATCAAATGTAGCATTAACCATAATTATTTGGTGTAGATACTAAAATTCGACCAAAGGGTTGTCATGTAGCCGACAATCGTATTCATAATAAATGAACCAAAAATCAGCAATGCAATAAAAATAGACAAAATCTTTGGTACAAATGTCAGTGTCTGTTCCTGAATGGATGTGACGGTCTGAAAGATACTAATCACAAGACCGACCACAAGAGAAATCAGAAGCATCGGTGCAGAACATACAATGATATTATAGAATGCTTCCCGCATTATATCGAGAACCTGTCCTTCTGTCATACGAATCCTCCATCCTTTCACATAATTTTATTGGAATGTCTTAACAACACTGCCAATTACAAGATTCCATCCATCTGCCATGATAAACAACAGAATTTTAAACGGCAATGAAATTGTCGTCGGTGGCAACATCATCATACCCATGGACATAAGAACAGATGCAACGACCATGTCGATGACAATAAACGGAATATAAATCAAAAAGCCCATGATAAACGCTGTTCGCAGTTCGCTTAAAATAAAGCTCGGAATCAGAACATGCATTGGAACATCGTCATAGTCTTTATATTTCACTCCGGCAATATCACAAAAAAGATTAAGATCCTTCTCCTGTGTCTGTCCGTACATGAACTCACGAAGAGGTTCCTTTATTTCTTTGTATGCCTTTTCCTGCGTGATTTTACCGGCGTCCAGCGGTACAATTGCATTCGTATAAATGGTATTTGCCGTTGGCCACATAATAAATAACGTCAAAAAAAGAGCCAAACCGATCATTACCTGGTTTGGCGGAGATGTCTGTGTTCCTAATGCCATCCTGATGAAATGAAGCACAATAACAATACGTGTAAAACTTGTCAGCATCATCAGAATTGCCGGAGCCAGTGAAATTACTGTGAGTACAAGAAGCATACGCACGGTAGAACTTAATGTTCCGGTATCTCCGTCAAATGATAAATTAAAACCAGATGTTGATGATCCTGTCCGTTTGCCTGAAGCATTCGGAGCACCATCCTTTGGTCCATAACTCATCGCATAGACTTTCGTAGTACCCATCATAAATACAGCAGATGCAAAGCATCCCAGCCCAAACACAATGCAAAGGACTGCGATAATCTTCTGAAAGCGTTTCATGATTTTCCTTTACTTTTTTTATTTGCTATAAAGTTCTGAAGATAAGTATCGAATCGATTGCCGAGAGAATCTTTCGATTCCATGTCCTCCTGTAAAATCAGATCATCGCGATCAATCTTACCGAGTAATGTAATCTCATCTTTGCCCATGGCAATGCAATAATAAGAATCCCTGCCAACTTTAACGACGGCAAGGAACTTATTATTACCAATCCTCATGGAATCAATAATTTCAAAATTTTTATTAGACATTGTATGCTTCTGATAATTTGCAATGAAATGGGTGGTAAAATAGCACAAAGCTACTACCACCACAAACATTACAAAAACCACAAGCATCTGAATAAAATTATCCAATGCAGAGGTTGATGAAGCAAGATACATAGAATTATCCAATAACCTTCTTCACAGCCTCAAGGACACGCTCAGCCTGGAATGGCTTAACGATAAAGTCCTTTGCACCGGACTGGATTGCTTCAATAACCATTGCCTGCTGTCCCATTGCAGAACACATGATAATGGATGCATTCGGGTCCTTTGCACGGATTCCCTTTAACGCACCGATTCCATCCATCTCAGGCATTGTGATATCCATTAATACAAGGTCCGGATTGTATTCAGAATAAGCTTCAACAGCTTTTACACCGTTCTCTGCTTCTCCGACTACATTATATCCGTTCTTGGTAAGGATATCCTTGATCATCATTCTCATGAAGGCTGCATCATCACAAATCAAAATATTCTTTGCCATTGTCTCTTCTCCTTATGAATCTTGTTACTTAACTATCTCTGTTATTCTAACACCAAAAGCTTCCTCAATAACAACGACTTCGCCTTTTGCAACATACTTGCCGTTGACAAGTACATCGACAGGCTCACCGGCTATCTTGTTCAATTCAATGATGGTTCCCGGTGAAAATTCCAGGATATCATGAATTGACTTATGGGTCCTACCCAATTCAACAGTTACTTCCAGAGGAACATCCATGATAAGATCGATATTCTCCGGAGAATATGCAGGCATAATGTTCTGCGCAAATGGCGTGAACTGTGCCTGCTCTACATTAACCTGAGGCTGCATAACCTGCTGTGGCGCCATTGGTGGCGGTGACATAGGAGGTGGTGCCTGCATTCCTTGAGCTGGAGCCGGTGTCGGCGCTGAAGGGGCAGGTGCCGCAGGAGTAGGAGCTGGTGTTGGTGCAGTTTCTTCAACTGTCGAAGCTGTATCACTTTCCATATTCTCTATTACTGATCTACACATTTCTTGAGCCAAACTAATCGGATATAACTGCATGATCTTGGAATCTACAAGATCACCAATCAACATCTTGAATTCAATCTTGACGAAAGGTCCCTTAAGGAAGTCGTCAATCTCTCCTCCATCCGGTGATTCCGCTAAATCCATCAAGTCTGATGATGGAGGACTGATGTCAACCATCATATTCAGCATAGAACTTAGTGACGTAGCTGCGCTACCCATCATCTGATTCATCGCTTCTGAGATTGCAGATAAATGAAGTTCTGAAATCTCACCATCGGTATTGGTCCCGTCACCACCCATCATAAGATCTGTGATGACTTTAACATCTCTGTCTTTAAGAACTAAAACATTGGTTCCGTCCAGACCCTTTGTATAAGCAATCTTGACCAGTACACACGGCTTCTCGTACATATTGACGATTTCATCCCAGTTACTGATCGAAACTACAGGCGTCGAGATCTCAACCTTCTTATTAACCAAGGAAAATAAGGTCGTTGCTGCCGTGCCCATGCTTATATTTGCAACTTCGCCGATTGTATCTTTCTGTTCATCGGCTAACATCACTTCACCATCGGCCGTAGCTGGTGATTCACCATCGCCAGCTGCATTAAACAGCGCGTTAATCTCTTCCTGAGATAAGTTGGTGTCCCCCATAGTCAAATATCTTCCTCTCTTATTACAGTAGTGACACGTACAGCATATTTCTTATCTATCGAACCCGGTAGAGCTGTAAATTTACAGATGTCTCCTACATATACATCAAGTTCATCATCCACTTTACGATTAAGGCGTATTACATCTCCTCTTTGTAAGCTTGCAAAATCACTAACACTAATACTACTCTTGCCAAGGACAGCCGTTACTGGTACGTTTGCTTTTCGAATAAGCGCCTCAATATCATCCGTAAAGTATTCTTCTGTCTTATCCTGCATATTAGAATACCAGAACTTAGTATTAAGTTTATCCATTACCGGCTCAAGTGTCAAATATGGAAGGCAGACATTCATCAAGCCTTCAACATCGCCGATACGAATATTCAACGTGACAATAGCAATCATCTCAGATGGAGATATAATCTGAGCAAACTGTGAATTCGTCTCGATACGATTCAGCCGCGGGTGAATATCCACCACATTAAGCCATGGCTCCCGAAGAAGCTCAACACAGCTGCTCATTACACGTTCAATGATTAAAAGTTCGATTTCTGAGAAATCCCGAACTTTCTCTAACGGTTCTCCTTCACCTCCCAGCATACGATCAACAATCGCAAAGCCCAGCTTGTTAGCCATCTCCATAATAATATTACCTTTTAACGGATCGTAATCCACGACTCCTAGTAATACCGGATTAGAAAGCGCATTGGAGAATTCCATATACGTTACGGCCTCGGAATTCATTACCTCGACCTGAATATTTTTTCGGAGATATACCGGGAGATTGGTTGAAAGCAATCGTCCGTAATGTTCAAATATAATCTCCAGTGTCCTTAAATGTTCCTTTGAGAATTTTGAAGGTCGTGAGAAATCGTAATCTTTGACGGTGTTCTCATTATTCTTCTTCATCTCTTCGACATCGACTTCACCACTGTTTAATGCTTGCAGCAGGTTGTCAATCTCGCTCTGGGACAGGACATCACTCATGGTCTCACCACCTGTCCTGCTTACTGATACTGAATACTTGCAAAAACTACGCCTACAACAAAGCCTTCACCAAAAATACTCTTTAAAGATTCTGTGCAGGCATCCTGAATTTCACTTTGACCGTCTCTAAGCTGATCAATTGTGTACTGGGAAACAACCTTTGTAACAGCACCTGTTACAAGCGAGGTGATTGATCCCCCATCTAACTTCTCTTTGTATTCTTTGTAATTATCGGATTTCTTATTCAAAGAAAGAGAAAGTTTAATGTTTGCATAATGTTCCTTACCATCGCCACTTGGCTTAAGATTGATAGTCAAAGGATCTGTAAAATCCATAGCATCTAAATCTTCAAGGGATACATTCGTTCCTCCGTTGGAAGCACTCTGTGCATCCAGATCAATTGCCTCCGACACTTTAGCTATCAAGCCGTTTGCCTGCTTGACTTCTGGAAGAATCGAAATAGCAAGAATTGCAGTCAACACCAGATTCACAAGCACTAATGCCAATGTAATCAGAGTTAAAAGACTTTTCTTCATATCGTTTCATGCCGCCTTTCTTAGATCAGTTACTTAGTTCCTCCGAGTTGTAAGAGTTATAAACCCGAATTTCCACTCTACGATTTCTTGCTCTTCCCTCCGGTGTATTGTTGCTAGCAATCGGATCATATTTTCCACGACCCGAACTGTAAATATGGGAAGATTTTAAATCAGAATATTTACGGATATCATCCGCAACATTCATAGCACGATACATAGACAATACATTGTTATTCTCAAACTTATATGAATGAATCGGGACATTATCCGTATGTCCTTCCACTTCAATCATATTATTTTCATAACGATTTAAAATTCTAGAAATCTTCTTAATCAATGGAACCGCATTGCTCTTCAACTCAGCCGAACCGGATTCAAAAAGGAACGCTCCACTTAATGTAAATCTTACATACTGTCCATTAAAATCCACATCCACCTGATCCTGGATGCCGTATCGCTTCGCATTCTTCTGAATATCCTCTGCCATCTTCTCAGACTCATTCAGCATCTTCTTATTGAGCAGTTCTTCTGCCTCTTTCTCACTCGGGCCACCCTTGCTGGTGTTCTCGCCCTGCGCATCACCACTGACGGATGTATTACCGCCTTTGTTTTGATGTTCTCCTTCGTTTTCCGTGTCACTGCCGGCTCCTTCTTTTGTTAAAGAATCACCGAAATAATTGGCATAGTCCGGAAGCTGTGTGACTCCGGCAGATATCATTCCGCCTTCAAGAATCGCTTCACCGCCGCCACTGCTGTTAATAATCGAAAAAGCCTGAGCCATAGAAGCAGCAACCTGTTCCAGCTTCACTGTCTCTACCGTTGACATAGAGAAAAGTAAAACGAAGAAACAAAGCAGAAGGTTCATTAAATCAGAGAAGGTCGCCATCCATGCCGGCGAACCAGCAGGCACTTCCTCTTCTTTCTTCATTAACCTTCACCACCTTCCTGCGTACCTACGCTGGCACGATCAGCCGGAGCCAGGAAGGTCTTCAACTTCTCTTCAATAACACGCGGGTTCTCACCGGCCTGAATAGAAAGAAGTCCTTCAACCGTAACGGTACGAACGGTCAGCTCAAGATCTGTATCAACATTAAGCTTAGCAGCTATCGGACCACAAATCCAGTTAACGATCAACGAGCCGTACAATGTTGTAAGTAACGCTACAGCCATGGACGGTCCGATTGCTGACGCATCCGAAAGGTTCTGCAGCATGTTAACAAGACCAATCAGGGTACCAATCATACCCCACGCCGGACCCATCTCACCCCATTTATCAAAGAAGCCTTTTACCTTCTTATGACGGGCTACCATGGATTCCATATCATTCTCAAGTACCGCGCGGACAAGGTCTGCATCGGTACCATCAACGACCAGCATGATACCTTTCTTAAGGAATTCATCTTCGATAGAACCGGCAGATTCCTCTAAAGCCAGGAGTCCCTCTTTACGTGCAACATTTGCCATATCAAGGACACTTCCGATGATAGCCTTTGGATCTGCATTCGCCGGCTCTTTAATTGCAGACGAAAAACCACTCTTAAGACCATTGATGAAATCCGGTAACTTCATCGTCGTCAGCGTCGATGTTAGAGAACCACCGATGGTAATAATTACAGATGGTACATCAATATAACTTGTAATAGAAGCGCCGGATGAAATAATACCAAACAGGACCATGACAACGCCCATTGCTAATCCGACCAAGGATGCTATATCCAAACCGCTACCCCCTAGTAAAAACTAAAATTTGCTACGTAAAATGTAAAGGTTTCGCTTTCTATCATCTTACTAAATTTTGTCTATTTTGTCTACATTTATAAAGAATTATTTAGCAAAACACACAAAGCAAAGCCTTTTTTCTTATGTAATCACGCAAGAAAAATAACAGGAGCGGCAAACCGTTCCTGTTAAAAATTCTATTACTGCCTGCGTTTATCTCTTAAGGTTTGTCAGCTCTTCCAGCATTGTATCAGATACTGTTATGATACGTGAATTAGCCTGGAAACCTCTCTGTGTTGTAATCATCTCGGTAAACTCAGTAGACAGGTCAACGTTACTCATTTCAAGCTGACCGGTATTCATAGAACCGCCGTCTGCTGTAACATCCCGTCCGATTCCGTCAAAGCTTCCTGAGTTCAAAGTCTCACCATAGCAGTTGTTTCCAAGACTTTCCAGACCGGAAGCATTTGCAAACTGTGCCACTGCAATCTGTCCAAGAAGAACAGTATTACCATTGTCATATGAACCAAAAATCTTTCCGTCCTGCTGGACCTGTACACCTGTCATGGTACCGAGCTTCTTTCCGGCTCCATCGCTCTTGTCAGCTACGGTTCCGCGATCGGAAGTTGCTGTTGAAGTGCCGCCGTTATCGAAATTGATCAGCTTCGAAAAATCAACTGTAATATCATGGAAGTTGGTTCCAAGTGTGGATACCTTAAGAACCTGCGTGTCTCCGCCTGTTCCCTTGTTTGTTCCAGGTGTTCCGCCGGCTCCCGGCACCTTGCCGCTGATGCTTGAGAATGTACCGTCTGCCTTGGAGAAATCCAGATCGTAGTTCACCGCATCGGTTGTAACCTTAAGGGCCTGTGTCTTTGCATCGAATGAAAGTGTTGCGGTAACACCCGGCTTAGCTTTCCATACACCGGCCTCTGATACAGCATAGTTGGTCATTCCTGCAGACAGTCCACTGAAAATCTGCGTCAAAGGTGTTGCATTGGTATCTTCTACGCCATTTGCATCCTTAAACTTCAAGCCGTTGATAACGGAATCAAAAGTCCAGTCTTGCGGAATATCTGCAGTCTTTGCATTGGTTCCGGAACCTGTCACAATCTTCTTCTTATCCGCACTGAGTGTGTAGGTAGGTGAATTCAATTTAAAGGAATCTACCTGTGTACCGTTTTCAGAACCAAACAGGTCTGCAACAGCTGTTCGCTCAGCCTTTGCCTTTTCCTCATCCGTTGTTGCTGCTGCTGTCTTATCGGAAATATGGTTTGCCAACAAATCAATTGGATTTCCTGCAGCATCTTTCTCGGAGTTGGAATAGATATTTGTAAGTGCAACCGTGTATCCGTTGCTTGTATCCCCATCTTCACTCTTCTTGATTGCAAAGCGTGCTGTATAGGCATAGCCTAAATCATCATAGAATACAAGTGTGGTGGAATATCCATCAACTGAGTTGATGTTGGTGTCGTTTTTATCAACAATGCCGCTGAATGTTGCCTGTGTTGTAGCCTCCGGCTGGCTTGTCAAATTATCCGCATTCATAATACGAAGCGGTGAAACAGTATCACGCTTGATCTGACCTGTGGACTCGTCCACCTGCCATCCCTGAACAAGGTAGCCGGTAGATGTCATTGCAAGGTTACCGTTACCATCCAGATAGAAAGATCCGGAACGTGTGAAAAGATTCTGCGAACCGTTGTTTACAATAAAGAAATTTGTGGAATTCGTATCCGTAAGGCGGATATCCAGTGCTTCACCGGTGGACTGGGCAGCACCGGCATGTGTGATTGATACCTTTGTAGCACCGGTTGTAACACCAAGACCGATCTGGTTGGCATTAATACCACCCTTTGTGTTCGTTGGTGCACTTGCTCCGGACATGGTCTGATACATAATGTCCTGGAAACTTGTTGAACTTGACTTAAATCCAACCGTATTTACGTTAGAAATGTTATTACCGATTACATCCATTTTTGTCTGATGTGTCTTAAGACCTGCTACACCAGAAAAAAGTGATCGCATCATAGTGATGACCTCCTTTAGCTTGCGCCGTCATATTCTTGCTGCTTCTGTCATTCAGCAACTTAAGCCTCCGTAAGGTCCGGCTTATACAATGACGGCTCCATCAATATTTGTAAATGCTTTTTCTTTGGATTCTTCGCTATCCATAGCTGTTATCACTGTGTTACTTGGAACATTCACAATGAAAGCCAATGAATCCATTAGTACCAGGGAATCTTTGATTCCTTTTTTTCCAGCCTTTTCTACCCCGCTGGCAAGACGATCGTTCTGCTCCGGCGTCAATTCAATATCTCTTTGCCGGAGTCTCTGAGATGCATGTTTAGAAAAATGAACCTCATGAGAAGATTCCTGCAGCGTCTTGTTTAAAATGTCCTGAAATGAAGTCTGTGGAAGATTGGAATGCGTATTCCCGGTCTTCTGGGCGCTCAGGTAAGTATCCGTTACCTGAGCGATAGAGGAGAATCCATTGCCAATCGTCGTATTCATGACTACCTCCTCAATTCTATTCCCTATATTATGTTTATCGGATAAATCCCAGGGGGATATAACCCTGTTTTACAGATTCATCCAAGCAATTTCCTATACACCGGAAGCTGCTGTATGATCATCCTGTGAATCCGTTGCAGAAGGCTCCGTGGAAGTTCCTGCTGTCGTTGCCGAAGACTCCGCGGAAGTTTCTGCTGTCGTTTCCGTCGGCTGCGGCTGGTTCTGGCCTGCCGCATTCAATTCAACGATACGGGCCACATAGGCATTTATGGTGCTGGACACCTCCTGCGGAATGAAGCCTCTCTGATATACATTCATAGAATCATATAAATTTTTAATGGATACCACCTTATCGCTGTCAGCCTTTGTAAGTTCATTCAGCTTCGGAAGGCTTGCAAGCATTTCTGTGATTGTCTGTGCCGCAAGATTTGCCTCGTAATAATCCTCATCCTGCACACCTTTGATCTCAGAAAGCTTATATTCTTTTCCTTCTACCATGAGATAGGTTACACCATCACGAATCGTTGAACTTTCAACGCGTCCTGTAAGAACCGTTCCATCCTCTGCTGCAACATTGGCATATTTACCCACCAGAGAGTCAGCGTGAATGCTGTTCATATCCGTTGCTACATTCTGTAAAGCTTCTACCTGTGAGAAATTAGCCATTTCCTTGATGTATTCGGTGTTATCCGTTGGTTCGAGCGGATTCTGATACTTCATCTCTGCAACAAGCAACTGCATGAACATCTGCTTCGTATCTTCCATACGGTTTGCAGCGGTCTTTTCCGTTCCTCTATCTTTATTTTTCAGATTATCCAGAGATTTTGGACCGACTACGTTTCCATCTTTTATATTCTCTACCAAAGACATATCGTTCCTCCTATGCCATGTAACTTACGGTATTACCAAGATCTTTCATGATGGAAGCCTCTAGTTTTTCAGCTTCTGTCATATCACTTGGAAGTTCTCCATCCGCAGAGAAATCAAGACTTCGATTACCTACTGTTGCATTCTCCCTGCCGTCACCTTGGGCAAAACCGCCTGACATGGTCTGATCCTGTGTCATCTGCTGCTGGGTATTTCCTTTTTCAAGGTTCTCTTCAAAGGCATGTGTTCCCACTGCAATGGAAATTTCATTCACCTTGATTCCGGCCTCTTTCAGCTTTTCCTGAAGGTCAGCCAGACGATTTTCAAGGGCATGCTTTACAGCTTCATCCTGTGCAAACAGGCGAGCCGTGATATCTCCGTTTTTCTCGGTAACCTGCATGAAAAGATGTCCGAGACTCTGTGGATTCAGCTCCATTTCCATTGTTCTGACAGAGGATGTGATATTCGTCTTTGCTTCCCGAATAATCTGTGAAATCACATCTTCCGTATCGATGGATGAATATCGATTGACCTGCGAAACCATCTCTTCTTCAAAAGCATTGGCTGTAACAGCCTGTACTGTTACATTTGTATTCGCCACAGCATCAGAAGCCGTATGTTTTGCGGTCTGAGTCTGTTGCTTTCCCTGAGAAAAAGTTTCCTGTCCGTCATTGGAAGCAGACGTCTCATCGGATGATTCCTCTGTTGACATGTGAAGTGCTGTCTCGGCAAGCTCATCCTCATGCAATGTCATCTCATCTGACGCTTCCATCTCGGATGAATCGTCATTGACAGCCACCGGCTGCTGTATGATTGCAGCATCTTCCTGCTGTTCTGGTAAAATTGTAGTGGTATTGGATTCTTCCATAGGTACACCGGAAGCCTCTTCCACGCTACCCGTTTGCCGGGCAAGCAGTTCAGCGAGCTGAGTATCAGAAAGTACCTCTCCCTGATCTTCAACAAGTTGCCACTGACCCTGGTCAAGAGGAAACTGTCCTAAGTCTTCCTGTGCAATAGATGTGATCTGCAAGAACAGATCCTTCATAGAATCGGATACCAGCAAAACAGATGGATCACTTTGGCCTGAAATCTGTAACAGCAAATCCTTAAGCTTTGTTACATCAAGCAGATCGGCATAACTTATACCGAGTGCATTCATAGCCTCTTCAAGTTCTTCTTCTGTGATGGAAAGTTCTTCCGTAACAGCCTTTTTCACATCTGCCTCAAAGCCCTTCATAGCTTTCTTGGCATCCACAACTTGATCCTCCGTTACCGGTCCTGAAGAAGTCTGTGTCTCATGAATTTGTGTTGCTGCTTTGGCCGAACAGTTTCGCGCAAAGTCCATCCCGCCACTGTCTGTCTTTTGAGTCGTAACAATGGAATCATAGGATTCCGTACCTTTGCCATTCCGATTCGGAAGGTTTAGGTTACTCATCATATTCTGGTTCATAAAGGTAAGAAAATCCTGACTTTCTTCCTGATTAGAACCCTTTTTCTTTGCAGACGGCAGCGAGGACGGATTCACTGTCATTGCAGAAATGCTTTGACTATTCATATCGTCCTCACTTTCTTTGCAAACTATCTCTTACAGAATATTTATCGGACAGTTAGTCCGGATTCATTAGCTTTGTAACTGCAGCTGCTGTATCAGCATCCATCTTACCTAAAATTTTACCTCTGGATTCCTTGTCCATGCCCTTTAAAATTTTGGCAACCAGTTTGAGATTTTTGGTCATTGTATCAAAAATTTTTGCTGCTTCCGCCGGCTTCATGGAGGAATAGGTTGCTACATAGTCCTTTAATTCCTCATCCTGCTGAATATCAGCAATAACCTGCTTATACAGTCTCTCTGCTGTCTGAGGCTCTATGGATTCATAAAAAGCCTTGTATTGTTCGATTTCCGGAGCGTTATCCGAGTAGACAACCTCTTCATAGAACTTTGCCTTCAGTTTTTCAAAAGCCGCCTCATTCTTCTTGTATTTTTTCAGTTCTTTTCGAATCTGTGCAGAGTCCGCCATCTGTTCTTCTGCTTTTTGACGTTTTTTCTTTTCTGCCGCAATCTGCTTTTCAAGCTGTTTTACACGACTGACCGCCTCATTCATAGATGAAAAGGCATACGGATCATTTTCAACCTGCTCTGCCAGTTCACTTTCCGGAAGAATCTTATTTACCACCGGAACATTTTTCAGATACGGATAAAGAATAGTAGAACCGATGCCACCCACGTCCATATGGATCAAAAGCGCAATGATGGCAAGCCATACCAGAAGAATTAAAAATGCGACGAAAAAGATGATAACTCCGCCACCTGTTTCCTCATCTTCTTCTCCACCGTTTTCCGCTTTTCCCTTGGAATCTGTTCCCGGGGTAATCTCCTCGTTTTTCTTGTCTTTTTTTGCCTTAGGCATGAATCTCTCCTAACTTACAATCCTATTGATTTTTATGGTAAGTAAAGCTTATCAATTCGTCTGTTACCTTGTTATCTTCTGTCGCCAGTTCCTGCTTGAATGACTCAAACGCCTTTTCTTTCAGCTTTTCATGGGTCTTTCGATCCTTCATGATTTCATCGAGTTTACGTCTTTCCGCTTCAAGATTGGTCTGTGCTCTTTTTAAGACAAACATCTGATCACGAATCATCGTCTTCATAGCGGTTATACTGTTTTTAAGCCAATTGATCTCTTTTAAATCTAGCGTTCCGATTTGAGCATCATGAAGCATCTGTTCATAGCGTGCCCGGCGTAAAAGCAGTTGCTGAAGCTTTTCCTGCTCTTCATTCACTTTTAACTGAGCCTGCGCATAGGCCGCCTTTTCCTGTGTCTCTAGCAGCATCTTAAGGTCAAGCACATTCTGCATGCGATATCGAAATTTCGCCAAAGCCAATCACCTCTGCCTTATCCAACCTGATCTGTTTTATCAGGAGGCGCAAACATATTTTCAAGTGCCTCTATTTCATCATCAAACTGGAATTTCTCATCGGTAGCCTGTAGTAGGAAATCATTGACTTCGTCAATCTTTGAAATAGCAAAGTCAATCTTTTTATTGGAACCTGCTTTATAAGCTCCGATGTTGATTAAATCTTCCGCTTCAGAGTAGGTCGCCATGACATTTTTCAGCTGTCCGGCTGCCTTTTTATGCTGTTTATCTGCTATTGCACTCATAACTCGGGAAATGGAAGCAAGAACATCGATCGCCGGATAATGGTTCTGCTGTGCAAGTCTTCGGTTCAGAACAATATGTCCGTCTAAAATACTTCTTGCAGTATCGGTAATCGGTTCATTAAAATCATCACCATCTACCAAAACCGTATACAGACCGGTAATGGAGCCTCGGTCGGAATTTCCCGCCCGTTCCAAAAGCTTTGGCATTTCAGAATAAACAGATGGCGGATATCCTCTTGTCACAGGAGGCTCACCAGAGGCAAGTCCGATTTCTCTTTGTGCCATGGAAAAACGAGTTAAGGAATCCATCATAAGAAGCACATCTTTTCCCTGATCACGGAAATATTCTGCAATCGCCGTAGCTGTCTTAGCAGCCTTGTTACGTATCAAAGCCGGCTTATCGGACGTTGCCACAACAACCACAGAACGGGCCATTCCTTCCGGTCCCAAATCATGTTCTACGAATTCTCGTACTTCTCGGCCACGCTCACCAATCAATGCAATCACATTGATCTCCGCCTTTGTATTGCGGGCAAACATTCCCATCAATGTACTTTTACCTACACCGGAACCGGCAAAAATTCCGATTCTTTGACCTTTACCTACTGTGATCAGGCCATCCACCGCTTTTACACCCAGCGGCAGAACTTCGGAAATAATTTCTCGTTCCATTGGATCCGGCGGCATTGCTTCTGCCGGATAGAAGGAATCCACATGATCGATTACATCTACATCCGTCGGCCGGCCAATTCCATCCACGGTGTGTCCGAGCAATCCATCTCCGACCGGAATGGACAAAGGCTTACCTGTGTTAACCACAAGGCACCCTACGCCAACGCCTTCCGTGCTGTCATACGGCATAAGCAATAACCTTTTATCCAGGAATCCAACCACTTCCGCCATTAATCTTGTATCTTTATCAATGATAATCTCACAAAGATCATTCAGCTTGGCATCCGGTCCCACCGACTCAACTGTCAAACCAACCACTTTTGCAACCCGACCTAGATGATCATAATGCGGATGATCTAAAACACTATATAATTTTCCTTTATCAATCATCCCTGCTCCTCTGCCTATCGAATGAAAACACCTGAAGAATGCATCAGGACAATCCTAACATCTTCAGGTCTTTGATCAGATTGTTTAATTCGGTATCAAAACTGCAGTCATACACACCGCCATCCGTCTCAATCATACATTTCTCGTCTGTGAGAAGAGGATCTTTCACCAGATCCAGTGAGATACCGGATCCAACCTTTTCCTGCAAACGGTCCATTTCCTGATTCAAACGAATAAAGTTCTTTTCATTTACCCGAATCAGAAATTCTCTGGCATTCTCAATATTGGATAAAGCATTATCCACCAGATGCAAGATCATATCCTGATCATCTGAAAAAGAAACATGAAAGGCTTTTCCTACGACATCGCAAACAACTTCAAGCAGATCCTGCTCTACGCTCTGCATCTTCGCATGGTATTCCTGCTCAAGCTGATTCTTTCTCATTTCGAGCTGTTCAAGCTTTTCCTGATAATCGCCCTCAGCCTGGGCAATACCATCCCGGTAACCTTCCTGACGTCCTTCTTCTTTCGCATTGCTCTTAAGCGCCTGCGCCTGCATCGAAGCTTCACCAAGAATCTGGTCCGCCTGCATACGCGCATCTTCTAAAATCTGCGCCGCAAGCTCCTCGGAGGATGCACCCTCTTCTGCCTCATCAGATTCCATTCCATTGTCATCATACGGCAGTTCAAAAGGTTCATCCGATAAATTCCCTTCTTCATCCATGTAGATGACCGGTTCTCCCAGATCATCCACCGGAAAAACGGGATTTCCTTCCTCATCGTATGTAAGGACAGGCTTGCCTTCTTCATCAACCGAAAGATTCTCAAAGAATTCGTCCGCCAACTGTTTCCTGCGTTCCTGCCTCTGTAATCGAATCTTTTCTTCGTAAGCCTGAATATGAGCAAGAATTTTATCGTTTGAGTCAATAACTCTTTTATCTTCAGCCACACTTTGGCCGTGGTAAATACTATACAACGAGATCATCACCTCCGCCTCTGGAGATTACAATCTCAGAAGCATCCTCTAATTTACGGATCACACCAACAATCTTCTGCTGAGCTTCCTCAACATCCTTCATTCGTACAGGACCCATAAATTCCATGTCCTCTTTGATCATAGATGCAAGTCTGCTTGAGAGGTTCTTAAAGATTGCATTCTGTACATCTTCGTTCGCACCCTTAAGTGCAACACCAAGATCAGCATTGTCGACATCTCGCAGAACTCGCTGAATAGAACGGTCATCAAGCAACAAGATATCTTCGAATACGAACATCTTCTTTCGAATCTCTTCTGCCAGCTCCGGCTCCTCGATTTCGAGTGCCTCCATGATACGTTTCTCTGTACCACGGTCTACCGCATTCAAGATTGCTACCGTAGCATCGACACCACCTGCAATCGTGTAATCCTGATTGATAAGAGAAGACAGTTTTCTTTCCAATACGCGCTCCACCTCTTTGATAACTTCCGGAGAAGTACGATCCATCAAAGCAATACGTTTTGCAACATCCGCCTGTTTCTCCGGCGATAAGGCTCCTAAAATCATAGAGGCCTGTGAAGCCGGCAGATAAGACAAAATCATCGCAATGGTCTGCGGATGCTCGTCCTGGATGAAGTTTAACACCTGAGAAGGCTCTGTCTTTCGAATGAATTCGAAAGGACGAACCTGCAGAGAGGCTGTAAGCTTTGTGATAACCTCCTGCGCCTTGTCGGAACCAAGAGCGGTCTCCAAAAGTTCTTTCGCGTAACCAATACCACCTTCTGCAATGTACTGCTGTGCAAGGCAGACCTGATAGAATTCATTAATCACATCTTCCTTTACCTGAGGAGAGACGGATCTGGTATTCGCAATTTCAAGTGTTAATTCTTCAATTTCATCTTCTTTTAAATGTTTAAAAATATCTGCACTTTTCTCAGGACCCAATGTAATCAAAAGTACTGCAGCCTTTTGTACGCCTGAAAGATTCGTGGTTGCAGGACTCGCTCCTGCCGGATTAGCTGAATCAGCCACTTTATTCACCCCAGTCTTCGTTTAACCAGTTACGCAACAAATTCGCCACAGCCTCTGGTTTTTCATCAACAAATTTCTCAATAAGAAGTCTGGCCTCGGATTTCTCGTTGTATCCGATATCCTCCAGATTCTCCTCCTCTTGCTGCTCTTCAAGCAAGGTCTCCACAGACACTTCTTCTGCAGCCTCCTCTTCCTTCTCTTTCCGGAAGCTTCTAAATGCAACAAAACCGAGAAGCAGGAAGATTAATACTGCCATTGCAATCTCTAGCCATTCAATCCAGCTTCTACCGTTTTCAGAATAATGAAACTGAGGAACATCATAAGATGTCAGTGAAATATTCGCCTCCGGAATACCTGTCGCATGCGACACTGCTGTAATCAATGCAGTATCCGGAGTTGTTGTTGTCATAGCAGAATTCTTTGCAACAAATTCATCAAATGTCGTACCCTTCAGCTGACCATTCGCCTTCATGGTATCTTCATCGTAAATTACATTGTTATAAGCTGTAATTGCAATGGATGACTTTTCAGGATCAACAGCACCCGGATCGCCTTCTGTTACTGTAACAGTTTCGTTCGGCAAATAATCCTCGGTAACATCACTTGACTCTGAATGGGAATTGTTATTGTCCTGCATCACATAAGTCGGATCATCATTGGAATCCGTTCCAGGCACACCGGATACACCGTTATCGGAGGAAGTCGTCTTCTCAGAACGGTTGTTTAAGTATCCCTGTGTCATTCCCTCGTTTACATAGTAGTGGTAATCGGAAATTTTCTTCTTAGAAAAATCCATGGACAGATTTGGAGACACCTGTACATTGTCATAAACAGCGTTGCCTCCGGAATTTTCGCTTAAAACTTTTTTAACTTTGTTCGCCACATAATTCTCTGTCTGCTGCTTTACTGTCAGATTGGATGAAGCCTGCCCTGCTAAAGTGGATTCTTCACCGCCCGAAAAAAGGATATTGTCATCAGAATCAATAATCGTAATTTTCTTTGTGGTTGTATTACCAAGACCTGTTGCAATATATTTTGCTATTGCAGCGGCCTGATCCCCCGACATGTTATCAGAAAGACCAAGCAAAACATTCGCAGACGCTTCCTCCTTAGAGGCTGCTAACGTACCGTCATCTCGCGGAATGTTAAGGTTGACCTGCGCGCTCTTAACATTGGAAAGTGACTGTAACTGCCGCTCCATCTGTTTTTGAAGAAAATATTGGCTTTTACGCTGTTTGTCTGCTTCTGTTGCTGTAAAACTTCCGTCTACCACATTAGAAAACGGATAATCGGACTCCGCTGTGCTACCGCTGTAACCGTTGCTATAGATTCCGTTCGTTCCAAGAAGGATGGTTGCATCCGCCTCGTCCTTTTTATGAATGGTAAAAGTCATTCCGTCTTGTGACTGCTCGTACCAAATGCTTTGACCATCGAAAAGACCCTTGATGGTATTCGCTTCAGTCGCATCCTTTGCAGTCACAATGTCCATATTCGTCGGTCTTGTGACAACAAATCCCAAAATACCAAGGGACATAACTACAACCGCAACCGCACTGATAAGCAAAGCCTTCTGACGTGACGTAAACTGTTTCCACCATTCAATAATTCTATTTAATATTGTCTGGATACGCTCTGGCATATTCTAAATCTCCTCAGGAAAATCGTAACATATGATCACTAAATCTGCATGTTCATTATAGTCTGATAAGCCTGAATCATATTGGTACGTATTGCATTCGTGTACTGTAATGCCACAGTTGCTTTCTGAGCAGCAATCATCATGTCATGCGTATTGTCAGAAAGACCCAATGCAAATTTCACTTCTTCTGCAGAAGCCTTGTTCTGCAGTGTATTTGTCTCGTCCAAAAGCCCCTTTGCAGCATCAAAAACAGTTCCAAAATCCTGTCCGGAAGCATTCTGACCTCCCTGTTTAACTGGAACTGTCTTATATTCACTGTTAATTGCCGATATGTCGTTCATTCCTTACCTCTCTAAAATCAAGAATTACCGATTGTAATTCCTTGTTGCGCCATTGCCTTTAAAGAATTGAATGCCGTAACGTTTGCCTGATATGATCGTGTTGCATCAATCAGATTGGTCATTTCTGTTACTGTATTTACATTTGGATAACTTACATATCCATTCTCGTCAGCATCCGGGTTCGAAGGATCATAGCTCATAATGAAGTCAGACTCTGTATCCTCACTTACCTTCGAAACACGCACACCATTCCCCTTGTACGCATTGCGATAATTCTCAAGGGTATCTGCAAAGGATGGGGTCAGCTGCCTCTCTTCAAATGTCACGATCTTACGTCTGTAAGGGCCTGATCCATCTTCTGTATGTGTTGTATTAATATTTGCAATATTTTCTGCAATTGTATCCATTCGAAAACGCTGCGCTGTCATACCGGACGCAGCTATATCAAACGACTGAAAAAGCGCCATAAAACTCCTCCTTATGAGCCTGTAACAATCTTAAATCTGGAGAACTCACCTGTAATCGCTGTAGATACAGACTGATAACGAAGCTGCTCACTTGCAAGCTCTACATTCTCCGTATCGATATCAACGTTATTCTTATCAATTCTGTAAGAAAAATTGTCCGCATCCGTATAAATCTCACCATTCAAACGGGTTCCGTTATAATCAAGGGACTTTACCGCCTGATCAAGATTGCTGTATTTCGTCCGAACCAGCTCATCTTTTAAAATATCCTGAAAACGTACATCCTTACGCTTATAGGTTGGAGTATCATTATTTGCAATATTATTTGCAATGGTCGTCTGGCGCAACCAACTGGCATCGGCCGCCTTATCCAAAACATTTATATAACTGAAAGCATCGGAACGAAGCATTCGTTTCCTCCTATTCTGTCCGGCTGAATGCAGAAAGCAAATAGCCTAACATTAGCATAAATCTACGTTTACTATTATAATTTATCCATATAAAAAGGCAAGTCCTTTTTCGATATGTAGTGGTCAGTTCCCGCCTGTGGCACCAAATCGTGAATCCTTTTTTACGTAAAAAGAGACTTACACACCAATGTAAGCCCCTCAAGTATTAGAAATAATAACAAAAAAATTGTCTACAGGATATCCGATCCTACACCATTGCTCCAGCCTGATCCTTCATCTTCTCAAGCTCTTCGAATACTGCATCATTTAACACTTTGATGTATGTACCCTTCATTCCGGAAGATCTTGATTCGATAACACCAGCTGACTCAAATTTGCGAAGTGCATTTACAATAACGGAACGGGTAATTCCTACCCTGTCTGCAATCCTTGAAGCAACAAGGATACCCTCATTTCCCTTGAGCTCATCAAAGATATGCATGATTGCTTCCTGTTCAGAGAAAGACAATGTGTTAATAGCACTTCTAACGTCCTGAATCTTACGATTCTCCTCTGCATTCTCTTCATTAACCGAACGCATCATCTCCAGTCCCACAACAGTAGTACCGTACTCCGAAAGAATAATATCGTCAATATTATACTGGCGATCGTAGCGATACACAAAAAGTGTACCAAGTCTCTCTCCTGCAATGTCAATCGGTGAAATGATTGCTGAGTAGGCACTAATGTCCTCCCGCTCAAATCCAAGAGTCTGCAGGTTCACATTCTCCTTTGTAGAGAGGATGGAAAGCAACCGTTCATTCAGCAATGGATCAATAAATCCACCCACCTTGTCTACGATCAATTCCGTCAGCTCTCTTCCATCACCGGCATGACTGATTCCAAGTGCCTTTCCCTTCTTACTGATTACCATCACAGAAGAGTCAAGGATCTCTGTCAGTACCTGGCAGATGTCGTTGAAAACGACCTTTGATGAATTGTTGTTATGAAGTAATTTTCCAATTTTACGTGTTTTGTCAAGCAATTGAACGCTCATTGTTGTCTCCTATCGATTTTATCCGAATTCTATTGTTATCATACCATCAATTGTCGCAAAATTCAAACAGTTTTCATACTTTTGTACTTTTTTGACGTTTATGATGCATCTTCACTATCTTTTTTGTCCTCCATATATCCGCAGGAGGTATCAGAGCATACAATGTGGTTCCCCTTGACCACCATGAAATTACCGCAACGTGGACATTTCTTCTCAACCGGCATCTGCCAGCTCATAAAGTCACATGTCGGATAATCCTCACATCCGTAGAAACGCCTTCCCTTCTTCGTCTTACGGATGACAACATCCTTGCTACATTTTGGACAAGATACACCAATCTTCTCCAGGTATGGCTTGGTGTTACGACACTCAGGAAATCCAGGGCAGGCAAGGAATTTTCCATGAGGGCCGTATTTAATTACCATATTTCGACCACAGGATTCACAGACAATATCGGTCTCTTCATCCTTGATCTCGATTTTTTCCAGTTCTTCCTGTGCGATTTCAACCGACTTCTCCAGATCCGGATAAAAATTACGCACAATGGACTTCCATTCAACGGTTCCTTCTTCTACGCCATCTAAAAGACTTTCCATGTTGGCTGTAAAGCTCGTGTCAACAATCTCCGGGAAAGACTCTTTCATAATACCGTTTACAACATCTCCCAGCTCGGAGACAAAGATATTACGACCTTCCTTAATAATGTAGCGACGCTTTAAAAGCGTTGAAATCGTCGGCGAATAAGTGGATGGACGACCAATTCCAAGATCCTCCAGGGTGTGGACCAGAGAAGCCTCGGTAAAGTGAGCCGGCGGCTGCGTGAAGTGCTGCTTATCATCAAATTCTTTGATTTCCAGCACATCGCCTTCTACCAGCTGTGAATAATCCACCGGCTTTGCTGCCTTCTCTTCATCAGCATCGGTGTACACCAGGCGGAAACCGTCAAAAAGCGATACTGTTGAGGACGCTGTATATACCTCATCACCAGCCTTTGTCTTAAGAGATGTTGTCTCATATCGTGCATTTGCCATCTGAGACGCCATAAAGCGGCGCCAGATCAACTGATAGAGTCGGAACTGATCTCTTGAAAGTGATTCTTTGATTTCAGAAGGAAGCAGATGCAGGTTGGCCGGACGAATGGCTTCGTGGGCATCCTGGATATTCTTTCCTTCCTTCTTTTTCGCTTCTGCTACCGCACAGTTGTACTCCGGACCGTACTGTTCCCGAATAAACTCTGCCGCATCCGCTTTCGCCTCGTCTGATATACGAACCGAGTCCGTACGCAGATAGGTAATCAGACCAACCGTACCGCTTCCCTTGATCTCCACACCTTCATACAACTGCTGTGCCACTCGCATGGTCTTAACAATTGCAAAATTGAGTGCCTTGGAAGCTTCCTGCTGCAGAGTTGACGTTGTGAATGGCAATGGCGCCTTGCGCTCTTTGACCGTCTTTTTAACAGAATCAACAACCAGTGGTATCTTTTGGGTATTCTCTATAATCGCTGCAAGTTCTTCTTTGCTTTCGATTACTTTCTTCTTAGGAGAACCGTAGTAATGAAGCAAAAGCTTTTGTTTCCCGTGCTGTACCTTGGCATCCAGCGTGTAATACTCTTTTGGAATGAATGCATTAATCTCATCTTCACGATCACAGATCAGTCGTAAGGTAACAGATTGAACACGTCCGGCTGACAGGCCTCTTTTCACCTTGGCCCATAAAAGAGGTGAAATACTGTAACCAACCATTCGGTCCAGAACACGACGGGCCTGCTGGGCATCTACGAGATCCATATCAATATCTCTGGATTCCTTAAAAGAATTCTTAACGGCATTCTTTGTAATTTCATTAAAGGTAATTCTGAAAAACTTCTTATCCTCCAATTTCAAAGCTGTTACAAGATGCCATGAGATTGCTTCTCCTTCACGATCGGGATCTGTCGCAAGATAGATCTTATCGGCCTTCTTGACTTCCTTTCGAAGTGCTGCAAGAAGTTCACCCTTTCCTCGAATCGTAATATACTTCGGTTCAAAATCATGTTCTATATCAATCCCCAATTGACTTTTAGGTAAATCCCTAACATGTCCCTGAGATGCCATGACCTGATAATTTCTCCCCAAAAATTTCTTAATTGTCTTAACCTTTGTCGGGGACTCTACGATCACCAGATTCTTTGCCATGTCACTACCCTTTCCTCAGTGAAAAATCTGAGCAACCCGAATATACTGGTTCATAAACACTTCCTTCAGATAGCCCTTTTCACATAATTTCAAAATAATAGACAGCAGAGTCAAAAAATCAAGTCCAACCTCCTGCTGTACTTCATCTACGCTTTTGGCATAGAAATCGAAACAACTATACACCAGTAATTCTTCTTTTTCAAGGTGTAATTCATTGAATTGTGTGTCAATTCCTCTTTTTCTTATCGTCTGTGGCAAATCTGTCAGGTCACAAAGAAGCCTTTCCCTCGATTGAATAATGCCTGCACCCTGCGCAATCAGGTGGTTGCACCCCTCACTCATAACATCACTGATCCTACCCGGAAGAGCATAAACGTCTCGCCCCTGTTCTAAGGCCTGATCCGCCGTAATAAGTGAACCGCTCCTAAGACGGGCCTCCATCACAAGGACACTTTGACTTATCCCGCTGATCAGGCGGTTTCTTGATGGAAAATATCTTGCCACCGGTTCGACCCCCAAAGGAAATTCACTAAATAACGCACCATGGTTTGGAATATCCAGGTAAAGATTTTTATTGGTTCTTGGATAGCAGATATCCAGTCCGCACGCCAAAAAGGCATAGGTTTTGCCTGCTGCACAAAGAGCTCCCCGATGTGCGGCCGCATCGATTCCAAGCGCCATTCCGCTGACAATGGAAAAACCGTGATCCGCAAGATATCGCGAAAGCTCTTCCGCAGCCGTTCTCCCGTAAGCCGAGCACCTTCTCGCCCCCACACAGGCAATCAATTTTTCTGCCGGATCCGGCAATGTTCCCTTGTAAAACAAAGCGTACGGAGGATCCGGAATTTCAGAAAGGAGATTCGGATATTGAGGATCCTCAAGGGTAACGATTCCGTATCCCATTTGACGGTATCGGTTGTATTCTTCTTCAAAATCCCGTTCTTTCTGTTCTTTTCTTAAACGGGACAAAACCGTTTCATTTATAAGTCCTGTACCAAGGAGCTGTTCATCCGACGCCCTAAGAATCGTCTCTGCGCTCCTTAAGGCATAAAACAGCTGCCTTTTCTGTGTTGCCGTAAGAGAATTTATAACAGCCAGTTTAAACGGATACATCTTCATTCACCTCCCAGAACCGACGATTTAATGTCCTGTAGTACACAGCCTCCATGAGATGCTCCAATTTTACCCTCTCACTTCCACTCAGATCCGCTATGGTTCTTGCCACCCGAAGAATTCGGTAGTATCCTCTCACGGTCAGTTCCTTTTCATCATAAATCCGGTCGAGATATTGATTCTCCTTTGTATCCAGATGGCAATACTCTTCAATGGCTGCCGATGAAATCTGACTGTTAAACAAAACCTCACATCCTTTGTAACGTTCCTTTTGAATTTCCATTGCCGCAACCACTCTTTCCCTTATGCGGTCGGAACTTTCCTCCTTTTCCGTCTCTTTTAATTCTGTAATCTGCACCTTCTTTGCTTCTGCACACAGGTCAAAGCGATCCAGTAAAGGCTGGGATATTCTTGCAATATACTGCCCGATGGATCGTGGACTGCAGTGACATTTGACAGAGGGATAATAGCCGCATTTACACGGATTCATTGCTGCAACCAAAAGGAAATCTGCAGGAAATACCTCTTCGGTTTTATTCCTGCTGATATGAATGCAGCCTTCTTCCAATGGCTGTCTTAGAATCTCAAGTGTTTTACGGTTGTACTCCGGTAATTCATCCAAAAAAAGAACACCGTGATGAGCCAGAGTGATCTCCCCCGGGCGCGGTATCACACCGCCTCCTGCCATTGCAATTTGCGTCATGGAATGATGAGGGGAACGAAACGGGCGTTGTCCGTCCATCAGAGCATCCATATTTTCCTTCCCGCTGACAGAATAAATCTTCATTACCTGGGTCTTCTCCTGCTCCGTCATGGGTGGAAGTATCGTCGGAAGAGCAGACGCAATCAGACTTTTTCCAGCCCCCGGAGGGCCGTACATCAAGAAATTATGCATTCCCGCCACAGCAATTTCACTGGCTCTGCGAATCATTTTCTGACCATGGATATCAGCAAAATCCAATACCCTTTTAGGAGAAGACGCCTCAGACCTTTTTACTTCCTGTTTTGGGATGCTGCCCTCCTGAAGATAGGCTCCTGCCTCCTTTAAATGGCGCACACCAATCACGGTAAGCCCCGGAACGAAGGCTGCCTCACTCAAATTATCCATTGGAATCAGACAACGTTTCAGCCCCACCTCTTTCGCAGCTAGAAGCATGGGCAAAATACCGCGAATCGGCAACACTTCTCCGGATAATCCCAGCTCCCCGGCTACAAACAGATCTTCCAGTTTCGCATCAGGATAATTACCAATGGCCAAAAGGACAGCAAGCGCAACCGGTAAATCAAATCCCGTTCCGCTTTTTTTAAGGTCAGCCGGTGCAATATTAACCGTGATTCGTCTGGCCGGAATCCTCTGCCCCATGCTTCGGATCACGGTTCGAACCCGCTCTTTTCCTTCTTTTACTTCCAGGGAAAGTGCTCCTACCATATCAAAGACCGGCAGACCGTCACTTACATCCACCTCAACAGAAACAACAATACTTTCAATTCCGGTCAATGTCGCCGAATAAATTTTACTGAACATGAAAATCTCCTTTCCGAACGGAAAGAAAACGCTAAAAAGCTAAAAGAAAAAAGGTGTTTTTATCATAACACCTTTTTTATAAAAAACAATCCTGTTTTATCGATTATGCAGAATTTCTTTTCGAATATAACGGAAGGTTTCCTCTTCGCCCTTTTGCGCATTCATAAGCAAAAGGCGATGAAGCAATTCCTTTGTCTTTGGATGAATAATATAGTGATCCTGGCTCTTTAAGAAATAGTTTAAAGGGTCATCGTCCCGATAGGCATCTTTTCGATAATTCTTGGATGCAGAGAGACGATCCACAAACATTTCCACTACATAGCGGGCCGGCATTTCCATCCCCGCCATGGCTCCATGTTCTTTATCTGTCGGATTCTTGCTCGCATTATAGTCGATCCAATATTCCAAATGGTGTTTGTTGCGGCCTTTATGATGAAGCCAGGCCATAGAAACGCCCTTTTCTTCACGTTCAGCATTATTTGGACTGCGATCCCCCTGATAGTATTTTGCACCGACAGAAAATTCGACCCATGAATATTTGGAAAGATCATGGGTTAATCCCTGCCAGTATAAGCCTGCCTTAAAACAGCCTTTCATAACCAGATGTCTGTGATGGGTAATCGTTTTAAAATGTAAAAATGCTTTTCGTAAACTCATGCTATTTCTTTGTTTCCTTTACCTTTTTGCCAATCAGAACCGTAACAGACCCACCCGGCACTGTCACATGCTGCTGACTCAATGTCTCCTGACCATCCTGATAGAATTCCCCCTCTGACGTATTCGTCACTTTAAACCACATACGATCCTTCGGAAGAGATGGCAATGCAAATGTTTCTTCTCCATAGTAAAAATTCATGCAGAGCATTACATCATCGCCGACTCTTCTGCCATATCCTCCGCAATAAAGGATACCAAGCCCCTTCTTTTCCTCTCCGATCCCCATGATCCAGGGTTCTCTTCCGTGATAGGATAAGTCCGGAATACCAAGATTTAAGTAGTCGCTTTCCTTTCGTGGTGTCGGGTCTGAAAGAACCGCATGTTCTTTACGAAAACGAATGAGATTTTTGACATATTCTGTTAATGCAAGTGCATCCTTCTTCTGTGAAAACTGCGTCCATCCAATCGGATTATCCTGTCCGTACGGATTGTTATTTCCCTTTTGAGAATTCAATGCCTCATCGCCACTGCAGATTAACGGAATACCCTGTGATAAAATCGTTAAAGCAAGGGCACTACGAATGCTGTTCATTCTGCCTCTTAAAACGCCGCGACTTCTGGACGGACCTTCCACACCATGATTAAAACTGCAGTTATAATTGCTTCCGTCACGATTGTCCTCCCCGTTTGCCTCGTTATGCTTTTCGCCGTAACTGTAGGCATCAAGCAAGGTGAAACCGGTTGTATTGGCCGCATAATTAACAAATCCATAGGATTTGTTCTGCCGCTTGATTTGATTGGCAAGTTCCGCAACGGAGCCGTCCATGTGATTCTGCAGTCTTCTGAGCGGATACATAAAACCATCATTGTAATAGAAAAAGTGCTTATGTCCATCCTCTTCAAAAACCGTCGGATCACATTGATCCGCAAAAATTTTCGCCCGATATAAAAAAGGATCATTCATAAGACGAGGGATAGGCAAATCTTCTCCCAGCAGATGAAATCCGTCGATATGATATCGAATATGCCAGAAACGAAGAATCTGGTCAATCAGCTGTGCATCCATTGCCTGCTTCTCTTTCGGGAAGGAAAATTCCATAATAATTTCCATCCCCTCCCGATGAAACGCTTCCACCAGCTCTTCCATTCCACGCTGTGGATCCCTGCCGAAATAGGATGCCTTCGGTGCAAAATACAAGGCCCTACCATATCCCCAGTAATTCGTTCCGTAGGGCTTTTCATATTCCATCCGGGAGCCATCCTTCTCCTGCACCATATAACTGCGGTATCTGGCCTCTTCAAACTCATACAGAGGCATAAATTCAATGGCGTTGACCCCAAGATCCTTCAAATACGGGATCAGTTGCATCATGCCCTTATAGTTTCCCTGAAGTTCTGCCGGAAGAGAATGCTGCATCGTAAATCCTCGCATATGAAGTTTGTAAATAATACAGTCCTCTCCCTTGATTCCGGGGAATTTATCCTCCCAGCTGCTGTAAAAAGTACCGCCTCCACCATAGATCCGGTACTTCTTACGGTAGCGGTCCTTTTTCATCCAACGATCTCTTCCAATGACTCTTGGCGTATATGGATCAATGAAAATCCCATCAATATCCTCAAGAAGATAACAAAACTGATCCGCTGTGATATCTTTGAAAAATACGGAGTATACCCTGCCGATGCTAAAACTTGTATCCAATTCCACTGTTTGAAGCAACTTTTGTGATGCTTTATTATAAATCAGGACCTTCGCGCTCTCTCCTCTTCTGATAGAAAAAGTAAGCTCTAAACCATTGCCTTTTTCAAACGCTCCAAGCCTGGTAAATTGTCCCCGTATGTATTCAATTGCCATGTCATTCTCCCAAGTATTCCAGCCTATGTAAAACTCACATACTTTTTAATTATAGCATAGCCGTAATGAAAAAGCATTGCCTTTTATCCCCGTAGAACCTTATAATAACAAAGAGCAACCATTTATTAACTGTCTGAAGGAGAGTCTATGGCAAAAGAAGAAATTTTCCCAATCGATGAAAACGATACAGATGTATGTGTTACTTTGGAATTAGAAAACGGAGAAAGCCTGGATTGCGAAATCCTCGTTATCTATGATGTGGAAGATGTTTCCTACATTGCACTTATGCCTGTCGATGAGTCCGGCAATCCGTTCAATGATCAGGAAGCTATCCTGTACCGTTATGCTGAAGCAGAAGACGGTTCCCCTATGATCGATAATATCGAATCAGAAGAGGAATACGAAATCGCCGCTGCTGCATTTGACGCCATTCAGGATGAGGAATTTACAGAAGAATAGTCTTCTAACCAAACGCTTCTTTTACAAAGCGGCTTGGATATAGTACCTCATTGCTCTGATGGCCGATTACCGAAAGGATCAGCTGCCGTTTGGACCGTGTCATTGCCACGTAGAACAAACGGCGCTCTTCCTCAAGGCCTGCTGCATCGTTTACCTTTTTGGACGGTGTAATCCCTTCACAGGCTCCAAGGATAATGACCGTGTCAAATTCAAGTCCTTTGCAACCATGAAATGTGTGAAATGCTACGCCCTGCTCCTTCCCATGTGACGGAGCTTTTTTCATTTCTGCCCTCTGCATAAAAAGACGATCCACTTCATGTAAAAAAGCCGCAATGTTGCGATACTCTTTCGCCATCACAAGCAACGCATCTGCCTGTTTAAGATAAAGGTCCTTTGGCAGGCCACGCTTTTGTGCCTCATTTTGCAAATAGTCATCATACCCCATGCCTTTTCGGACATAGTTGATGGCCGCCCAGGGTGAGAGCATCGATATGGTTCGAAGATCTCTTACAAATGTCTTTGCTTTTTCCCCCTGCAACCCCTTCTTTTGAGCAGTTAACCACTCTTCCAGGTACACCTGCTCCTCCTCCAGTCCAAAGCGCAAAAATCCGCGGTTCGGGTGGGATATTGTCCTAAGAAAATCCTTCCGGTCTGCCGCATCAAGGCACACCCTAAGATAAGACACAAGATCCTCTGTCGCAAAAGAATCCAGTGGATCCTTTTGCTCCTTTTCTTTCTCTGTATTTGACAGAAGTTCATGCAACAGACACGCCTGAGAATGATTCCGGTATAACACCGCAATCTCCTCCTTTTTAACCCCTTCTGCCACAAGTCTTTGAATCAGATGAAAACAATTGTGTGCCTCCTCTGTTGCATCCCTGCTTTCCAAGACACGAATTACACCTTCCGTCGCTCCTACTCCCACAATGTCTTTTTCCATGCGTTTTTTATTGTTGGAAATCAACTGCAACGAGGCAGATACAATCCGGTTCCCGCAACGGTAATTCTTATGGAGAAACAAAATATCTGCTTCCGGAAAATCCTTCGAAAAGTTCAAAAGAAACTCCGGAGAAGAACCGCGAAATCCATAAATCGCCTGGTCGTCATCCCCTACAAGAAACAGATTGTTTTGCGGACGGGACAATAAACAAATGGTTTCATACTGCACCGCATTCATATCCTGCGCCTCATCCACTAGGATATATTCAAACCTTTTTTGCCACTTCTCTAAAAGGGAAAGATCCGTGGTAAGAATTTCCCGTGCCCGAAAAAGCATATCATCAAAATCCAAAAGCCCTTCTCTTTCTTTTGCCTTCTGATATTCTTCCATAACAAAAAAGAACAGCTCTGTCCGAACCCCCTCCACAAAAGGGGATTCATTCCGGACAGAACCGTTCCTGTAACAACTGATTGCACGCAAAAATTCAGGAAGATTTTCTTCCTTATATCCTTTGATCTGATGCTCCTTCATGATTCCATGCAAAAGAGAAATCGCCATCTGGCCTGAAATAACCTGATAGGATCTCATCTCCGGAATCTGACGCAGGATCGTATAAAAAATGGAATGAAAGGTTCCAAAAAAGGGCATACTGCTCCCTACCGCCGTCTGCTGGTAACGCCTTTTTATGCTGCTTGCTGCATCTTTTGTAAACGTTACGACCAGAATTCTGGAAGGATCTACCGATAACATATCAACCAGGTAACGGATGCGACCTGTTAATACCATGGTCTTCCCGCTTCCCGGTCCGGCAAGACATAGTGCCGGACCCTTTCCGTGGGTTACCGCTTCCATCTGATCGGCACTAAAGGAGCAGGATGGGATCAATACTTACGCCTCCTTTGAAAGCTTTTCAATTCCCTTTTTCAGACGGGAAATGGACTCTTCCTTACCTAAGATCTCCATAATCTCTGTTGCACCGCCCGGTGTCATCTGCTTACCGGATACAGCGGTACGGATCGGCCACATAACATAGCCAACCTTATATTCCTTTTCTGCTGCAAAGGCTTTTAATACAGCGAAAAGATTATCATTGGAGAAATCATCTGTACTCTCTAAGATTGGAAGAACCTCCTGTAAAAGTGCAAGAGAGCTCTCAGGATTGGTCTTCATCTTCTTATGTGTGTACATCTCCACATCATATTCCGGTACTTCCTGGAAGAAGTCAATCTGATCCTTGATATCCGGGAAAATCTCGATTCTTGTCTGAACAAGAGCTGCGATCTTCTCCTTGTTGCAATCCCGTGTTACCACTTCATCGATGTATGGAAGAGCCTTCTCGTAGAATGCCTTCGAATCCATCTTCTTCATGTATTCACCGTTCATCCATTTCAGCTTGACGGTATCGAAAACAGCAGGTGATTTGCTGATATGATGGTAGTCAAAGTTGGAAACCAGCTCTTCTAGTGACATGATCTCCTGATTGTTCTCAGGGCTCCATCCGAGAAGTGCTACGAAATTGACAATCGCCTCGGTCAGATATCCCTGCTCTACCAGATCCTCAAATGAAGAATGTCCGCTTCTCTTGGAAAGCTTCTGGTGCTGTTCGTTTGTAATCAACGGACAGTGAATATACTTTGGAACTTCCCAGCCAAACGCATCATATAAGCGATTGTACTTTGGTGAGGAAGACAGGTACTCATTACCACGTACAACATGTGTAATGCCCATCAGATGGTCGTCTACCACGTTTGCAAAGTTATAGGTCGGATATCCATCGGACTTGATTAAAATCATATCATCCAGCTCAGAATTATCTACCGTGATATCTCCGTATATCTCATCTTCAAACGTGGTCTTGCCAGTACGTGGATTGTTCTGGCGAATAACATACGGCATTCCGGCTGCAAGATTTGCCTCAACCTCTTCCTTTGTCAGAGAGAGACAGTGCTTGTCATAGATTGAAATAACCTTCTTCTCTCCGTCTTCGCCTACAACCTCCTGCTTAATGCTCTCAAGACGCTCCGGAGTACAGAAGCAGTAATATGCCTCTCCTTTTTCCACTAATTTTTTAGCGTACTCAAGGTAGATGCCCTTTTCCTGTCTTTCACTCTGTACGTATGGGCCGCACCCACCGTCCTTATCCGGTCCCTCATCATGAACCAGTCCGGTTTCCTTCATTGTACGGTAAATAATATCCACAGCACCTTCTACAAGACGCTCCTGGTCGGTGTCCTCGATTCGTAAAATAAAATCTCCGCCTTCATGCTTTGTAATCAGATAAGCATAGAGAGCTGTACGAAGATTACCTACGTGCATTCTTCCTGTTGGACTTGGTGCGAATCTTGTTCTGATCTTACTCATTGTTTTCTTCCTCTTTCTTTGATCTTAATCCGCAGAGTTTATCTACGGATGCTATAATTTCCCGGATTTCCGGGACATAATAGTCATGTTCTCTCATCATCCGGTCGATCTCATCACGGTCACTCTTAACAGATGCCGTATTCTCCCGAATGCGTTCTCTTACAGCCTGACGCCGTACTACAAGGTTATGGTTCACCTCTCTCATGTCTTCTTCGTGAACCAGGGCTGCCGCCTGTCCCAGCCATATTTTGGAATCATACAGTCCCAGGGGAGATAACAGCCTCATTAGATAACCGTTCCAATAGGTCAGGTCCTCATCGTCCTGTTCAAACTTCTTCTGCTTCTCCAGAAGGTTCTCATATTCTACAAACTGATATTCCAGTTCATGCGCACTGCGGACGTGATAACGCTTCTGCTGTGATACAATGGCCTTCGTAACATTGGCGTACTTCATGCGACAGACATTCAAAAGCTCAATGGTCTTATTGAGCTGCCTTGTCAATTTACGCTTCTGCCTTGTGCTGTTACTCTGCCACAAAAACAAAAGCAGAGATGCAAGTGCAGCAATTAATAAAAACAGCTCAAAGTACTTGTCTGTATCAATCCCCATGCCCTCTTTTAATACCAGCAAAAGAACGATCACCGATGCAAACATGACAAGAACCAGCAGGGAAATATTCCTTGCATTACGTTTGGCTGCGATTGCATCGTCACGATCCAAAAGGATGCTTCCTTTTTCGGCCTCAAGGGAGTGCATTTCACTTTGCACTCTTGCCTGATACCGCTCATTTTCCCGCATACGGACAATCTCTCTTGGCATTTCATCCTCGTATAATTCACAGATATGAAATGCATCATCCGATATTGCCTTCGGGGCATTCAAAAAAGCATCCTTCGACTGCCGCGCCTTGTCAATCGCTGCTGCAGCCTTACGGATATCTTTCTCCTGCTCCGGCTTAAGATTAGAAAGCGTACGAATATCCTGAAGGTACTTTGTCAGAACCCGGTATTCCGCCTTTTCCGCTTCGATCTCCTTCGTGCCGGAAATAATCTGCTCACAGGAATCTAAAATATAATGTTCAATTTTCTTTGGATTCTCCCAGTCATCGATCTCTTTGATCCGTTCCATAACGCGCTCAAAGGAGGCAGACTGGGCATCATCCTTCTTTTTCTTTTTAAAAAACAGCATAGGCTAAACTCTGCATAGACGATTATAGTCTCTCTTCCAATCACTTACAATACTATTTAAAGCCTTTTCAAACGTCACGGAATCCTTCTCGTTTTGTTTGAGATTGCTCAGGCTCTCACTAAAATTATTTACATCATCCGAATGAATCGCTGCAGAATAAATCTTTTTAACCGATTCAATATTTCCCTGCGGAAGATGATATTCCTTTGCCTTCTCTTCAAACCCTTTCTCATCTCCATCGCACCAGAGCGCATAAAACATGCTCATCATACTCGTTGTGCGGTTATTCTTCTGATAAGCCGATTCAAAGTATAAGGCTGCTTCATGGAAAAAGAAAAGTTTCGCATAGGCGCTTCCGATATTGTGACAGATATCCCCCTTTAACATGCGTGGCGTCTGTTCATCCAAAAGCAGATCCTCATAGGCGTAGATTGCATCCGTTAACCGGCCTTTCTGCATCAAGGCATCTGCCCGCTTTTTCCTTCGCGCACTCTTGCTGAGTCCGGAATATTCCGAAACAGCAGATACCGTATCCTTGATTTCGACCTGTGTCAGATATGCATTTGAAGTAAGAACCCGACTCGTCATTAACTGCAACGGCGCCTGTTCTTCGCGAAGCTTCGAAAGCTCCGTTGCAAGAGGCTCGTCCTTTACTTCTTCCCGAATCCAACGGATGAGATCTTCTCCAAAAAATTCCTCTTCCATCAGATCCACATTGTGATAGATATAATAGCTTAACTCTTCCAGTGAGTATATATTTAAAGATAAGGCATCAATATAGTAAGGGTTTGCAGCAATCGCATGCTGACAAAGAATTAATTCTCCCATTGTGTACTCCTACCTTACGCAATACCGATCGTATGTTCCCATATTTTACCGGTACTTTTAGCAAGTTCTCCAAAGCCAAGATCCCGGATAACAAGTTTTACTTCCTTATCCGAAAGAGGGGTCGCACTGATCCGAAGTCTTGTCAAACGGTTTTCTCTCTTTGGAAGGTCATTCAGTTCCAGTACTTCCACGGTAGCTCTCCGGCTTTCCGGTCTTTGAATCCAGCATTCAAATTCCGGACTACCGTCTAAAATCACCTCGCACTCACCCTTTTCTTCGTACCAGCTTTCTCCGGCTGATATCAGGTTCACAAACTCCATGTGACTTGACGACAGGACCTTCAGAGAAACGTTCAGCTTAAGCTCGTTATCTCCGATGTAGGTATATGGCCATTTTTCATTGCCGTCCTTGATATAGCCGGCATAGCAGGCTCCTTTGGAATATAGATTTTTACCGAGGAAGACCTTGCGACCGCGACACAGGGTGGCAAGAGAATGTTTCATCCAGTCGCCGTCAAATCCGTCTCCTGTCAAATAGACACCTGAGATCGTCTGGCCTTCGAAGTCTTTTTGCAAAAACTGATCAAAGTCGTAATCCAGCTTTTCGCCCTCAAAGGCTCTTACCCCCTCCTCCAGCTGTATGAGCTGCGGTGTCGTATGGGTGTTTCGCTTCATAAGACAATGATAGAGCTTCGTACCGGTATAATCGTAGAGCATGACATCATGGAGGAAAACTCTCGAATCCTGGTTTAAAACGTAGTAATAGAAGGTCTCCCGGTGATCCACAACGATCAGATTCTTTGAAGGTATGCCAAGGCGGTTTGCAACCGAAGTCAGAAGCTCCACTTCCTGAAGCGTAACATCAGGCAAAGCCACAATAAGCTTTGCAATCGGACGATTGGCATACATCTGCTGAGCCATAACAAGAAGCCGGTTCAGATAGATAAAAAGCAGCTCTTCTCCCTGGTACATCTGCTGATCGACTAAAATCTTATTCTCTCCAAGTGCCTTCTCCCACAGATTTTCAACCAGTTCCGCTTCATGGTTTGCTGCCTTTTTCCTTGCATCTGCACCAAAGAACCACTGTCCGACCCCATGGCGCTTTGCCAGGGACAACGGGATACAATAATTATCCTCTCCCATAACCGTTGAGAAGGTCACCGGCTCTGTCATATTACGGGAATAATAGCTTAAGACCACATGGTCCTTACATAAATCAATTCCCAGATATATTCCTGATTGTTTCTTATTCTCCATATGTTATATCCTACAAAACGGGAAATAAATCTCGCGCAGCCGAATCGAGCATATAGTATTCCTTCATCTCTTTTACAAGCTGCTGATAGTTTTGATACAAAAGGTCGCTTTCCATCCGGTTGATCCTTCCGTAGCGGCTTCCTTTCCCATGATCAATCACATCCATGTATACCATGGAATCCTCTTTTAAAATTTCATGATCATCGGCTGTTACAATTTTGTATTTTAATGTCTCTCCAAAGAACAGTACAAATTCGCGAACGTAAACCCCGTCGTACATCTCTGTCAGTTCCAAGGTTTCCTCTTTCCCATCCTTTGTAACAATAATCTGTAATCGAAGTCCTCTCTTACCATGGTATTCCGCAAACAGTTTATCATACAGATGAAAATGTATGACAAGCCTTGGATCCATGGTCCGGTAGAAGGAGAAATACTGCCCCTTTAGCACACTTTCCCGTACAAGGTCTGACAGTAATTTATATTCCTCTTTCTCTTCAAGGGTTCCTTTCCCGGATAAATATTTCATCAAGGCAACCCGGCAAGTATCATTGAGTAAAACGCCGCGCCGGTGAAGCTCACTTAACATCTCGATCACTTCCGGATCCAGGGATTGATTCTTCGTAAGATACAGGCGGGCGGAATAGGTAAGATACGCCTCCTGAAGCATACGGTTCACATTTCCCTTGCGGTACATGCTAAAGATTTCCGGTGCCTTTTCATAGTAGCTTCCCTCGTAAATCATCTGAATCAGAATGCGCTCTGCCAGATCATGCACGTGAAGCTGACGGGCCAGTGCATACTGGAAAACCATAATCATGGTCTTCGTCGGTCCGGTATAATAGGTCGTCAGATAATCCAGAAGCTGTTCGTCTGACAGGAAATGCTCCAGCAAATAAGCCGCCAGCTTTACAAGGAAATCATCCACTTCACGGGAACGACGGATACTGCCGCTGACCAAATGCAACAGCTGATTCATCGGCACCTGAAGGCCATTGATCCTACGAAGGGCCTTTAAGGCCAGATCAAATCTCTCGTGCGTGATTAGCTGTTCCATAATCTCAAGTCGTAAAAAGGACGAAGCCTTGACCGGATCCATGGACATAATGGAAGGAGCGATCTCTTCAAGCTTTTGGAATCGCTTCAATACCCGGATGAATAGAGGAACGTAGGCATCGGTATACTCTTTCGATAACCTTTTGTCCTTAAAAAAAGAGAAGATCGATGTCACATCTCCGATGGAAAAATCCTCTTCCTGTTTCTTGTCCTTTAAATCGTGAAGGAAATAATTGTAATCGTCCTTCGCAAGCTTACGAAGGCGGTTATAGTTATCCTCTCCCGAAAGCAGCGGTTCAAGATAAAAATCATCCTCTCCGCAAAGAATACCATTTCCGGTATCCAGAACAAAACGGAGATTGGACGATGAAGCGGAGACATAGGCCGTGTGATTCTTTAATTCTACAATCTGCGGCTCTTCAAACCGTTCATCAAATACAAAGAGCCGTCCCTTCACCTCTTTCAGGCAAATCAGCTTTTTAACGAAGAAAAGCTGTCCCAAATTGCTAGACTCTTCCTCGTCGATAAATCCCCGACTGATCAGATCCTGATACAAAATCGCAAGATTATCATCCATCCGAAGCTGATGCATCTGCTCCAACGCAAAACGCTCCATCTGCTTTTGATATGCTTCATAAATCTTCGGATGCGAATTCTTATAGATTACCACATTGGCATATAAAAAGGCCCTTCTGTCGTAAGGAAGTCTGTTTTCAAAAGAAAAATACATCAGAAGCAGTCTCGGAAGCTTTTGTGTGTCGGACTCTTTCAAGCAGTATAAATAAGCTTCAAACAGGCCACTGAGCTTCTTTTCCTTTTCAATCCCAAGAAGATACCACTTGGCATAACGCTCACCGATACAACGGCATCGAAGCAGATAGGATAAGATCTCATCCAACAGATCATCGGAAGGCATCTGCTCATACAGGCTGGTTACAAAACGAAAAATACTCTTGGAAAAAACCCTCTCCTGCACAAGGCATTTCGGAATCTGAATCGCCAGATTATCTGAGATTGCATGATGACGAACACCAAACCATAATACGCGCAGGCTGATGGAATCCAATTCACGCAAGAGGAACGGATCCTGGCGCAGTACATCCAGAGCTTCCACGTATAAAATCGGAGAGTCTATACCGCTACGGATCCACTGCCATATATCTTTTAACTTCCGTCTTGTATCAGTGAGATATTCCACGCGCAAAAACAAAAGGAACCAGAACAGTCTCATGTCCTCCGGATGCTGACGGAAGATTCCCTCAATCTCACCTGTCAGGCGGTCAACATAGCTGACCTCCGGCTCAATCAAAGTACACAGATATAAAAGATAGGCCCATTCAAAGCTACTTTTGTCTTCAATTACCTTCTTTAAGTCTGAGATAATCCAAAGTCCTTCCTGCCTCCGCCCGGAGACAATCAGAGCCTGTGCTTTGTATAACTGCGAAAAAACTTCCGACGGATCTTCCACCAGACGCTTGTTCATGGAACGAATCACATCCTCGCTCCAGTCTCCCATGGTCATCTGATTCAGACGAAAGGAAAGATAATTGGATACAAGAGAAACTTTTTTCTCCTTCTCCGCCAGCGTCTTTTGGTTATGGCGCTCATCCTTCGCATAGGTGGAGGCTGTAATGGTAAGTTTCTCATGGAATCCCGGTCCGTCAAAACAAATCGTGGACGCATTCATTCCCTCATGGAGACGGTCCGCATGAATGTAATAAGACAGTTCCATGCTCTGCCCCATAAAAAAGTCCGGTGTGATATCCGAAGACTCTAATGTGAGAAAGCTATCTTCCTCAAGAACGGTTGCCTTGACATGGAAAAATCCCCAGGTATTTCTGGTGATATTGATCTTCTCTTTTTGATTCTCCGTTATATGATAAAAAACGGTCTGACCCGGGAATACATGGAGCTTGACCATATCCTTAACCCCGGTCTGTGACAGAAAATGCTCCATACTCTCGTAGGTTGCACCAACAGAGGAAAGCAAAGAACGATATAAAAGAACATGTTCCTTTGCAACATTCTTTACAAAATCCATAAATTCAGAAGATGAAAAAAGTGCAAGAGCATCTCTGCTTCTCTCTTTTGCAAGCTGCGCAAAGTCCGATAAATTCGTAAAGTCGTAGGAGCCTACATGCCCCCTCTTCTCAGAAACAGCGATTTCCACAGGAAGTTCTGCTGTCTGTCCGGCGCAAACCACATGAAAACTGCCGCAAAGCTTCTCTCCCGGAAGAAAATCCGCTGTGGGAGCATGGAAACGAATGGTCACGCTTTCGCTGTCGAAATCAGGATTCTCTACGGTAATATACGGGTTTGACGAATAGACGATTCCCCTCAAAGAACCGCCACCTGTCGTCTGAATCACAAAGGAACCTTTTGCCTCCTGACCCTGACCAACCTCTATATGTACTTTATCTCGATCAAATTCGATTCCGTATAGCACTTCATCAAAGCGATCTTCTGATATTCTGTAGATCCTCTTACGCAAAAAATACTCCTGCCCTTCTACTTAATCGAAACAACCTTACATAGGCCTAAAGATTGCATTTTAATCATAAAAAGCTATAATAAATTATAAACGTTTTACCTGCTTTTATCAATCTTTTGACAAGGAGGGAGTATGATCCGACACAAAGACCATTTTCATGGTAGCGACCTTGAGAAAATCGAAAAAATGTATTCCATCAAAAAAGAGGAGATTGTCAGCTTTTCCGCTAACGTAAACCCACTGGGTATTTCGCCTAAGCTTGAACAGGACCTTTCCTCTCATATACATGCAATTGAGAGTTATCCGGACAGAGAATACACGCAGCTTAAAGCCTCCATTGCAGCCTACGCAAAGGCCGATCCGTCACAGATCATTGTTGGAAACGGATCCACTGAGCTTATCTCACTTTTCATTCAGATTACTTCACCAAAGCGCGCCCTGATTTTAGGACCGACCTATTCTGAATACGAACGCGAGATTTCTCTTTTCGGAGGTAGAACCAGCTATTTCCCGCTAAACGATAAGAACTACTTCCAGCTGGATATTAACGAGCTTATTTCACGCTTGAACGATACACTGGATCTTCTTGTGTTATGTAATCCAAACAATCCGACATCCACCGCCATCACCTCTTCGGATATGCGTAAAATACTGGATGCATGTAAGATTCATGACATCTATGTGATGGTAGATGAAACCTATGTAGAATTTGCTCCTGAAATGGACAAGATCACATCGGTTCCTTTGACCGAAGACTATAACAACCTGATCATTCTTCGTGGAACCAGCAAATTTTACGCTGCACCGGGACTTCGTCTTGGATATGCCATCACGGATAATGAATACCTGCTGAAGGAGATTCATCAGAAAAAGAATCCATGGATGATTTCTTCTCTTGCAGAAGAAGCCGGTAAGATTATGTTCTCTGACACGGAGTACATCCAGGCTACAAGGGAACTTATTTCCACTGAACGCGAACGTTTATACCAGATTTTCCGCGAATCCGGAAAGTTCACGCCTTTCTATCCTTCCGCAAACTTTATGTTGCTTCGCATTGAGGATAAAAAGGAAGACAGTCATTCCCTCTTTGAACGTTGTATCAAAGAAAAGATGATGATTCGGGACTGCCGCACCTTCCCGTTCCTTTCCGATCGCTATATCCGCATCTGCTTTATGAAGCCAGAGGATAACGACCGTCTGGTAAAAGTTCTTCTTGGAAAACATTAATCGGTACATAAAAGAAGTGGCGTGAAAACAGTATTGTTTTCACGCCATTTTCAGCTTAAATGATATTATTTCTTATCTTTTGACTCCTCGGAAGAAGCTGCATCCTCAGGCTTTTCTACTGCTGCAACAGCACTCTTCTGCATTGGAATACGACAGTTCTTGTTGGAACCGAATTCTACGATCAGTGTATCGTCGTCGATATCAATTACAACACCGTAAAAACCACTGGTTGTAAGAATGGTATCGCCAACAGCAAGAGAATTAAGAAGTGCATTCTTTGCATTCTGCTCTTTCCTCTGTGGACGAATCATAAAGAAGTACATAAAAACAAAAAGAATCACGATCCATACAATCATGATGAGTCCGCTACCACTCTGTGCGCCTGTTAAAAATAATGAATTCATTTGAAGTCCTCCTAAAACTAATCTCCCTGCATTTCGCAGCGCTAGAATACATTCTAGCTGAAAAGGATACATCTGGCAAGATAATTACTTTTACTATTTCTTTGCCTTTTCCTCTTTTTCACGGGAAACCATCTGTAACTCATCCAGTTTTTCTTTTTTAAAGTCTGCAAACCGCCCCTGATCCAAAGCTCCACGGATCTGCTCCATCAGATGATTATAAAAATAAAGATTATGAAGCACGCAAAGTCTCATTCCAAGCATCTCTTTTGCTTTTAAAAGATGGTGGATGTATGCTCTTGAATAAGTTCTGCAGGCAGGACACTGACATCCTTCCTCGATCGGTCGCATATCCTTCTCATATCTCTTATTGAAAAGGTTGCGCTTTCCCTGATTGGTATATACATGTCCATGACGGCCATTACGGCTCGGATAAACGCAATCGAAGAAATCAATACCACGATTGACTGCCTCGATAATGTTCTGCGGTGTTCCTACGCCCATCAGATAGGTCGGCTTGGCCTGTGGAAGATACGGGACAACCTGATCCAGAACATGGTACATCTGCTCATGTGTCTCACCTACTGCAAGTCCGCCTACTGCATAGCCATCCAGATCCATCTCGGAAATGCGCTTTGCATGTTCAATTCGAATGTCATCATACACAGCACCCTGATTAATACCGAAAAGGAGCTGATGTTTATTTACTGTATCCGGAAGACTGTTTAACTGCGCCATCTTATCCTTACATCTTGCCAGCCAGCGTGTGGTACGCTCAACAGAATTTTGTACATAACTTCTTTCCGCAAGAGCCGGTGGACATTCGTCAAATGCCATTGCAATGGTAGAGCCAAGATTGGACTGGATGGTCATACTCTCCTCCGGACCCATAAAGATCTTATGTCCGTCAATATGGGAACGGAAGGTGACGCCTTCCTCCTTGATCTTGCGGATATCCGCAAGAGAGTACACCTGGAATCCGCCGGAATCCGTAAGGATTGGACGATCCCATACCATAAACTTATGTAACCCGCCTAATTCCTTGATAATCTGATCACCGGTACGCACATGAAGATGGTAAGTATTGGATAACTCCACCTGACAACCGACCTCTTTTAAGTCTTCGGTTGATACTGCACCCTTGATGACACCAACGGTTCCTACATTCATAAAACACGGTGTCTGCACAACTCCATGTACTGTTTCAAAGGTCGCGCGCTTTGCACGTCCTTCTGTCTTTAGCAACGTGTACTTTGCCATAACTTATAACTCTCTTCCATAAAACTTTATAATTGAATCAAGCCTTGCTCCCATATTGGAAAGCAACGCATCCACTAAGGTGATTGCTGTCATTGCTTCCACTACAACAACAGCACGTGGAACAACGATCGGGTCATGACGTCCATGAATGGTAATGGAACACTCCTCACCCTTTTCATTGACCGTTTTCTGTTCACTTCCAATCGACGGTGTCGGCTTAAATGCCGCACGGAGAATAATATCCTCTCCGTTTGAGATACCTCCGAGAATTCCTCCGGCGTGGTTGGTAACGGTCGCCACCCCGTCCTCTGCCGCATAAAAGGCATCATTGTTGACAGATCCTGTGGATTCTGCGACCAAAAAACCATCTCCGATTTCAAAGCCTTTTACCGCTCCAATGGACATGATAGCCTGTGCCAGCATAGCATCCAGCTTACCAAAAACCGGATCTCCCACTCCTGCCGGCATTCCACTGGCAACACATTCAATAACACCACCGACAGAATCCTTACGCTTCATGCATGACTGTAAAAATTCCTCAGCCAGTCTGGCAGCCTCAGGATCCGGCATGCACAGGGAATTGTTCTTCGCCTCTGCCAGGTCAACCTTTGATACGGAAACCGGCCCGATGGATTTCGCATAGGCGTGTACATTCACACCCATGGACGCAAGGATTTTCATCGCAACAGCACCGGCTGCAACCCGCGCTACGGTCTCGCGGCCGGAAGAACGTCCGCCTCCACGGTAATCCCGGAAGCCGTATTTCGCAAAGAACCCGTAATCAGCGTGTCCCGGACGAAAAACATCACAGATATTTGAATAATCTTTGGAATGCTGATCCTTGTTCCGTATGAGAAGAGCAATCGGTGTACCTGTTGTTCTTCCTTCAAAGACCCCGGAAAGGATCTCAACAGCATCCGCCTCGTTTCTGGCTGTAGTATAGGAGGACTGCCCCGGCTTACGCCGGTCAAGATACTTTTGAATATCCTCCTCACAAAGCTCTAATCCTGCGGGACAACCGTCAATGGTAACACCGAGTCCCTTCCCGTGGGATTCTCCAAACGTCATAATTTTAAAATGATTACCAAACACTGAACCAGCCATCTTTTTTCTTTTCTCCTTTTTCTTTTTCCCTTATCATTCCGGGGACTCTTTCCAAAAGCCCCGGCGAACATTGTAATCTTTTACTAATACTTCCCACATGAATAAGTGCCGGAAAGCCTTATTCTAAGCGGGTTCCCAACAATAAAATAGCGTAGTCACAACCCAGCTGTGATATAATTAAGTTGCTGACAAAATCATTCACAACATAGGAGTGCTACGCTATGAATACTATATCACAGTCTGAGATATTGCTTCAAGATGCTACGAACGAAGTCGGTTCTTTCCTCCGAAAATATCAGGTATCTGATATTCTGAAACAGTGCAATGGATACAAGCAGAAAGGCTTTT
>FMTN01000039.1 GCA_900100095.1 Lachnospiraceae bacterium C10
ATAGCCTCTGGTGATGAAATCCGGTGAAAAATCTTAATCGCTGAGCGGTTCTTTGCTTGCGCTTGCGACCTTCTAATGTTGGCAAACACTACGAAATGCGGACTTCCTCATAAACAATCGAGTAGGCTGGCTCCTACTCGATTTCAACTCTGTTTCACACCTCAAGGCAGAGCCTTTCGGTGTTCTACAGTCGCCTAAGTCCCCCTCGCAAGCAATCTTGCAGGCGGACTTAGGCTCGTTGTTATACAAAAAAAGGAGGATCGGTCTTCCATCCGCCCTCCCGTTTTTAGGGTATGAAAAAGAGTGAAACTATGCGACCGGTAAATCCTTCGTCGCAATAATATCAACTCCGGTTCCACATACATCTCTTAAAAGAACGTCACCCATTGCAACCGGTGCACTGACTTCCAGTTCTCCCAATGCCTTACAGCAATCAAAAATCTTTCCCTTTGGAATATCCTGTGCTGTCTTGCAGGATACCACAGGCTCAATTCCGCCGTTTACACGAACAGTGCTTGTAACGATCCTCGTCGGATTCGTTACTTCCTTCCGTGCATAAATCTCTCCACGCTTACAGGTGTTTCCCGTAACCTCTGTTACTTCTCCCTGTTCCAAGGTCACACTGACCTGGCAGCCCATGGGACAACCAATACAGGTCAACTGTCTTTTCTCCATGGTTTATCCCTCCTTTTCTATCCGAATCGTAAGTTCGGAAATATCTGCATCCATCAGATCCGCTTTTCTCAAGATGACCTGCTCCATTTCTCCCGGAGCAAAAACCTTCTTCTTTCTGCGGCCGATTTCCTTATCTCCTGCATAAGTCACAATAGCACAATCCTGGTACACATCACCTACACGAAGCCGCACAGTCACGGTATCCTGCATCTGCTCTACCCGAACCATCGACGGCACCGTATAGCGTACGCCATCCACTGCTCGAACTGGTAGCACACGGCCTGCTGCCGTCTTACCATTCCGGATATACTCTGCCGCATACTCGCCTGCATTGGCCGCCTCCTGTGATACGAAATCCACAAGGTCATGCACATGAAGAACATTTCCACAGGCAAAGATGCCTTCCACATTGGTCTCTAACGCATCGTTTACCACCGGTCCGTTTGTAACCGGACTTAAGGTGACGCCACCGCTCTTTGACAGTTCATTCTCGGGAATCAATCCACAGGACAGAAGAAGAGTATCGCACTCATACCGCTCCTCCGTTCCCTCGATTGGCTTACGGTCAGGTCCCACCTTGGCAATCGTAACCGCCTTCACCCGGTCCTTTCCTTCAATATCTACCACCGTATGGGAAAGCTTCAATGGAATGCCAAAATCATCCAAACATTGGACAATATTCCTCTTCAGGCCGCCGGAATATGGCATCAACTCCGCTACCACTTCCACCTTCGCACCTTCTAGTGTCATTCTCCTTGCCATGATCAGTCCGATATCTCCTGAACCTAAGATAACAACCCTGCGTCCCGGCATCTTACCTTCAATATTCACCAGACGCTGTGCCGTTCCTGCCGAGAAAATTCCGGCCGGACGGTAACCCGGAAGATTCAATGCTCCGCGGCTTCGCTCGCGGCAACCCATCGCCAGAATGACAGCCTTCGCAGGAATCGTGAACATACCATCTGTGGCGTTCATCGCTGTCACCACCTTGTCCTCCCGGATATCCATTACCATGGTATTCAGCTTGTAATCGATTCCCTGCTCTTTTACCCGTTCTATAAAACGTGCCGCATACTCCGGCCCTGTCAGTTCCTCTTTAAAGGTATGGAGTCCGAATCCATTGTGGATACACTGATTCAGGATGCCCCCCAATTTATTATCTCTTTCCAGGATCAAAATATCCTGCACACCGTTCTCTCTTGCAGAAAGCGCAGCCGCAAGACCTGCCGGTCCGCCTCCTACAATTACCAGCTCATACTGTTTCATCCTGTCACCTCTCTAGATTTCTTTATTCCGTCCATATACGATGACGCCTTCTCCGCCGCATTTCGTCACCTCGTAAACGGATAGATCCGCATGCTTTTCCAACAGTTCCATGACTCTCGGAGAACAAAATCCCGCCTGGCATCTTCCCATTCCGGCTCTTGTTCTTCTCTTCACACCATCCAAGGATCTTGCACCAAGTGTTCTTGTAATCGCATCAATGATCTCTCCTTCCGTCACTGTCTCACAGCGGCAGACGATCTGACCATAGGACGGATTCTTTTGAATCAACTGATTCCGCTCTTCCATGTTAAGAGCATTTGGATTCAGAATTCCCTTTCTTGTTCCATTAAACTCTTTCTTCTCCCCCAGAGAAAGTTTGTCTGCAATCTCTTTTGCCAAAAAAACTCCAATAGCAGGTGCGGAGGACAGGCCCGGTGACTCGATGCCTGCCGCATTAAAGAAATTCTTCGCATCCTCTGCCTCTCCGATTACGAAATCATTTCCATCCTCGTGTGCCCGAAGCCCTGCAAAGGATGTGATAACCTGGCGCAGGGGAACATCTTTTACGGAGAGAGAAGCCATCTTCCCCAGCAGCTCCAGTCCTTCCCCTGTGGTATTCGTACCTTCCTTGTTTTCAATATCCTCTGCCGTCGGTCCTACCAGTAGATTACCGTGCACCGTCGGTGTGACAAGCACACCTTTTCCCATTTTGGTCGGCAACTGAAAAATCGTATGGGTGACATAATCGCCCACCGCCTTATCCAAAAGTTCATACTGCCCGCGGCGCGGAGTAATATGAAGTTTCTTTTCGGATACCATATTGTTGATCACATCGGCATATACACCGGCAGCATTCACAACAGCCCGGCTTTCATATACCTGATCACCTGCAAGGATCCGATAACCGTCTTTTGTTTTCTCGATGCAATCCACCTTCGTATTCAGGAAAAACTCCACCCCGTTATCCGCTGCATTTTCCGCAAAGGCAATGGTCATATGGAAAGGACACACAATCGCTCCTGTTGGTGCGAACAACGCGCATGTCACATCTTCTGCAAGGTTTGGCTCCATGCTGCGAAGTTCTTCCTCCTCAACGATACGAAGACCTTCCACTCCGTTTTCCACGCCCTGAGCCATCAGCTGCTCCAGAACACTTCTGTCCTGATCCTTCGTGCATACGATCAAAGAGCCGTTCCTTTGATACGGGAAATCCAGTTCACGGGAAAGATCCTCCATCATCTTCGAACCTTCCACATTGAATTTCGCTTTTAAACTTCCCGGATACGCATCGAACCCCGCATGGACAATGGCACTGTTTGCCTTGCTTGTCCCGCTGCACACATCCTCTTCTTTATCGATAACACACACACTGCCATTGTATCGGGCCAGCTCTCTTGCAATCGCGCTTCCAACGACACCGGCTCCTATGATTACTACATCATACATTTCATACCCTCCTGCCTACGGTAGATCAATTCAAGTCTCGCTCGGAGATTGTAACCCCGACTGAGACAAAAAAGAGCAAGGTAAACAGACGGATCGCTCCGTCATTACCTTGCTCACTTCTCTCGGTATATTATTCACTTAAAATGCATTATAGCACCCATCTGGAAACGAAAGCAACCTATATTCGTTTACAAAAATTGCATTTTCGCCCCTATTCCATTCCTCTGCTCTCATGACAGGTGAAATAAATAATCTGGTACTTCCCGGACAGTTCCTCAAGAAGACGCTTCGCACAAGCCAGCTTCTGCGCATCGAAATTAACGAACGGATCATCGAGGATCAGAATCGGCTCCTCTCTTCTGAACAGGACATCTACCAACGCCGCCCGGCTGGCAAAGGATGCCAGATCCTGATAACCTGTAGACAGGAATTCCGCCGTCCTGGTTCTTCCACCTCCGCTCTTTCCATGGAGGGAAACAGACATACTCATATCCAGTTCAAAATCATCTGTTAAAATTGCCGGATCACTGCCCGGATAAAGTATCCGAAGATAGTGGGACAGTCGGGAACGAAGTGGGCCCATATAGGTTGCCAAAAATTCCTCCCTGGCCTGACTTAAATACTTCTTCGTATCTTCATACAGGTGCACCTGCTCCTCGTAGGCCTGTTTCTTCTTCTCCTGGTCTTTCAAGGTCTCTTTTGCCTCTTCGCACTCCAGCAGAGAAACCGACCGCTCTTCCAGTTCCTTTTGATCATCTGCAATGTATTTTTTCTGGGCTGCGATCTCATCATCCAGTTTCTGCTGTGAGAACTGAAGCTCTTCGAGACTGATGGCATTCTCTGCCTCTTCGGCGATATGAATTTCTGCCAGTTCATCCTGCAGTTCTGCAATCTGTGCAGCAGTCTGACGATACAGAAGACTCTTTTGACGAACCTCCTTCAAGCCTGCTGCCAGATCGGTTCGATCGGCTTCAATCGGAAAACTTCGAAGAATTCCAAGAATCCTCTCCGTCTCCGAACCGATTTCACCAGACAGACGATGCAGTTCCAGATTATTCTTCTGAAAGTCTTGATACAAAGACAACTGCTCCGTCAGGTTGTTCAGAAGTTCTCCCTCGTTGGCTTCCTCATAGAGATTCATACCATAAACTTCCGCATAAGGTTGAAGGGCTGTGTACAGATCCAGCTGCAATGTTGCCAACTCCTCCATGTTGGATGAATTGCTGCTGTTATATTTCTCCTCGTTGGCCAGCAGGGAATCGTAGCGATCCTTTTTTCTTTGAATGCTCATGATGGCCTGTCGGCTGTCTTCTTCAGACAACTGCGGGAAGTCCAGCAGGAAGGCATCGTTCATAGCCTTCAACTCATCATACTCTTTCTTCCTTGCCACCAGATCATCCCCTGAGGTCTGCAACTCATTTCCCATGGTTTCCTTCACATCTCTGCGACGGTTCCTTCTATGGGAGAGAGAAATTCCAAGAATCGCCAGATCACCCACACCTGCCACAATGCAGGCCACACCCAGTGCTGTCGCCATGGTGCTTCCGCTCACTTTGGTAAAAAAGAGATATCCGCAGAAAAACAGTGCAAAAGACATCAGTGTCAGAATCACCGGTGTGGAAATTCCACTTTCAAGGCTTTGCATCTCCCGCTTTTCCTGCACCTGACTTTTCATCTTCAAATACTGTTCTTCCAGGGTCTTCATCTGACCGGAAAGAACATTCTGACGGCTGACATAATCCAGCTGTTCGGTCAGTTCCTCAGCTGTCGGATTCCTCCGTATAAAGAAATTTTTCAATTCGGAAAGTTCCAGTCGATCCTCCTCCGTCATCTGAACATGCTCGCCCTTGATGCGAAGGTTTTTCATCTGCTCCGACTTTTCTTTATATTCTTCAAGAACTTCCGCTGTCATCGGATGCTGATCAAAGAGCTTGTGTAAAAGCTCCTCTTCTTCCGGTTCCGGCTGTTTTTCTCGAAGGGCACTTCTTCTGCTTCTTGCGACCTCAAGCTCTCTCTCCCGGCTCTCCCATTCATCAAGTTCTTCCTCCTCCGGAAGTCCCTTAACGAAAAAGTCATCCAGCGCGGAGATAGTCTCCTGCTGTTTCTCAAGAGACTGCTTCTTGGCCTGATAGGCTCCCACCACCTGCTCGGTGCGGGCAAGGGTTGCCAGCTGTTCGGTCAGCTGACTCTTCTTGTATTCCATCTGACGGAGCGCTCCTCTTTTATCCATCAGCATCATCGCCTTCGCCTCATAGGCCTTTAAAAGCTCCGGAATACGGGCTACCTTTTCCCGATTGATGGAAATTTCTTCATTGAGCTGTCGCAGAAGACCCGGATTCGTCTTACTTGTTGAGGTATAGCGCTTTCTTGCCTCTTCGATGGCGAGGATAGCCTGATCGTAGCGGTTCATATCATCCTGAACCGCACCAAGTCCACCGAGTTTGGCATTCATTCTGGTGGTCATCACGGTCTCAAGCGCCCCTTGCGGAACATAGATACTCTTCTCATAGGATTCACGATCCACCTCAAAGAGTTCTTCTCCGATGGCAGATGAAAAATCCTCCGAATCCTCTCCCGTTGCCAGATCGATCAGACGGAAGGTATCCTCCTTGTCCTTCTCTCCGAAGGTTCTCTCAATCCGGTAGGTCTTACGTCCGATCTGAATCGTAAGGGTTCCGCCGTAGGTGGCAGAAGCCCAGGGTCTGTAATGTTCTCTGTCGCTGAGCGTATTTTTTCTCGGAGTGTATTCCAGTCCGTAGAACATGGCCTTAAGAAAAACCGTCAAAGTTGTCTTCCCCCAGCCATTGCTCTCAAGCACCTGATTGAATCCACTCGTAAAATCAAAGGATTGGTCCACCATTCGGCCAAATCCACTAATATAACAGGAGACCAGCTTCATTCCAGACCTCCTTCCATAATGGCACGGATACCCATCTCAATGATCTTCGCCTTCCGCTCTTCCGGCTCTTTTTCACTGCTTTGTACCACTCTAACGAAGGTTCCCTTCAGCGATCTGTCATTCTGAAAAATCGCATAGTCCACTTCCACTCTGGTGACATCCTCTACTTTGAAAAAGAAAAACTGCGCCTTAAAGTTCCGTTCGATCCAGGACAGATCAATATCCAGATCCATGGACTTGCGTCCGGTCAACACAATGCTGACAAGATCCGTGGCGGCAATGGTTCGAACTGCATTTTCAATCTTGGCAATGATGTTTGTCATATCATCCGACGGCTCCACTTCCACCTCTGCCCTCTGCAACTGTCGCTGGGCAAGAGATACGAATTCATGACTTTCCACACCATCCTGATCGATTTCAAGAATTACAAAACCTTTCCGTCCGGTTTCATCGAATCCACGGCCTTCCAGACATCCCGGATAACAGAATACCCCTCTCTCATCCAGGCGCTCCCACCGGTAACTGTGAATATGTCCCAGGGCAAGATAGTCGATATAGCGTCCCCGAAGCTGACTCATATCGATGCTGTAGGACTTATCTTTGATCTCATACTCCTCGGTCTGACCGTGGAGCATCACAATGTTAACCTTGGTCTGGTCCAGCACCAGATCCGCCGCCACATCTTTATGATCGGAAGAATCCAGTTCTCTTCCGCTGATGACAATATTCTCCTCCGGATAGGTATAGCTCATCCATTGTTCTTTGGAAAAAAGCTTGAGATTCTTCGGAATCTCGTCGAAGTCTTCGAGAAAATCCGTGACATCGTGGTTCCCTCTCAGGAAATAAAAGTCCATGCCGGGATGGGAGATAATATCATGTTTTACCTCCTCCTTCACAACCTTACGGATATGCTGTTTATCAAACAAATCACCTGCCATCAGCACAGCTTTCACGCCCCGGCTCTGCCCGTAATCGAGCATCCGGCGAAACGTATCCAGCATTTCTTCCCGCCGCTGGCGTGCCTGTTCTGCTGACAGATTGCTCTCCATCTTTGAATCCAGATGAAGATCCGCACAATGCAAAATTTTCAAAATTCAACTCCTTATTCCAAGTCTCATTCTACCCGCGATTCCGGTCCCGAAACTCGGACAGACCACGGGTATTCATCTGCTCCACCTGCTTCAGGAACTCCTGAGATGAAATTCGAATTCCACCGCTTCCTGCCACAATGACCTGTTCCGCTCCATCGCTTGTTACGACCCGCACCTCCGCGTCACCTGCCAGTTCATGACAGGCTCTTTCAATATAGGCATCCGCCGTCTGAGCCTCTTTTGTAAAAATAACGTGAACATTATGGTAGTTCTGAACGGAACCCGTCCCTCCCTTGACCATATACGCATCAAATACAACGATCATCTGAGCTCCATCATAGCCCTGATAATTCGATAAAATATCCAAAAGGCGTCCCCTCGCCGCATCGAAGGAGTGCGCCGTCAGGTCCTTAAGCTCCGGCCATGCATGAATGACATTATAACCGTCCACAAGTATGTAGCGTTTTCTCTTTGCCTTGTTCTTTCGCTTTTCCGCTGCATTCTTATGGGTATCAAAATATTCTTCTCTTGCCTTTTGAATCTCCTCCTGCCGGTCGTAATCCCGTACAATCGGCTGACTATATTCAATAGGACTTCGGATCTGTCCAAACTCCCGTATAAATATCTCTTCAAGTTCCGGACTCATACCGGAATATCCCTGATAGGAACTCTTCTTAGAGGATGTCTTATCCATGGCACCGCCACCATAGGTGCGCTGCCGGAAGGCCTCTTCCTCTGCTTCCTTTTCCCTGGCAGCTTCCAGAATTCTTTCTTGCTGGTATTCCTCGTCGATTCGTCCGGTTCCAAGCAGCGGAGACGGCACATGAGCTTCCCCGTCAACCATAAACCATGGAAGTGCATAACCCGCTCCATGGGCACAGAACACGGAAGCCGTCGGATTCTTAAGATCCGTCTCGCTGTCGTAGCCTTTTTCTTCGATGACCTCTTCGGTGTTATGACATGGATAATAGCCTGCCATCTCGAAGGATATACTTCCTTCTCCTCCTGTATAAGCCGCTACCTCCCGCGCATAATCACTGACACAGGCCACCGGAACCTTTCCCGTCAGGACACCTCTTCCGTCAACAATTTCCGGCGGATCCATCTGACCATGCATATGACTTAAGTCTGTCATAGCCCGTCCAAGCAGTTCCTGCGGCACCTCAAGGGTCACCTTATAATACGGCTCAAGAAGAACATTGTCTGCTTTCTTTAACCCCTGCCGTACAGCCCTGTAGGTCGCCTGCCTAAAGTCTCCTCCCACGGTATGTTTCAGATGTGCCCTTCCTGTTACAACCGTAAAATGCACATCGGTCAATGGGGAACCGGTCAGGACACCGCGATGAATCTTTTCTGTCAGATGGGTCAGAATCAGCCTCTGCCAGTTCAGCGCCAAAACCTCCGTCTTACAGTCCGTATCTACAGTAATGCCACTGCCTCTCTCCCCCGGTTCCATAAGGACATGAACCTCGGCATAATGCCGCAGCGGCTCAAAATGCCCAATGCCCTCCACGGCATTGGCAATGGTCTCTTTATACATGATCTTACCGGCATCAAAAGTGACAAGGATTCCAAACCGTCGCTTCATGTTCTCCTGCAACACCTGGGTCTGCACAGCCCCCATCAGTCGTACATGAATCTCCTTGGTCTCTTCCAGCCACTCCACCATGAGCTTCGGATCCTCTTCTTCCAAAATCCTGATTTTCTCCAGAAGAGTATAGATACTGACATCGGAAGGCGGAATGACGCGATAGGAAAGAACCGCCTCTAAGGTTCCAAGAGCCATAGGCTCTTGCTCCCCAAGGGCATCTCCGACCCTGACATGATCAAGTCCCATGACTTCCGCCACCTGACCTGCCTCGATTTCTGTGACACTTTCGTATTTGTCTCCGTTATAGAGGCGTATTTCACTGACCTTATCCTCACCGATACTGTCTCTGTTCTTAAGACTTCCACCGGTCACCTTCAGATGTACCAGACGATTGCCTGCTTTGTCTCTACTGATCTTAAAAACCTTTGCACCAAACGCCTTCGGATACGTAATCTCCCACGCCAGCTGTTTCATCAGCGCAAGCAGATCTGTAACTCCCTCTTCCTTCAATGCGCTTCCAAAAAGCACCGGAAAAAAGGCGCGCTTTGCAAAAGCTTTTTTAACAGAATCCTCGTCCATGGTTCCCGTGCCAAGATAAGCATCCAGCAACGCCTCGTCAGTCATTGCAATTTCTTCTTCACGGCTCTTCGTATCGCTCCAGTGAATCATACGATCACTTAGTTCCGAACGAACTGATGCAAACAGTTCCTCTTCGCTTTTCCGTGCAATGTCCATCTTGTTGACGAATACAATCACAGGAATATGATAGCGCTCCAGAAGCGCCCACAGGGTTCTGGTATGACTTTGCACTCCGTCCAGTCCACTGATAACCAAAATCGCAACATCAAGTACCGACAGACTTCTCTCCATCTCGGCAGAAAAATCCACATGCCCCGGCGTATCAATAAACGATATCGTCATTCCATCCAAAAGAAGCCGGGCTTCCCTGGAATAAATGGTAATGCCCCGCTCCTTCTCAATCTCATCTGTATCCAACGTGGTATCACCACGATCCACCCGCCCTAACGTGCGGATGGCTCCCGTTGTATGCAGCATGGCTTCTGATAATGTTGTCTTGCCGGCATCGACATGCGCTACGATGCCAAGGGTAAGTTCTTTTGTCTTCATATGTATTGCCTAAAGGTCCTTTTTCCATACAATTCCGGTATAGGGACCCAAATGTGCCTGTAAGTTGCCTCCCTGTACTTCAGCCGAAAGCTGCATGATCGAATAGCCCCGGTCATAGGTCTTAAAGATCTGTGTCATCTGGCAGTCCATCGGAACCTCTGCTTTCCATACAGGAATGGTAACGTCCATCTCGTAGTCTCCGCTGTTGATCGCCACTACAACCTTCTCATCGGATGTGAATCTTCCATAGCTGACAAAATTCCTTCCGGTTGATAAAAAGACCACAGAACCAACCTTCATCGCCTTGTTATAGCGATGCATAAAAATAGCATCCCTGTGATAATCGATCAGATTATAATCCGCATTGCCCCACGGGTAAGTGCGGCGATTGTCCGGATCGGTGAAGCCCACTACGCCGGCCTCATCTCCGTAATAAAGCGTCGGTGCACCCGGCCATGTCATCTGAATCAGAACCGCCAGCTTGAAAACCGACTGATTCACATCTTCACCGGCTGCCATGGTTCCAAGTTCCGCAACACGTCCCACTTTATGATTGGTTCTGGTAAGGAATCGCGAATGGTCATGGTTGCTCAGCTGATTCATTGAACAATACAGAGACGGTGTCAAAAACTCCGTCATACAATGACGCATCGTAATTTCAAAGGTACGACCGTTTCCGTACAGTTCCCCTTCGTATCGATCCGAATGCTTCTCCATTCCGGTCAGGAAGAAGGACACCGGCTCCATGAAGGCATCATAGTTCATAATGGTATCCCACTGATCCCCGGAAAGCCAAGAAGACGCGTCGCCATAATGCTCCGCCAAAACGATTGCATTCGGATTCGCATCCTTTACTTCCCGCCGGAACCTTCTCCAGAATTTATGGTTATATTCTTCGGAATGGCCCAGATCTGCTGCCACATCCAGTCTCCAGCCGTCACAGTTATACGGAGGAGAGACCCACTTGCGACCGATTCCGATAATGTAATCCTCCAGCTTGGAGGATGCCTCGTAATTCAGCTTCGGCAGGGTATCATGTCCCCACCATCCGTCATAGGAATTGTTATACGGCCAATCGCTGTCTTCAGAGGAGAAGAAACGGAAGAAATCATGGTAAGGACTGTCCTTACTGACATATGCTCCCGGAGCATAGCCTTCCTCGCCCTCATAGATTCCTTCTCTGTCCAGCCATTTATTAAAGGAGCCACAGTGATTGAATACACCGTCCAAAATAACGCGGATACCCTTTTCATGGGCCTCTTCCACAAATTTCGCAAAAAATTCATTGGATGCCTCAAGATTCTCGAGGGCACTGACACGCCGTTTGTATTTGGTTGCATGATGGTTGTCATAATCTCCATCCGCAAGACATTCTCCGCCATCCTGACAGATCACACCGTAGTGCGGATCGATATGGTCGTAATCGGCTATGTCGTATTTATGATTGGATGGAGAGACAAACAGCGGATTAAAGTAAATGGCTTCAACGCCAAGTCCCTTCAGGTAGTACAGCTTCTGCCGCACGCCCTCCAGATCTCCGCCGTAAAAATTGCTGACATCAAAATTGGACGGAGGTGTATCCCAGTCCTTGACCTGGTGAGAATAATTGGTGATATAGTGATATTCCCGGTCACATACATCATTCGTCGGATCCCCGTTACAGAACCGATCCACAAGGATCTGGTACATAACGGCACCCTTGGACCAGTCAGGCGTGGAAAAGTCCGGTGAAATGGTAAAACGATACTGCCATCTCACCTCATCCGCCACACCGAAACGGTCATAGTACAGGGTTTCTTCCATGGTCCGAATCTCAAAATAGTAGGACACATTATCCTCATCTAATACGAGATTCCCCACGAAATAATCGAACACCGGATCCGTATTGGAACTATCTCTGCTGCACAGAATACGTTCATCTCCTGTACAGATCATAACAACGCAGTCTTCTTCCTTCGCTGTTCTAAGACGCAGACTGACCGTATCTCCGGCCTTAGGCTCCGGAGGGTTCTGATAATTTTTTGTTCCATCACTGAATAATGCATCTCTATTCATATGGCACCTGCTACATATCCTCTACCGATACACCGTCCTGCTCAGCTACTATATCATCCTTAGGAAATACCTGATCCTTGAATAAAGCCTCAAATTCTGCTCTGCCAATCTTTTCTTTTTCAAGCAAAAGAGCCGCACTTGCATGGAGTACATCCATGTGCTCTTGGATCAGTTCTCTTGCCTTATCATAACACTCCTCAAGAATGCGCTTAACCTCCGCATCGATGCTTCCCGCTACGTTCTCACCGTAAGGTCTTGCATGACCAAGGTCTCTACCCAGAAATACCTCATCGGAATCTTCACTCTGATAATTGATCGGTCCAATACTTGCACTCATACCATACCGGGTAACCATGTCTCTTGCCATCTCGGTTGCCTGCTTGATATCCTGTGAAGCTCCTGTGGTAATATCATCAAAAATCAACTCTTCCGCGATACGTCCACCGAAATCCACGATGATTTCCTCGAGCATCTGTCCTCTGGTACGGAACATATCATCCCTCTCCGGAAGCGGCATGGTATAACCGGCTGCCGATCCTCCCGTTGGAATAATGGATACGGAATATACCGGACCAACCTTTGGAAGCACATGGAACAAAATAGCATGTCCCGACTCATGATAAGCTGTAATCTTCTTCTCTTTCTCAGAGATCACACGGCTCTTCTTCTCCGTTCCGATTCCAACCTTGACGAAGGAATTCTTGATGTCGCTCATCTTGATAAAGGCACGGTCTTCACGGGCTGCCGCAATGGCTGCCTCATTCAGAAGATTCTCCAGATCCGCTCCGGTAAATCCGGATGTCGTCTGTGCAATCACATGCAGATCCACATCATCTGCCAGCGGCTTATTCTCTGCGTGGACACGAAGGATCTCTTCTCTGCCCTTGACATCAGGTCTTCCCACAAAAACCTTGCGGTCAAAACGACCCGGACGCATGATAGCCGGATCAAGAATATCCACGCGGTTCGTCGCAGCCATCACGATGATTCCCTGGTTCTCACCGAATCCGTCCATCTCAACAAGCATCTGGTTTAAAGTCTGCTCACGCTCATCGTGACCTCCGCCCATTCCGGTACCACGGCGACGGGCAACAGCATCGATCTCATCGATAAATACAATACAAGGTGCATTGTTCTTCGCTTCCTGGAAGAGGTCTCTTACACGGGAAGCACCCACACCTACAAACATCTCTACGAAATCAGAACCGGAAATAGAGAAAAATGGTACGCCGGCCTCTCCTGCAACCGCCTTGGCCAGCAGGGTCTTACCTGTTCCCGGAGGACCCACAAGTAAAAGTCCCTTTGGAATTCTGGCTCCGACACCGGTATATTTCCCCGGAGCCTTAAGAAAATCTACGACTTCCGCCAGCTCTTCCTTCTCCTCAGCAAGACCGGCAACATCCTTAAAGCGGACTTTGACGTCCTCTTTGTTTGTCATCTTCGCACGGCTCTTACCGAAATTTGCCATTCTGGAATTGCTTCCATTTGCCGCTGCCGCCTGATTGTTCATCATGAACATGAATAAAATAAAGACTGCTGCAACAATAATCAGAGTCGTCAACATATTCGAGAACCACTCTTCTTCCGGAACATCCGCAATGGTGTAGTTCTGCTTTAATGTATTCAGAATCTGCTGGGTGTGATTCACATCCGATACATAGAAGAAATAGTTCTTGCTGTCATTCTTGAGTTTAACGTCCACCTCGCCGGTCGGGACCTCGCGATTCTGTCGGATGGTAACCGTCGATACCTTCCCCTCTGCAGCAGCTGTCTGAAGCTGATGCATGGAATAGTTCGAAGTACCCTTTCCTGTAATGTAGTACCATGCTAAAAAAATAATCAGGATCAGCAGCATATAGAATCCAAAGCCGCCAAGTCCTCTCGGTTTCTGTCTCATCTTAATCCTCTCGTAATTAAGTGTTAATAGCTACCAGACTTCATCAGCTAAGCTCTACTACGCCAATGAAAGGAAGATTGCGGTATTTTTGATCATAATCAAGACCATATCCGACAACGAAAGCATCTGGAATCGTGAATCCTGTGTAATCCACATCCACATCCACCTCGCGACGATCCGGCTTGTCAAGCATTGTGCAAAGTCTAAGGCTCTTAACGCCTCTCTCCTTGAAGACATCGGTCAGATAGTTTAAAGTGTTACCGCTATCAATAATATCCTCAACGATCAAAACATTTCTGCCCTCTACCGGAAGATCCAGATCCTTTTTAATCTTTACCTCACCGGAAGAAACGGTGCCACTGCCGTAACTGCTTGTGGCCATGTAGTCCATAATAACCGGAACCGTAATACGCTTTGCAAGTTCGCAGGCAAAGGTTGCCGCGCCTTTGAGAATGCAGACAACAGTCAGTTCCTGGCCATCATAATCCTTACTGATCTGCTCTCCAAGCTCTCTGATCCTCTTATCTAAATCCTCTTCCGGAATCATTACGCTAATCTTCTCACTCATGCTCTGATGTCCTCCTAATTAATCATTACGGTGTATTGAGATTTCAAGAATCTCTTTTGTCTTTGTATCAATCCCACAGCCAAATGCGGTCCGCCTTCCGAGGATCCAGTAAACATTGTCCCCGGATGCTAACAGAAGTATCTCATCTCTCTCATGTCGCGGAATCTTCTCATCGATAAAATAGTCTTTTATTTTACGACGATGACTCCCCTCATCGATCACAAAGGAATCTCCATTCCGCCGTGTGCGTAGACTAAGTCCATTTTTAATCTTATCATAATCAAACCATTTCGTATAGTTCTTTCGAGGAAAAACCCTTGTATCCTCTGGCTTTGCCGCCCTGCGTTTCATACGTATTTCCCAGTGATTTGTGGAAACGGACCACAATTCCCCCTCTTCCAGAAGGGGCACCTGCAGTTCCCAGTCTTTTGCCGTCTTATCTTCCTCTTTTTGAAGAAAAAGCTTCTCATACGCCACAACCGCCTGCATCCCGTAGGGAAGATTCACCTGTTTCCCTGTGCCGGCCGTCAGGAGTTCTTCCAGAAGCTCCACATGTTTTGCCGTTACATCCCGCATGTGCGGCATTTCTTTCTCCAGATAAGCAAACAGGATCTGGCGGCGAACATGCTCCTCTTCTTTTAAAATTGCAGGTATATAAAGGGCGGATTCCATCCCTCCCTCATCTTTTTTTATCAGGTAATCGTCGATGCTCCTTCTGGCGTCCCCAACGCCACGAAGCTTCTGTGCCGCCTGGCAGATGTGAAGAACAGCTTTGGGATTGATCTGCTCAAGCTCCGGCAGGACGTTCTTCCGAATCCGGTTCCTTGCGTAGGAGACATCTTCATTGGTCACATCACTGCAATACGCCTGCTGCCGCTCCTTTAGATATGCGTAGATTTCCTGCGGCATGGTGGAAAGGAGCGGACGAATCAGTCGATGTCCCTCCATCTGCGACACCGGTTGCATACCACTAAGCCCCTTCGGTCCGCTTCCCCGAATCAAACGGTACAAGACCGTCTCCGCCTGGTCCATGGCATGGTGAGCCACCGCAATGACGCCATCCTTTCCGGCCGCCTGCTGCAAAGCCTCGTACCGCAAAATTCGAGCCGCCTCTTCCAGAGACAGATTCTTCTCCCTTGCAAGAGCCGGCGCGTCTACCGTTACCGTGCGACACGGAACGTTATACTGAATGGAAAGTGCCTCCGCAAATTTTGCATCCCTTCTCCCGTCTTCCCCGCGAATCCCATGATCCACCGTGACCGTTTTCAGGCGAAAGGACAGTTCCTCCTGTAAATCTTTCAGTAACAAAAAAAGACAGACGGAATCGCCGCCGCCGGAAAGCCCCAGCACTACGGTATCCCTCTGTCTTATCATATTGTTATCCTTGATGAATTGCTTCATCTGGTCTTTTAAATCCGACACGTTTTACTTTTCCTTAAAAACAATTTCGTTGTCATAGAGAAGTCCAAGTTTGCTGCGAGCTGTATTCTCTGTATATTCCTTCGTCTTTGTGTACTTCTCATAATCCTTAAGATCCTGCCTCCGGTTCTTTTGAACCATAAGCTCTTCTCTCAGGGACGCCTCCTTAGTACGATAGCTCACATAGCGATTATAAAGATTCACCATCTGAATGGATAAAATCACAACAAGTGCCACGGACAGAATCCAAGACAAACGACGTCCGGTAGTTACCCTATTCCGTTTTCTTCCTTTCCCGCCCTTGATTTTTTCCATCAGCTTAATCTCCTTTATAATACATCAATTATACAACAAATCCGGGCTGTTTTGTTCAATTATTTTATAAATACTCAAAAAGTTCTGCCGCATCCTCTTTTTTGGTCGTATTTTGAATATCCTTCACTCTTAATCGAACGGTTTTATTACCGAATCCAATCTCAATGACATCTCCCGGTTTCACCTTTGCAGAAGCTTTTGCCGGACGATCGTTTACCATAACACGTCCTGCATCACAGGCTTCATTCGCAACCGTTCTCCTCTTAATCACACGAGATACTTTCAGGAATTTGTCCAGTCTCATGCTGCTGTTGTCTTCTGCCATTTTGTTCTCCTCTCCGGATACAGGTCATATCCCACCGATAGAAAAAAGCCCGGAAGCCAATGCTCCCGGGCACATGTATTGGTTAAACCAAATTATGCGTTTACAGCATCCTTTAAAGCCTTACCAGCCTTGAACTTTGGAGCCTTAGAAGCTGGGATGTTCATCTCAGCACCAGTCTGAGGGTTACGTCCTGTACGAGCAGCTCTCTCAGAAACCTCGAATGTACCGAATCCAACTAACTGGATCTTCTCACCCTTTGTAAGCTCTTCAGCAACAACCTCTGTAAAAGCCTTTAATGTAGCCTCAGCATCTTTCTTGGAAACATCAGCCTTGTCAGCGATAGCTGCAACTAATTCAGTCTTGTTCATTTTTTATTTCCTCCTCTTGGAATATTGATTTTACTCGGGCGCACTCCTCCGCGCCCGAGGGCTAATATCTTTTATAATGGTTTTCACGATAGATGTCAAGGAAATGTAACAACTTTTCCTTGTAAAATCGGGCTTTTCCGTATTTTACACAAAATTTTTGTAACAATTTTGTGCATAAATGAAACATAAAATTCTGATATTGTCTGAATACTCCTTTTATGCATTAACCAGACGGTCGGAAAGCTGATCCAAAGCCTCTTTCATAGCCTGTGACTTTGCTGCTGCATCCTCTGCAGAATCACCCTTGATACCGTAATAGAATTTAATCTTCGGCTCGGTTCCGGACGGACGAACACATACCCATGCATCATCGCTTAATTCATAATACAATACATTGGATTTCGGAAGTCCTGTCGGCTCTACCTTGCCACTCTCACATTCGGTGCAGGTATCGTTCTGATAGTCTCTTACCTTCAATACCTTGTAGTCGCCGATGGTTGTAAGTGGATTCTCACGAAGCTCCACCATGATGGAACCGATCTTCTCAATTCCTTCCTTACCCTTCAAAGTAATGGCGCTTACTGCATCCTGATAATAGCCAAGACGCTCATAAATGTCTGTCATGGCATCCCAGAGAGTCCAGCCCTTTGTCTTATAGAAAGCCGCAGCTTCGCAAAGTGCCATGGAAGCAACCACAGCATCCTTATCTCTTGCATAGGTTCCCGTCAGGCAACCGTAGCTCTCCTCCATTCCAAAGAGGTAGGTTCCCTTTCCGGTCTTCTCGAACTCCAGCACCTTTCCACCGATGTACTTGAATCCGGTAAGAACTTCAATCAGCTCTACACCGTAATCCTTTGCAATGGCATCTGCAAGGTTCGTTGTTACAATAGACTTAATGAAAGCACCGTCTTCCGGAAGCTTTCCGTCTCTTGCCTTTCTCTGTCCGATAACATAATCACCAATCAGACATCCGGACATATTACCGGTCAGGCAATGATATTCTCCATCCTTATCCTTAACATACACTCCGAGACGATCGGCATCCGGATCTGTTGCAAGAACAAGGTCTGCATTCTTCTCACGTCCAAGAGCAAGTGCCAGCTGAAAAGCCTCCTCAGCCTCTGGGTTCGGATAAGAAACGGTAGGGAAGTCTCCGTCCGGCTTCTCCTGCTCCGGTACCACATAGACATTGGTAAAGCCAAGCTCTGCAAGAACACGACGTACCGGTACGTTACCTGTTCCGTGAAGCGGTGTATATACGATGGTAATATCCTTTCCCACTTCATCGATTGCATCCTGATGAAGGACCAGGCTCTTTAACTCTTCGATGTAAGGATCATCAATATCTGCACCGATTACCTGGTACAGTCCGGCTGCCTTTGCCTCTTCCTTGTCCATCGTCTTGGCTGCATCGATCGGACACGCCTTAACTTCACCCATAATTCCGGTATCGTGTGGCGGTGTGATCTGAGCACCATCCTCCCAGTATACCTTATATCCGTTGTACTCTGGTGGATTATGGCTGGCTGTAATATTGATTCCGGCAATGGCATGTAACTTTCTTACTGCGTAGGAAAGTACCGGTGTCGGACGAAGTGACTCAAAAACATAAGCCTTGATTCCGTTGGCTGCCAGGCAAAGAGCCGCAACATCGGCAAATTCCGGAGACATATGACGGGAGTCGTAGGAAATCGCTACTCCTCTGTCGCCTTCTCCCACCTTGTTGATGTAGTTGGCAAGTCCCTGTGTCGCACGGCGAACCGTATACTCGTTCATACGATTGGTTCCTGCTCCGATTACACCTCTTAATCCTGCTGTACCAAATTCAAGATCCATGTAGAAACGGTCTTCTACTTCCTTCTCATCTCCGGCAATTTTCTTAAGTTCGTCCTTTGTCTCCTGATCAAAGTAATCACTTTCAAGCCACTGCTGGTAAGTTTCCTTGTATCCCATCTTCTTTCCCTCCTATTATATTCAAACCTTATAGCTTGGATCACGCTATTGAACCGTTTCCATTATATCGGATTCCTCTCACTTCGTCATCCGCAAACCGCAAAAAATCTATTTAATTTGACTCTGAATCCGAATGGAATAAATTTGCCACCCCTTTTGTCAAAGTTGTCAGATAATCCTCCTGAGCTTTTTCTCTGTCCTTTTTTGTCAGGCGATCCGATGAGGTCTTGTCATCCTCCTCATCGGTCGTTTCCTCTTTATCTTCATCCTGTGTCTTGTCATCGTTCTTTGTGGAAATGGTATCTTTATTCTCCTTGTTCTTATCGTTTTCAATGTTCAACGATATAACAGCTGTCGGTGAATTCACATACAAAAGTCTCTCCCAGACATCGTAGCCCTTTGCCTCCACACGCAAACGATGCGCTCCGTAGGTTACCGTCAAACCGCTTTTTGCCTTGACCTTTTTACCGTCGAGGTAGATTTTGGCTCCCTTTACAGCGATTTCAAACTGCAGCTGGCAGGTCTTCGGGCCTTCCCCCTTCAGCTTGTTCAGATCCAGAACCGTGGTCCGGTCACGTTTTACCTTGACCTTTTTGGTTCCGCCGTATCCTTTTGCCGCCACGGTAACCGGATAGGTTCCCTCCGCCACTTCGATGGTGCTTTCTCCGTCGATCTTCGTAATCACTTCATCACCGATTTCAATCAGTGTTCCGTCAAAGGTATCCGTATTCACCAGTTCAATGTAGCCGTGTCCCGTTGTCACCGCTACTGCCAGAATCCGGTTATCAATTCCCGTAACCCGAAGAACATCATCTCCGGACAGATCCGAAACCTCAATCGGTACGTCTCCCGAGAAAAACGGCGTCATTTCGTCCAGTTTGTACTTTTCGTTCCCGATGGTCATCAGCGCGTGCTGCGGGTCAATGCTGTAATTTTTCACATCTTCCCATTCCCAGACGCTGTCGGACTTCTCAACCGTCGTAAGGGATCCGCTTCCTGTCCGCTCACCCAGTTGAACAATCATCCCCGGCTGAAAAGCGGCCGCATTCGAAACATTGCCATATTTATCGAGGAATTCTGTGGTCAGCGTGTAGTTATAGCGAAACTCCTGCCGGTTGTACAGATTCATCACCGTTAAATGCTCAGTCTTGGTATTGTTCTCCTCGATTATATAGAGCGTCTCTTCCCGTACTTTCGCATCTCCGGAGACCTGTGCCACCGGCTTTCCCGGTGTCCGGAAGGATACGTTTCCCCGTTTCTCCTGTCCACAGCCGAAAAGTACCCCTGCTGACAACATCACGCAGACACAGGAAATGGCCATTTTCTGCGCCAGTTCCATCAGCTTTTCCTTCGTGTTATATTCCGGATGATCAATAACTGCGTCAAGCAAGGATGCAAGCATCTTTCCGAGAGCCGGCCCCTTCGCCAGCTTCTCTTCCATCAGATCCCTGCCGCCTACCGCCAGATGCTTTAGATCCGTACATTCTTCATTGGCGAGCACCTGCTGCATCAGTTCTTCAAAGGTGTCCACGGCCGCAAGCTTTTCTTCCTGCATATAGTCGCTTTGACCTTTCACATCGGCTCTTCGAAGTTCTAACAGTTCCGGGAACACATCCCCCATCTCTGCCATACAGCGCCTTACATTCCTCTGGGTAAGAACCGGACGCTGATCATGATAACGCACCAGAGCGCGAACACGCTTTATGGTATCGTTATCCATCTTAAGCCTGTGAAGCACCTGGTCTGCAATCTCATCGCTTCGCTCCGGATGACCGGCAAAATGATCCGCCCCTTTGGCATCCGTCTTTCGCATATCCGGCTTGCCGCTGTCGTGAAGAAGCGCCGCGTAACGCAGTACCTTGTCCCCGGTAACACCCTGCATGACCCGAATGGTATGCTCTCCCACCGAGTACAGATGGTGCTTTGTATTCTGGGGACATTCCATCATTTTATCCCACTCCGGGAAGAAGACTTTGCTAAGTCCTGTCTCATACAAATCCCGCATTCTCGACGGATGATCCGAGGTAATCAGCTTCGTCAGTTCCACCTGAATACGTTCTGCCGAAACCTTCGCAAGCTCCGGTGCATGAACGCAGATTGCCTCTCTTGTCTTATCCTCGATGGTAAAATCCAGCTTTGCCGCAAAACGCACCGCCCGCATCATACGAAGGGCATCCTCCGCAAAGCGTTCATTGGCGTCCCCGACACAGCGAATGATCTTATCCCGTAAATCCTCCTGTCCGCCGAAGAGGTCCACAAGTCCCTGCTCCGGATGGTATGCCATCGCATTAATTGTAAAATCCCGTCGCTTCAGATCCTCTTCAAGACTGGCCGTGAAGGTTACATCCTTTGGATGTCTGCCATCCTCATATTCGCCATCGATGCGATAGGTCGTCACTTCATAGCTTTCCCCGTCCATGCGAACCGTCACCGTTCCGTGTGCAATTCCGGTGTCGATGGTTTTATGAAAAACAGCCTTCACCTCCTGGGGTCTGGCTGACGTCGTAATGTCCCAGTCATCCGGATCCGCTCCAAGAAGCGCATCCCGGACGCAGCCACCCACGACATAGGCTTCGTATCCGGCCTGATTCAGTTGTTGCAAAACCTTTTTTGCGCCCTGTGGTATTTTCATTTCCATAGATGATTTCCTCAACATATCCTTTTCTCAGTGATGGTAGCCTGAGTTCAAGTCTCGCTCAGTCGGAGATTGTAACCCCGACTGAGATAAAATCATGACCACCCGTCCAACGGGTGGTTTGCTCGCCCCTATAAGGGGCCGTTACCGGCCAGCGCCTAAAGACGCTGGCTTTCACTTTGTTCAAGCCTTTAACGCCTTTGACTCGTCACAGCCCTTAAAAGGGCGTTTGTAATACCGGCTACCCCTTGAAGGGGTCTTCGTACTCTTTCACACTCAATTTATCCATTGCTATATCATGTTTTTCCTGTTCCTGAATATACTTCTTTATTGTTGCCTCATTAAGTCCTACTGTGCTCACATAGTATCCTTCTGCCCAAAAATGTCTGTTTCCAAACTTATACTTCAAGTTTGCGTGCTTATCAAATATCATCAATGCACTTTTCCCTTTTA